>NZ_BAAAOP010000005.1:723726-866395 GCF_039530485.1 Leucobacter alluvii | reverse complement strand
TTTTACAGAAAGGGTCGTACAGTGTAAGCCAGAGACGGCACACACTGTACGACCCTTTCGCCATTTCAGGGCCCTCGTCGTCGACGATGAACAGGTTTCCCGGTCGTGATCGGGGCTTCGAGCGTTCGTTCTCAGGGGAATGGGTGTTTCCCTTCCAGTAGACTGGTTCCAGAACTGAACGCCGACGGAACCGGAAGTGGGCCGCCTATGGGAGCGATGATGAGTGTCCTGCTCATCCTCGCTGTCGTATCCATCGCGACTCACCCGCTGGCTCGAGTACTCGGCCGCAACGTCTTCTTCGTAGGGGCGGCGCTCCTCGCAGCCGTTACCGGCCTCTTCGCCGTGCTCGCGGTCCAGGTGTACAGCGGTGCGCCGGTCGTGGAGTCCTTCGCCTGGGTGCCGCAGCTCGACCTCACGCTGACGTTCCGGCTCGACACGATCTCCGTGCTCTTCGCATTGCTCGTCTCGGGGGCCGGCGCGCTGGTCCTGCTCTACTGCAGTCGCTATTTCGACGCGCACGAGCCGGGGCTCGAGCGCTTCGCCGCGGTGTTCATGGGGTTCGCGACGTCGATGCTCGGCCTCGTGCTCGCGGACGATGTCTATCTGCTCTTCATCTTCTGGGAAGGGACGACGATCTTCTCGTTCCTGCTCATCGGACACCTCACCCGTCTGCGCACGTCCACGGCCGCCGCTCTCCAAGCGCTCATGGTGACGACGCTCGGCGGACTCGCCATGCTCGTGGGCCTGGTGCTTCTCGCGAATCAGGTCGGCAGCTCGCTGCTCTCGGATATCGTCGCCACGCCTCCCCAGGGTGGCGTCGGCATCACGGCGGTGTTCTTGATCCTCGCCGGAGCACTCTCGAAATCGGCGATCTTCCCGTTCCACTTCTGGCTGCCGGGCGCCATGGCGGCGCCGACGCCGGTCAGCGCGTACCTGCACGCGGCGGCCATGGTCAAAGCAGGCATCTACCTGATCGCCCGCGTCACCCCGGCGTTCGGCGACGTGCCCGGCTATCGGGAGACGCTGGTCGTTCTCGGCGCCATCACCATGATCAACGGCGGCATTCGTGCGCTTCGCCAGTTCGACCTCAAGCTCATCGTGGCTCACGGTACCGTCAGCCAGTTGGGGCTGCTGGTCATGGTGTTCGGGGTGGGCGACCCGCGGGCGACCTTCGCCGGCTTCGCGCTGCTCTTCGCGCACGCACTCGCGAAAGCGCCACTCTTCCTCTCCGTCGGCGTCATCGACCATTCGACCGGCACCCGCGATCTGCGAAAGCTCAGCGGGCTCGGGAAGAAGATGCCGGTGCTCTTCGCGATCACGGTGCTGGCGTCGGCGTCCATGGCGGGGTTCCCGCCGTTCTTCGGTTTCATCGCGAAAGAGTCTGCGTTCACGGAGCTGCTCGAGGTCGGCCAGGAGCGGCCTCTGGCGATGGCGGCATTCGTGGTCGCAGTCGTCGGCAGCGTGCTCACGGTGGCCTACATGGGTCGGTTCGTCTGGGGCGCATTCGCATCGAAGCCGCACGTCGAGACCTGCCGAGTCGCTCACGCGCCCGAGCGTTCGATCCTGATCGCTCCCGGCGTGTTCGCTGGTGCGACATTCCTGATCGGGCTGGTCGCGCCTGCAGCCGACGCGGTGCTGCTTCCACTGGTCAACGCGGAAGCCGCAGGTGTGAAGATCGAGCACCTCGCACTGTGGCACGGTGTGACGCCGGCCCTGTTCGCCTCGGCGGGGGTGCTCATCGGCGGGTCGTTGCTGGCCTGGGTGCTCAGTCGTACGACCCGGCGCATGCAGCCTCCCGTCGAGCGGTTCTCGGCATCGCACGCCTACTGGATCGTGACGCACTTCGTCGATTCGATCGCCGTGAAGCTCACGTCCATCACGCAGCGCGGCTCGCTTCCGTTCTATCTCGCGGTGATCCTGATCGTGCTCGTCGGAACGCTGGGCGGCACCGCACTCGCGACCGCCGAATGGCCCGGCGAATTCGTGCTGATCAGTTCTCCGGTGCAGATCCCGATCGCACTGGTGATGATCATCGCCGCCCTGTTCTCCCTGCGCGCACGCACGCGATTCCAATCGGTGGTGCTCGTCGGCCTGACCGGATACGGCATGGCCGCGATCTTCGCAATGCACGGGGCCCCAGATCTCGCGTTGACCCAGGCGCTCGTCGAGACCGTCACGCTCATCGCATTCGTGCTCGTCATCCGGCGCCTGCCCCAGCGGATCGGTCATCGCGCGAGCCGCCCCAAGAGGTGGCTCCGTGCGGGCATCGGCATCGGCGTCGGGCTCGTCTTCGGCATGCTGGCGGTCATCGCACTCGGATCGCGCATCGCGGAGCCGATCTCCCTGCAGCTGCCCGAGCTCGCGTACGCCGGCGGCCACGGGAGCAACGTCGTCAATGTGATGCTCGTCGACATCCGCGGTTGGGACACGATGGGCGAGCTCTCCGTGATTCTGGCTGCCGCGACCGGCGTGGCGTCGCTCGTCTTCCTCAGCACCCGTGTCGACAACCGCCCGAAGCTGAGCCGGCGGGACGCGCGGAGGGCCGCGCAGGAACACCTGCTCCGCGTCGCAGACCCCAACGATCCCGCGCGCCGCATGACCTGGCTTCTGGCGGGACGGCACCTCGATCCGGCGCGCCGCTCGATCCTGCTCGAAGTCGTGGTGCGTCTCATCTTCCACGCGCTGATCATTCTGTCGATCTACCTGCTCCTGACCGGGCACAACTCGCCGGGAGGCGGATTCGCGGGCGGGCTCGTCGCCGGGCTCGCGCTCGTCGCGCGGTACCTCGCAGGCGGCCGCCACGAATTGGGTGCTACGGTTCCGCTCGATGCCGGCCGCATTCTCGGCGCTGGGCTCGCCATCGCGGTGTCGATGGCGTTCATCCCCATGCTCTTCGGGCAATCGGCACTGGCGTCGGCGTGGGTCGATATCGATCTCGGCATCTTCGGCTCCATTCCGCTGGTGACCTCGACGCTCTTCGACATCGGCGTGTACCTGGTCGTCTTCGGATTGATTCTCGACGTGCTCCGGAGTCTCGGCGCCGAAATCGATGAGCACGAAGAGGCGGATATCGCCTCGTTCGAGGAAGAGGAGGTGAGCTCGCGATGACGATGCCACTCGTTCTGGTCGCCGTGATGGTGGTGATGTACGCCTGCGGTGTCTACCTCATGCTCGATCGGTCGTTGACGCGCCTGCTGCTCGGCTTCCTCCTCGTGGGCAATGCGACGAACCTGCTCATCTTCTTGATGTCGGGAAGCTTCGGAGCTGCGCCGATCTACGGAGAGGCGTCGGCCGAGGAGATGAGCGATCCGCTCCCGCAGGCGTTCATTCTCACGGCCATCGTCATCACATTCGGCGTCAGCGCCTTCCTGCTCGCGCTCATCTACCGGTCGTGGCGCCTCGCGCACGACCATGACGACCGCGTGCAGGACGACGATTCCGATCTGGAGCTCGCCACGACGCGCGCACTGGCAGCGACCGAGGTCACCGACGAAGACCTCGCGGAGACGCAGGAGTACGACGACGAGGACTACGCCGAATCCGGCGCAGACATCGCACCGAGCGGCAAGCCAGCCTCCGATGCATCCGAGACCGCGGGGGAGCCGAAGACATGATTCAGCTCGTTCCGCTCGCCGTGCTCATCCCGCTCGCGGGGGCCGCCTTCGCACTTGCCGTGCCCGGGCACCGCCGCTTGCAGCAGGGAATCACGCTGTTCGCCCTGAGCGCCGTCGTGCTGCTCAGCGGCGCGTTGATGTTCCTGGTGGATGCGCACGGCACGCTCGTCATGGAGGTCGGGGGCTGGGCGGCTCCGTTCGGCATCGCACTGGTCGTGGACCGGGTGTCGGCGCTCATGCTCACGGTGTCATCGATCGTGCTCCTCGGCGTCTTCCTCTTCTCGCTCGGTCAGGGCCTCGCCGACGGAGACGAAGACACGCCGGTGTCGATCTACTACCCGACGTACCTCGTGCTCGGTGCCGGCGTGTTCAACGCGTTCATCGCGGGCGACCTCTTCAACCTCTACGTCGGCTTCGAGATCCTGCTCGTGGCGAGCTACGTGCTCATCACGCTCGGAGGGACTGCGCAGCGCATTCGCGCCGGCGTGACGTACGTCATCGTGTCGCTCGTTTCGTCCGTGCTCTTCCTCGCAGCGATCGGGTTGATCTACGGCGCCACGGGCACGGTGAACATGGCGCAGCTCACGGTGCGGATCGCGGAGCTGCCGAGCGAGGTGCAACTCCTGCTCAATCTGGCACTGCTCATCGCGTTCGGCATCAAGGCCGCCGTCTTCCCACTCGCCTTCTGGCTGCCGGACTCGTACCCGACGGCCCCGGCTCCGGTCACGGCGGTGTTCGCCGGATTGCTGACGAAGGTGGGCGTGTACGCCATCATTCGGACGCAGACGAAACTGTTCCCGGATTCGAGCGTCGACCGATTGCTCCTCATCATCGCGGGACTGACGCTCCTGGTCGGCATTCTCGGCGCCGTCTCGCAACTCGACATCAAACGGCTGCTGTCGTTCACGCTCATCAGCCACATCGGGTACATGATCTTCGGAATCGGCATGGCCAATGCAGCCGGCTTCGCCGCGACGATCTACTACATCGCGCATCACATCATCGTGCAGACGACCCTCTTCCTCGCCGTCGGTCTGGTCGAACGACAAGGCGGGACCACCTCGATCTCCGGTCTCGGCGGCTTGATGCGCACTGCGCCGTTCATCGCCATCCTCTTCTTCATCCCGATGCTGAACCTCGGCGGCATCCCCCCGTTCTCAGGGTTCATCGGGAAGCTCGGGCTCTTCACGGTCGCCGCCGATGTCGCGAGCCCAGAAGCGTACTGGCTCATCGGCATCGGGGCGCTCGTCTCCCTCCTCACCCTCTATGCGTTGGCGCGCGCGTGGGTGCTCGCGTTCTGGCGAGCACCGGCGCAGCAGGGAAGCGATCCGAAATCCGCGAAGCCCACCACCACGGAAGCCGTCATGCTGCGCGAGCGCGAGCAGGCGCTCTTCGAGCGCTTGCAGGACGCGCCAGATGCGCAGCCGCAGGCCGAGCAGAAGGAGATCCCGAAGCTGATGTTCGTGGCGACCACCGGCATGGTCGCCATCAGCGTCACACTGACCATCTTCGCGGGTCCGCTCTACGCGTACGCGACCCGGGCAGGAGAAACTCTCGCCGAGCCGGGTATCGTCGTGGAACAGGTGCTCGGCGACGGCTCTGGAGCCGGCTCGGGCGGACCCGGCGGTGGGAGCGGCCAGACCACGCTCGAAGAGGGGGAATCGCATGAGTGATGCACCCACGGAGCTCGCGGGTGAATCGCCCCGCGAAGCCCGTCGACGCGAATTCGGCGTGCGGCTGCACGAACTGCCCCTCGTGATCGGTCTCGTCGTTCTCTGGATGATGCTCTGGCACGAGGTGTCACTGCTTTCGGTGCTCAGCGGTCTGGTCATCGCCGTGTTCGTCATGCGACTGTTCTACCTCCCGCCCGTGGAGCTCGCCGGTCGATTCAATGTCTGGCATGCACTGCGGTACCTGGGGTACTTCATCTGGCACCTGGCGCGCGCCTCATGGGGAGTCGCATGGCTGGCCGTGCGCCCCGGACCGGTGCCGACGACGTCGATCATCGCGGTGAAGCTCACCACGCGGTCCGACTTCATCATGACGATGGTCGCGCTCACGAACTCCTTGATCCCAGGATCTCTCGTGACCGAGATCGATCGATTCAACTCGACGCTGTACCTGCACGTGCTGAATACGCCGACGCAGCGCGAGCTGACGCAGATGCGACGCAGCGTGTACACCATCGAGCGCCTGCTGGTGATGGCAGCCGGGTCCAAGCAGGAAGTGCAGGCCCTGACATGAGCGATATCACGCAGCTCCTGCTCATCGCGGCTGGCATCGGTCTCACCGTGACCGCCCTCGCCGCCATCGTGCGCATCGTACGCGGGCCGACGATTCTGGATCGCATGATCGCCTCCGATGTGCTCCTCACGACGCTGATGCTCGCCGTCGGCGCCGACATGGTGGCCCGCGGTCACACCGACACCATCCCGCTGATGACGGTGATCGCCGCCACGGCGACGCTCGCGACGATCGTCGTCGCCCGCTTCGTGAAGCGGCGCGCGGAGCAGCCTCCCCACCAGCAGCCGAAGGAGACGGGACATGTTTGATGCCGTACTCGATCTGATCGCGGCCGTCTGCATCTTCCTCGCCGCCGTGCTCTCGGTCGCGGCGGGAGTCGGTATCATCAGGTTCCCCGACGCGCTCAGCCGTCTGCACGCGGCAACGAAGCCCCAGATCTTCGGGCTTCTGCTGACGATCACGGCGATCGCGCTCGAGGAACGGTCCGTCGCGACGCTGCTCGCCCTGGTGCCGGTCTTCGTGTTTCAATCCCTCACCGCTCCCGTGGCCGCGCACATGGTGGGTCGCGCTGCGTATCGCACGGGGCAACTCGACACGGCCACGCTCGTGGTCGACGAGTTGGCGCCGGCCATCGAGCGCAGCGAGGAGTCATTCGCGCGTCGCCCTGAACGGGAGAACGACGCTGGATCGGAGCCTTCGAAATCCGGCTGACGTGCAGCGAGCCGGGCCCGACGGGACCCGGCTCGCTGTCGACGATTCCTCGTGCGCGTCGTGGAGAGGAACTGCCTCGCTACGCGTCGACCAGGTATCGGCTGTAGGCCGGAACGGTCAGGAACGTCGGGAAGTCGTCGCCGAGCGCCACGTCGGTGAAGAGCTCCGCAGCGTCGTCGTAGCGATCGCCGTCCGCGCGTTCGAAACCGGCGACAGCCTCAGCGACGAGCTCGGCGACCCATTCCCGAGTGATCCGCGTGCCCTCGGCAGTCGACTGATCCTGATGGATCCACTGCCAGATCTGGGAACGGCTGATCTCGGCGGTCGCCGCGTCCTCCATCAGATTGTCGATGGCGACCGCGCCCAGTCCGCGGAGCCAGGCCTCGATGTACCGGATGCCGATCGAGACGTTCTCGCGCACGCCGGCCTCAGTGATATCCCGACCGATCCGCACGTCGAGCAGCTGAGCCGCGGTCACATGCACGTCATCGCGCTGCCGATCGACCTGGTTCGGGCGCTCACCGAGCACCGCATCGAACTCGGCTTCTGCGACGGGGATGAGGTCTGGGTGCGCCACCCACGTGCCGTCGAACCCGTCGCCGGCCTCACGGTGCTTGTCCGCGCGGACCTTCTCCTCCGCACGCGCTGTCACCTGCGGGTCCCGACGGTTGGGAATGAAGGCACTCATCCCGCCGATCGCGTGGGCGCCGCGCTTGTGGCAGGTCTGCACGAGCAGCTCGGTGTAGGCGCGCATGAACGGCACGGTCATGGTCACTTCACTGCGGTCCGGGAGCACGAAGCGAGCTCCGCGACCGCGGTAGTTCTTGATGATCGAGAAGATGTAGTCCCATCGCCCGGCGTTCAGTCCGGCGATGTGGTCCCGCATCACGTACAGGATCTCTTCCATCTCGAAAGCCGCTGGAAGCGTCTCGATGAGCACGGTCGCGCGAATGGTGCCGTGGGGGAGACCGAGCGCTTCCTCGGTGAAGGTGAAGACGTCGTCCCACAGTTTCGCCTCTTCGCTCGACTCGAGCTTGGCGATGTAGAAGTACGGTCCCCGTCCTCGCGATACGAGCTCGCGCGCGTTGTGGAACGCGTACAGTCCGAAGTCGACGAGGCTGCCCGACGCTGCACCGGCACGTCCATGCGTGTCCGTGAAGCGGAGGTGCTTCTCGACGAGGTGCCACCCGCGGGGCCTCATGACGATCGTCGGGGTGCGCTCGGCGGTGACCCGGTACTCCTTGCCGGCCTCGCTGGTGAAGGCGAGCTGCTCGCGAATCGCGTCGAAGAGCGAGATCTGGCCGCCGATGACGTTGCGCCACGTCGGGCTCGTCGCGTCTTCCTGATCTGCGAGCCAGACGCGAGCGCCGGAGTTCATCGCGTTGATCGTCATCTTCGGGTCGGTGGGGCCGGTGATCTCGACGCGCCGATCCTCGAGACCCGGGCCCGCGCCGGCGACGCGCCAGTTCGGATCCTCTCTGATCGCCCGAGTCTCCTCGCGGAACTTCGGATCTCGTCCGTTGCCGATCTCGTAGCGGCGTCGCTGTCGGTCGGCGAGACGTTCGTGCCGAGTGCTGGCGAAGCGGTCGTGCAGACGAGTCAGGAACTCGAGGGCATCGGGCGTGAGGATCTCTTCGCTGCGGGGGAATGGACGTCCGAGCACCTCGAACCGCGACGGCGATGTCGTGCTCTCGGATGTGCTGGTGCGTTCGGTGGTGGCGGTCTGCAGCTGCAGTCCCGCCTGGGTCGTCGTCATGATCTGCTCCTCGATATGAGTGGTGTCGGGTGAATTCGGTGGGGACCGTCGCTCAGTGGAACTGGCCCTCTTCGGTGGAGCCGACGAGTGCGAGGGTCGAGGCGTCCGGGTTGAGTGCGGTGGAGATCGCGTCGAAGTATCCGGTGCCGACCTCGCGCTGGTGCTTCGTCGCCGTGTAGCCGCGCGCCTCGTCTGCGAACTCGCGCTCCTGCAGTTCGACGTACGCCGACATCCCGTCGCGGGCGTAGCCGTGCGCCAGGTCGAACATCGACGAGTTCAGTGCGTGGAATCCCGCGAGGGTGATGAACTGGAAGGAGAAGCCCATCGCTCCGAGCTCGCGCTGGAACTTCGCGATCGTCTCGTCGTCCAGGTGCTTCTTCCAGTTGAACGAGGGAGAGCAGTTGTAGGCGAGCATCTGATCCGGGAATTCGGCCTTGACGCTTTCGGCGAACTGGCGCGCCAGCTCCAGGTCGGGGGTGCCGGTCTCCATCCAGATGAGATCGGAGCACGGTGCGTAGGCCTTCGCCCTCGCGATGCACGGCGCGAGGCCGTTCGTGACCTTGTAGAAGCCCTCCGCCGTGCGCTCTCCGGTGACGAACGGACGATCGCGCTCGTCGACGTCCGAGGTGATGAGCGTCGCGGCCTCGGCGTCGGTACGGGCGATGATGACGCTGGGCACGCCGGCGACGTCGGCCGCGAGGCGCGCGGAGTTCAGCGTGCGCACGTGCTGCTGCGTGGGGATCAGCACCTTGCCGCCGAGGTGACCGCACTTCTTCTCGCTCGCGAGCTGATCCTCCCAGTGCACGCCGGCGGCACCGGACGCGATCATCGACTTCATCAGCTCGTACGCGTTGAGGGGTCCGCCGAAGCCGGCCTCGGCATCGGCGACGATCGGAACCAGCCAGTCCTCGACGGTGCTGATGCCTTCGGAGTGCTCGATCTGGTCGGCTCGGAGGAGTGCGTTGTTGATGCGGCGCACGACCTGCGGCACCGAGTTCGCGGGGTAGAGCGACTGATCGGGGTAGGTGTGGCCCGAGATGTTGGCGTCGGCGGCCACCTGCCAGCCCGAGAGGTAGATCGCGCGCAGGCCGGCCTTCACCTGCTGCACGGCCTGGTTGCCCGTGAGTGCTCCGAGGGCGTTCGTGTAGCCGCCGGTCGGGGTCTCGCTGGTGAGCTGGCTCCACAGCTTCTCGGCGCCGCGGCGCGCCAGCGTGTGCTCCTCCTGCACGGTTCCCCTGAGCTTGACGACGTCGGCGGCGGTGTAATCGCGGGTGATTCCGTCCCAGCGCGGGTCGTTCTCCCAGTCCCAGGCGAGCTGCTCGGCGGATGAGGGGGTCTGCGATGCGTCGTTGGTCACGATGACTCCTGTGTTCGGCCCGAAGGCGTGTTTTCCGTGTAGTTCCATCCTGAGGGGTGCTCACCAGTCGGATTGGGCACTTCGGGGGGTGAAGAATTGAAGTTTTTTCACTTGCCGGAAGAAAGTGCGTCTGCGAGGATGAGCCGCATGACTCTTCTCGATATCGATCCGGCGCAGGCGACGAGCGGCGAAGCCGCGGGCGATGCGCTGCTCCTCGGGCGCCGCGTCCGCGCGCTGCGCACCTCGCGGGGCCTGACTCTGGAGCAATTGGCGCGTGCCGTCGACCGCGCACCGTCCCAGCTCTCCGCGATCGAGAACGGGAAACGGGAACCCCGGCTCCCGATGCTCAGGTCGTTGGCGGTGGCGCTCGGCGTGACGGTGGACACGCTGCTCGACACGGAGGCGCCCTCGGAGCGCGCCGCCCTCGAGATCGCGGTGGAGCGCGCGCAGCGAGGAACCGTGTTCCAGTCACTCGGTCTGCAGCCGATCCGCGTCTCCAAGGCGACGAGCGACGAGACGCTCCAGGCGATCCTCGGGCTGCATCAGGAAGTCGAACGGCTCCATCGGGAGCGCGCTGCGACGCCGGAGGAGGCTCGGCGTGCGAACACCGAACTCCGGGCGCAGATGCGCAGCGTCGGCAACTACTTCGCCGAACTCGAGGGCGCGGCCACCGGTCTCCTCGACAGCGTCGGGTACGCGGGCGGCCCGGTGTCGCAGCAGACGATCGCGAACATCTCGGAGCGCCTGGGGTTCAGTCTGCATTACGTCTCCGACATGCCGCACTCGACGCGCTCCGTGATCGATCGCCGCAACGGCAGGGTGTATCTGAGCGGCGCGGTCCCATCGCGAGATGCGCGCGCCCCGATCCTGCGAGCGCTCGCGAGTGTGGTCTGCGGGCACGAGGAGCCGAGCAGCTATGGCGAGTTCTTGCGGCAGCGCGTTGAGGCCAACTATCTCGCGGGCGCCGTGCTGCTCCCGGAGGCGGCGGCCGTTCCGCTGCTCGCCGAAGCGAAGCAGCAGCGACAGATCTCGATGGAGGATCTGCGCGATGCCTTCGGCGTCTCTTACGAGATGGCGGCCCACCGGTTCACCAATCTGGCGAGTGAGCGACTCGGGCTCGAGGTGCACTTCATGAAGGCGCACGAATCGGGGACGCTGATCAAGGCGTATGAGAACGACGGAGTGCGATTCCCGTCGGACGCGCTCGGGAACTTCGAGGGAGCAACCGTGTGCCGGAACTGGACCGCGCGGACGGTCTTCGGGCAGCCCGACCGTTTCAACCCGTGGTACCAGTACACCGACATGGCGGCGGGGGGCACCTACTGGTGCACCTCCCGGGTCGAGAAGGCGAAAGAAGGGCAGTACTCCGTGAGCGTCGGGGTGCGCTTCTCCGACGTGAAGTGGTTCCGCGGGCGGGAGACGGCCCATCGTTCTCAGTCCTTCTGCCCGGACGATCAGTGCTGCCGGCAGGCCTCGGCCGAATTGACCCGGAAGTGGGAGGCGGCTGCGTGGCCCGAGGCGGCGACGCCGACGAGCCTGCTCGCGGCGCTGCCGACGGGAACGTTTCCCGGCGTCGACGCCCACGAGGTCTACGCGTTTCTCGAATCTCACGAATAGCGGGGAAATTGCTGGACGCCACGCCGTGAGCGTCGACAAAAGTCGCCGCCGACGTGCGCCGGGAGCCTCGCCTGCGATAGCGTAGAAGTGTCGAGCCGAATGGCTTGCTGAGGCCCCGAGTGAAGAAGTGGGTGAGGACATGAGCAGCGACAATCATGCCCGTCGCGCAGAGAGTACGGAAGTGCGATCGACCCAGCAGTTCCGAGAAGATCTGGGCGCACTCATTCGCACGCGGGCGACCGATCTGACGATCGACGAGCGGGAAGCGGTGGAAGCCTTGCCCTCCGGTGCGGCGCTTCTCGTCGTGAGGCGCGGCCCCGATCAGGGCGCGCGCTTCCTCCTCGACCAGGACGTCACGGTCGCCGGTCGTCATCCGGCGGTGGATATCTTCCTCGACGACGTGACCGTATCCCGACGACATGCGGAGTTCCGCCGCAGCGGTACGACGTTCTCGGTCGCCGACCTCGGTTCGCTCAACGGCACCTTCTGCGACGGGACCCGGATCGACGGCTCGGTCGTGCTGCAGGACGGCGCAGAGGTGCAGGTCGGCAAGTTCCGCTTCACCTTCTTCGCCTCCCGATTCGATCTCGCCGAGGAGAACTAGCGTGGCGGCCTCCCAGGCCCGCCAAAACCCTTCAGGTCTCCTCAGCATCGGTCACGTGCTAGCCCGGCTGCAGGACGACTTCGCCGACCTGACCCCCTCGAAGCTGCGCTTCCTCGAGGAGCAGGGGCTCGTCACGCCTGAGCGAACAAAGTCGGGCTATCGAAAATTCTCGCAGGCGCACATCGAACGCCTGCGGTTGATTCTCACGCTGCAGCGCGATCACTACCTGCCGTTGAAAGTCATCGCGGAGGTGCTCGAGGAACTCGACGCCGGCCGTGACCCGATCATCCCCGGAGCTGCGCCGCGCAGCGCCTCGAGCATTCTGGCGCCGAAGCGCGTCCTGAGCAGTGAAGAGCTGCGGCGATTGACCGGGGCGAGCCCGCGGTTCATCGGCGAGGCGATCGCGGCTGGCCTGCTGCCAGCAGCCGAGGTGTTTCCGCACGACGCGGTCGCGCAGGTGACCGCGCTGTTGAAGCTCTCCGAGCAGGGCATCACTCCGCGTCACCTCCGGCCGCTGCGCGTCGCGGCCGAGCGCGAGGCCGAACTCATCGGCCATGCCGTCTCGACGCGGGGCGTGAAGGCGGCGTCGCCTGCTGCGGTGGAAGGGGCGCTCGAGATCGCGGATCACCTCGACACGGTGCGCGCCGGCGTGTTGCGACGGAGGATCGGCAACGCCTGACGACGCGAACTTCGGCGCGTTTTCAACCCTCAAGTTCCACTTGAGGTCGACACGCGATAATTAACCCTCAACGGTCGTTGCACCAGGGCGAAGTGCTCGATAGCGTTGGTGAAGTTCGGCGCCCATCCTTGCGCGCGCCGATGTGAAAGGAACACGATGGAGCACACTCAGCGGCCCGGCGGCGACGCGGCGAATCCGCCCGCGCACGTCGGCACGGAGTCGGATGTGGCGGCAATGGCCGAGCCGTTCACCTCGTTCTCCATCGACGCTGATGTGCTGTTCGACGACGGCCTTCCGCGCCCGAATCAGGACGGCGGATTCAAGGGCGCCACGGCAGCCCGCGCAGCCGGCATCACCTACCGCCAGCTCGACTACTGGGCTCGCACCGGCCTCGTCGAACCGACCGTGCGCAGCGCCAAGGGATCCGGCTCGCAGCGCCTCTACGGCTTCCGAGACATCCTCGTACTCAAGCTCGTGAAGCGTCTGCTCGACACCGGAATCTCACTGCAGCAGATCCGCACCGCCGTGGCTCAGCTGCACGAAGCCGGCGTCCACGACCTGTCGCAGACGACGCTCATGAGCGACGGAGCGAGCGTCTATCTCTGCACCTCGAACGACGAGGTCATCGACCTCGTGAGCCGCGGGCAAGGGGTCTTCGGCATCGCCGTCGGCAAGGTGCTCCGCGAAGTGGAGACGTCTCTGGTCGACATGGACGAGCACCGTGAGGAGACCGCGTCGGAGACGACGGGGACCGCGGTCGACGAGCTGGCAGCTCGGCGGGAGACCCGCAAGATCTCCTGACTCCAAGGAGTGGCGCGCGTCGGAGTGGCGCGCGTCCTGCGAACTCGAACGGGGGTCAGCTCCGCGACGACTCAGATTCGCGAGAGCTCAGCTCCGGGATGCCCGGTATCGAGCGCGTCGAGGCAGAGCGCTCCACGCAATGCGAGAGCTCGCTCTCAGTTCTCCACGACGGTAGCAGTGGGAGCGTTCGAAGCTCCGGCGCGCCCGGCGTCCATACCGGCAGATCGAAGAATCCGATCGAGCACCAGGTCGAAGTTCGCGGCCATCTCCTGAGAAGCTTCGCCCGGCCACATGTGCACCGGCTTCGCGGCGCCCTGCGCCTGCTGCAGCGAAAGGCGCTCAGGGAGCTGCGGGTTGAGCACCAAGGGGCCGAACATCTCGCGGAGCTCCCGAATGCGGAACTGGTGCTCCAGCGACTGGGGCTGCGTGCGATTGATGAGGATTCCGAGCGGCTGCAGACGAGGGCTGACGCCGCGCCGAATCTCTTCGATCGCGCGAAGCGCGCGGTCGGTGGCCGCGACGGCGAACAGGCTCGGTTCAGCGACGACGAGCACGCGATCGCTCGCCGCCCATGCGGTTCGGGTCAAGGCGTTCAACGAAGGTGCGCAGTCCACGAGGACGAGGTCGTACTCGGACTCGACGACCGCGAGGGCCTCTTCGAGCTTCCAGATGTCGCGTGTGGAGGGGTGGGGGCCGTCGAAGTTGATCGCCGAGGGGCTGCCGACGAGGAGGTCGATCTTGCCGCCCTCGTGGTAGTCGTTCCAGCCGCTGTGCGCGATGGCGCTCCGAACCGTCTTCTCCTTCGGGCTCTCGAGCACGTTCGCGACGTTGGCGAACCCCTCGGGGTTCACGGCCAGACCCGTCGACACGTCGGACTGCGGATCGAAGTCGACGACCAGTGTCCGCAGGCCGCGGGAAAACGCGGCTGAAGCGAGGCCGAGCGTCACGGTCGTCTTGCCGACGCCGCCCTTGAGGGAACTCACACTCAATACATGCACGTGGCAAGTTTAGTGGATTCGCCCCGTGCGTCGCCTGACTTCGTCGTGGGCGAACGGAATCGTCGACCCCGGGCCGGCGGCTCCCGCCGCAGTTCGCCATATGACCACTCGCGCGCGACCGACCATGTATCTTGATATCGAACCAGTTCGACGGTGCGAGCACCCGGCGGCGAGAACAGTAGCAAGGAGGCGGAGTGTTCCAGAAGATCTTGGTGGCGAATCGTGGTGAGATCGCGATTCGGGCGTTTCGAGCGGCGCACGAGTTGGGGGCGCAGACGGTCGCAGTGTTCCCGTACGAGGACCGCAATTCCCTGCATCGGCTGAAGGCCGACGAGGCGTACCTGATCGGCTCGGTGGGGCATCCGGTCCGCGCATACCTCGATGTCGCCGAGATCGTGCGGGTCGCCGTCGAGTCGGGCGCGGATGCGATCTACCCGGGGTACGGCTTCCTGTCGGAGAATCCGGATCTCGCGGCGGCCGCCGATGCCGCCGGCATCCGGTTCATCGGGCCGGGCAAGACCGCGCTCGAGATGGCGGGCAACAAGGTCGCCGCGAAGGAGCATGCGATCGCGGCGGGGGTTCCCGTCCTGCGATCCACCCCGCCGTCGACCGACATCGAAGCGCTGGTCGCCGGCGCCGAGGAGATCGGGTTCCCCGTGTTCGCGAAGGCGGTCGCCGGCGGCGGCGGACGAGGGATGCGGCGAGTGGAGCGGGTCGAGGATCTGCGTGACGCGCTGGCTGCGGCCATGCGCGAGGCGGAGTCCGCGTTCGGCGACGCGACGATGTTCATCGAGCAGGCCGTGCTGCGCCCGCGGCACATCGAAGTGCAGGTGCTCGCGGACTCGACCGGGGCGACGGTGCACCTGTTCGAGCGGGACTGCTCCGTGCAGCGCCGCCATCAGAAGGTCGTCGAGATCGCGCCGGCTCCGAACCTGACGGAGGAGAAGCGGGCAGAACTCACACGCGACGCGATCGCGTTCGCGGAATCGATCGGGTACGAGAACGCCGGGACCGTGGAGTTCCTCCTCGACACCGCGGGCGAGCGCGCCGGGGAGCACGTCTTCATCGAGATGAATCCGCGCATCCAGGTCGAGCACACGGTGACCGAAGAGGTCACCGATGTCGATCTGGTGCGCGCGCAGATGCGGATCGCGGCGGGGGCGACCCTGGCTGAACTCGAATTGACCCAGGATCGCATTCAGCTGCGAGGCGCAGCGCTGCAGTGCAGGATCACCACGGAGGATCCGGTCAACGGGTTCCGGCCCGACCTGGGCCGCATCACCGCGTACCGTTCGCCGGGCGGCGGCGGGGTGCGCCTCGACGGCGGCACGATCGAGGTCGGTGCGCAGATCAGCCCGCACTTCGACTCGATGCTGGCGAAGCTCACCTGCCGCGGGCGATCGTTCGAGGACGCGGTGCGCCGCGCGCAGCGGGCGCTCGCCGAGTTCCGCATTCGCGGCGTCGCGACGAACATCCCGTTCCTCCAGGCCGTTCTCGCCGACACCGATTTCCAGTCCGGCGACATCTCGACCCAGTTCATCGGCGAACGCCCGGAACTGCTCAAGATGAACGCGTCCAAGGATCGCGCGACACGGTTGCTGCAGCATGTGGCGAACGTCACCGTGAACCAGCCGCACGGCCCCCGTCCCGAACTCATCGATCCCGAGGCCAAGCTGCCCCATCTCGATCTGTCCAGGCCAGCGCCTGCGGGGAAGCGGCAGCTCCTCCTGGAGATCGGGCCGGAAGCCTACGCGCGTCAGCTGCGCGAGCAGACCGCGCTCGCGGTGACCGAGACCACGTTCCGCGACGCCCATCAGTCGCTGCTCGCGACTCGCGTGCGCACGAAGGATCTCGCGCGCGTGGCTCCTTATGTGGCGCGCATGACGCCCGAGCTGTGGTCGGTCGAGGCGTGGGGCGGTGCCACGTACGACGTCGCCCTGAGGTTCCTGGGGGAGGACCCCTGGGAGCGACTCGCGAAGCTGCGCGAGGCGCTCCCGAACGTACCGATTCAGATGCTGCTGCGCGGCCAGAACACGGTCGGGTACACCCCGTACCCCGAGCAGGTCGCACAGGCCTTCGTGCGGGAAGCGGCGTCGACCGGAGTGGACGTCTTCCGCATCTTCGACGCGCTCAACGACGTGAACCAGATGCGTGTCGCGATCGACGCGGTGCGAGAGACCGGCACAGCGGTCGCCGAGGTCGCGATGTCGTTCACCGGCAATCTGCTGAGCCCGGCGGAGGACAAGTACACCCTGGACTACTATCTGCGTCTCGCCGAGCAGATCGTCGATGCCGGCGCGCATGTGCTCGCGATCAAGGACATGGCGGGGCTGCTGCGCCCGGCTGCCGCGGCGAAGCTCGTCACCGCGCTCCGCGAGCGGTTCGATCTCCCGGTGCATCTGCATACTCACGACACTCCGGGCGGGCAGCTCGCAACGCTGCTCGCGGCGAGTGCTGCCGGGGTGGATGCGGTCGACGCCGCATCGGCGCCGATGTCGGGCACGACCAGTCAGCCGTCGTTGTCCGCACTGGTGGCGTCGCTCGCCGACACGGATCGCGATACGGGCCTCTCGCAAGACGCCGTCTTCGCGCTCGAACCGTACTGGGACGCCGTGCGCTCCGTGTACCGCCCGTTTGAATCCGGGCTCCCGAGCCCGACCGGGCGCGTGTACACGCACGAGATCCCTGGCGGGCAGCTCTCCAACCTGCGGCAGCAGGCGATCGCGCTGGGACTGGCCGACAATTTCGAGAAGATCGAGGATCTGTACGCCGCCGCCGACCGCATCCTCGGCCGCATTCCGAAGGTGACACCGTCGTCGAAGGTCGTCGGCGATCTCGCCCTGCACCTCTCGGCGGTGGACGCCGATCCGGCGGACTTCGAGTCCCACCCGGAGAAGTACGACATCCCCGACTCAGTGGTCGGGTTCCTCGCCGGAGAGCTGGGCGAGATCCCGGGCGGGTGGCCGGAACCCTTCCGCAGCAAGGTGCTCAAGGGTCGCACCGTGAACATCGATGTCGCGCCCGTTTCCGATGCGGACGCTGCGCTGCTGAACGGGTCGAGCGCTGAGCGGCGCGAGACGCTCAATCGCCTCCTCTTCCCGCAGCCGACCCAGCAGTACTCGGACGTCCGCGAGCAGTACGGCGACGTCTCGGTGCTCGATACAGCGGACTACCTCTACGGCCTGCAATCGGGCGAGGAGCGCGCGATCGATCTCGCGAAGGGCGTGCGGCTGTACGTGGGGCTGGAGGCCATCGGCGAAGCCGACGATAAGGGCCTGCGAACCGTGATGGTGCGCGTGAACGGCCAATTGCGTCAAGTCTTCGTCAAGGATGAATCCGTGAAGGTCGAGGCGGTGCTCGCGGAGAAAGCCGATCGTTCGGCGCCGGGGCACGTCGCTGCACCGTTCTCGGGCACGGTGACCGTGAAGGTCGCGGAGGGCGACGTCGTCGAGGCCGGTCAGCCGGTCGCCTCCATCGAGGCGATGAAGATGGAGGCCGCCATCACGGCGCCGATCTCCGGCCGCATCGAGCGGATCGTGTTCACGGGTACGCGCGGACTCGAATCCGGCGACCTCATCGCGGTCGTCTCCGGGGCGGAGTAGCAGCACGAGCGCCTCGTTGCAGACTCGCGCTGCAACGAGGCGCTAGGCTCGGGTGCCATGGCAATTCGTGAAATCAGGGTCTTCGGAGATCCCGTGCTCCGCACCGTGTGCGATCCGGTCGTCGAGATCGACGAGGGTGTCAGAGCCCTCGTGCAGGACCTGCTCGACACCGTCGATATGGAGGGCCGAGCCGGGCTCGCGTCCACGCAGATCGGACACACGCTCCGGGTGTTCAGCCTGCACATCGACGGCGAACTCAGCTACGTGATCAATCCGGAGATCGTCGCGCTCGAGGGGGAGCCGGTGCTGACCGGCGAAGGATGCCTCTCGGTGCCGGACCTCTGGTTCGACGTGGCGAGGTACCCTCGGGCGACCGTGCGCGGCATCGATCTCGACGGGCACGCGGTCGAGATCGCCGGTGATGGCCTGCTCGCGCAGGCGCTGCAGCACGAATGCGATCACCTCGACGGAAAGCTCTACCTCTCGCGTCTCGATCGCGATACGCGCGGCGAGGCCATGCGCCAGATCCGCACCTCGAGCTGGTTCTGATCGTTCCGGGCGCGGCCCGGTGGACCTCCGCCCGAGATGCGGCGCCGACTACCTGACGACGGAGACGTTCTCCGTCTGCGGATGCTCTCCGTAGATGTCGGCGATCTCTCCCGCGAAGTCGCGGAGGATGTTGTCCCGTCGGATGCTCATCTTCGGAGTGAGGTGACCGTTGGCCTCGATGAACTCTGTCGGCAGGATCACGAACTTCCGGATGGACTCGGCGCGGGAGACGTACGCATTGCCCTGGTCGACGGCCTGCTGCACCTCAGCGAGAACCTTCGGGTGCACTGCAGCCTCCTCGAGAGTCATCGTCGCGTCCTCGCCGTGATTGTTCAGCCACGGTGCGAGCATCTCGGGATCGAGGGTGATGAGCGCTGAGATGAACGGACGCTGATCTCCGACGACGACGACCTGACCGATGATCGTGTGCGAGCGGATGGGATCTTCGAGTGCGGCTGGGGCGACGTTCTTGCCGCCTGCCGTGACGATGATCTCTTTCTTGCGTCCGGTGATGGAGAGGTACCCGTCGTCGTCGAGCGAGCCGATGTCCCCGGTGCGGAAGAACCCGTCGTCGGTGAACGCCTCGCGGGTGGCCTCCGGGTTGTTCCAGTACTCCTTGAAGACATCGATGCCCTTGACCTCGATCTCACCGTCCTCCGCGATTCGGACCGTGTGTCCGGGAAGCGGCGGGCCGACCGTGCCGATCTTGAACTTGTTCGGGAGATTGACGGTGGCGGGCGCCGTGGTCTCGGTCAAACCGTAGCCCTCGAGGATCTTGACGCCGAGGCTGCGGTAGAAGTGGCCGAGGTAGTGGCTGAGGGGAGCGGAGCCCGAGACGGCGAAGCGCACCTTACCGCCGAGCTTCTCGCGAAGCTTGCCGTAGACCAGCTTGTCGAAGACGCGGAACTTCACGCCGAGCATGAACGGCACCTTGCCGGCATCGAGCGCCTCGGAGTGGGCGACGGCCACCTTGGCCGCGGCCCGGAAGATCTTGCCCTTGCCCTCGGCCTCGGTCTTCTGCTCCGCCGAGTTGTAGACCTTCTCGAACACCCGCGGCACGGCGAGCAGGAACGTCGGCTGGAACGAGCTGAGCGCCGGGAGCAACTGGCTGGTGTCGGCCTGGTGCCCGACGCGCACGCCAGCGTGCACCGACATGACGGAGATGAAACGGGCGAACACGTGAGCCAGGGTGACGAACAGCAGCGTCGCGGCACCGGGCTGCTGCACGACGTCGGAGAGCGCCGCGGCCGCGTTCCGCGAGAGATCGACGAAGTTCGCGTGCGTCAGCACGCACCCCTTCGGCCGCCCCGTCGATCCCGACGTGTAGATCACGGTCGCGATGTCCGCGCCCTGGGCGAGCGCGCGACGGCGATCGATCTCCGCGTCGTCGACGCCCGCGCCGGCCGCGCGAAGCTCGGCGAGCGCGCCCTGGTCGAGGCGCCACGTCAGCCCGACCGCAGGGAGATCGTCACGGATCTCCTCGAATCGCGCAGCGTGATCGTCCGTCTCGGTGATGACGGCACGGGCACCGGAATCCTCGAGCACCCAGTGCACCTGCAGCGGCGAAGAGGTCTCGTAGATCGGCACCATGACCGCGCCGACATAGTGGATCGCGAAATCGACGAGCGTCCACTCGTAGCTCGTCTTGCACATGAACGCCATGCGATCGCCGGGCTCGATGCCGGCAGCGACGAATCCCTTCGCGAGGGCCACCACGTCCGCGCGGAAAGCGGTCGCGCTGATGTCGCGCCAGCCATCGCCGGCCGGAACGGCGAACAGGGCCCGATCGGGGGTCGCCTGCGCCCGCTGCTCCAGGAGGTCCGTTATGTTGTCCTCTGGCACCGGTGGGACGAGGATCGGGGTCTCGGACTGATTCACGGCAGCTCCTTCGATACTCATGTATCCGTCATACGCGACGCGGCGTCTCGCGTCGCACCTTGCTCTGCCACCCTATATGCATACCTCCGTCGCACCCCCGGCTCCGGTAGGGTGTTCTCAGTCGAGAGGAATCGTGGGCTGTGCTCTACTGGATTTTTAAACACCTGATCATCGGGCCGATCTTGAAAACGATCTTCCGCCCGTGGCTGGAGGGTGCCGAGAACATTCCGGCGACCGGACCGGTGATCATTGTAGGAAACCACCTCTCGGTGATCGATTCCTTCTTCATGCCGACGATGATCGACCGACGCGTGTACTTCCTCGCGAAGAGCGACTACTTCACCGGGAAGGGGCTGAAGGGCTGGCTGGTGAAGTCCTTCATGACCGCGGTCGGCCAGCTTCCGATCGACCGGTCGGGGGGCAAGGCGTCGGAGGCGTCGCTGAACACCGGGCTCAGCGTGCTGGATCGCGGGGACGTGCTCGGCATCTACCCCGAGGGCACCCGCAGCCCCGACGCGCGGCTCTACCGCGGTCGGACCGGCGTCGCTCGTCTCGTGCTCGAATCGGGGGCGGTGGTGGTTCCGGTGGTGATGATCGACACGGAGAAGGCCATGCCGATCGGCGCGAAGGTCCCGAAGATCCGTCGCATCGGCACCGTCGTCGGCAAGCCCCTCGACTTCAGCCGCTTCTCGGGGATGAGCGCCGATCGGTTCGTGCTGCGCAGTGTCACGGACGAGATCATGCTCGAGATCCAGAAGCTCAGCGGGCAGACCTACGTCGACGTCTACGCGTCGAGCGTCCGCAACCGCTAGCGCCGTTCGCTGCGGGCATCGGTCGCACTTCGTGCCTGCGCCCCGTGAGGCAGTAGGCTGATACGGTCGCGGCCGATCGCCGCGATATTTCTGTACCCACTCACGTAAGGGATCGACATGACGAGCCAGATTCACGAGACTGCTGCCGAACGAGCGTTCGCGGAGCTCGACGCCTATCAGGCGCTCGAGGCCAAGCAGCAGCCCGTCTGGCCCGATCCTGACGCCGTTGCCTATTCGGCTCGCGAGCTCTCGTCGCAGCCGCCGCTCGTGTTCGCAGGGGAAGCGGACCAGCTGCGCGACCGCCTCGCGGCCGCCGCGCGCGGCGAGGCGTTCCTGCTGCAGGGCGGCGATTGCGCTGAGACGTTCTCCGCGGCGACGGCCGACCGCATCCGCGATCGCGTGAAGACGCTGCTGCAGATGGCGGTCGTCCTCACGTACGGCGCTTCGATGCCCGTGATCAAAGTCGGGCGCATGGCGGGGCAGTTCGCGAAGCCGCGCTCGAGCAACGACGAGACTCGCGAGGGCGTCACCCTGCCGGCCTACCGCGGCGATCTGGTGAACGGCTACGATTTCACCACCGAATCCCGCACGGCCGATCCCGCACGCCTGGTGCAGGGCTACCACGTCTCCGCTTCGACGCTCAACCTGATCCGCGCGTTCACGCAGGGCGGCTTCGCTGACCTGCGGCAGGTGCACGCCTGGAACCAGGGCTTCATCTCGAATCCGGCGAACCAGCGGTATGAATCGCTCGCCGGCGAGATCGACCGCGCACTCCGGTTCATGGCGGCATGCGGCGTCGACAACACGGCGCTCACTCAGACCGAGTTCTACGTCAGCCACGAGGCCCTGCTCCTCGACTACGAGCGCCCGCTGACGCGTGTCGATTCGCGCACGGGAGATCTGTACGACACCTCCGGGCACATGCTCTGGATCGGAGAGCGCACCCGCGATCTGGACGGCGCCCATGTCGAGTTCCTCTCGCACGTGCGCAATCCGATCGGCGTGAAGCTGGGACCGACGGCCACCGTCGACGACGCTCTCCGTCTCATCGACAAGCTCGATCCCGAGCGCGAGCCGGGCCGCTTGACCTTCATCACCCGAATGGGCGCCGGAAAGATCCGCGATGTCCTTCCTGGCCTGCTCGCCGGAGTGCGCGACGCGGG
The DNA here is from genome assembly GCF_039530485.1 of Leucobacter alluvii. NCBI lineage: Bacteria > Bacillati > Actinomycetota > Actinomycetes > Micrococcales > Microbacteriaceae > Leucobacter > Leucobacter alluvii. The sequence goes on along the minus strand of NZ_BAAAOP010000005.1, from coordinate 844,010 downwards.
AGCGACACCGCTCTGGGTGACCGATCCGATGCACGGCAACGGCATGACGACGGCGACCGGGTACAAGACCCGCCGCTTCGACGACGTCATGGACGAGCTGCGAGGCTTCTTCGAGGCGCACCGTGAAGTCGGCACCTACCCCGGTGGAATCCACATCGAGCTCACGGGCGACGACGTGACGGAATGCCTGGGTGGGTCGGAGAACATCGACGAGGCGACATTGGCCACGCGGTACGAGTCGGTCTGCGATCCCCGTCTGAATCACATGCAGTCGCTGGAGCTGGCGTTCCAGGTGGCAGAAGAGCTGAAGAAGATCTCTTAGCCCGCTCGCGTTCAGGTGCCCGCGTTTCGGATCGTTTCCGGAGCGCGGGCACCGCGCGTTAGAGCGAGATCGTGCTTCTGATGCGGATCTCGGTGCCCGCTGGTACCTTCTCGCCGGAGGCCGGGTCGGTTCCCGTGGCCTTCGCGAAACTGCGCAGCGCGTCGGGTACGAGCGTGGTCGGGGTGAAGCCGGCCGCGCTCAAGGTGTCCATAGCCTCCTGCAGGTCGAGACCGGACACGTCGGGCACGGGGAAGAGTTCGGGGCCCAGCGAGATCTCGAGGCCCACGGCATCGCCGGGGCGCATCGGGTCGGTCTGGGGGAGCAGGGCGATGACGGAGCCCTGCTCGACGTCGCTGCTGTAGGACTCGCTCCCAGCTGCGGGATCAACGGTCAGCGAGCTCTCGGCGAGGCGGGCCGTCGCGGCATCCGCCGTGAGTCCCGCCACATCGGGAACGCTGCCCGCCGAGGTGATCAGGTCGATGGTTGCGCGCTCGGGATACGTGTCGCCGAGGGCGTCGCCGTTCGACCCGAGCGCCGCGAGCACGGTACCGGGCTCATCGTCGGAGAAGCGTTGTTCCAAGACCTGGCCGACGGTGAACCGCTGCTCTTCGATCAGGGATTCGGCCTCCTCGAGCGACAAGCCGACCAGGGTGGGAACGGGAAGCAGCTGCGGGCCCGTCGACTGGCAGAGCTGGATCGGCGTGCCGCGGTCGACGCGCGCACCGGACGCCGGCTCCGTCGACGAGGCATGTCCTTCTGGCACGTCCAGACTCGAGCACTCGGCGAGCGTCACGACGAGGTCGCGCTCCTCGAGCATTGCCTGCGCGGCCGCGATCTCCGCGCCGAAGACGTCGGGGATGGTCACCTGGGATCCCGGTCCTTGACCGAACCACCAGCTCAAGCCGCCGGCGGCGGCGATCAGGAGCACGGCGAGCAGAGCCGAGAGCCGGCCGCGTCGCTGACGGACGCGGCCGGCTTCCGCCGCGCGATCGATGGGAGCGGCCGTCGACGATGCAGCAGCACTGGCGTTGAGCTCGGGGGCGACTGCGGTCTCTGACGCGTCGGGGGCGCTGCCGACCGCCCACCGCTCGGACGGATCGAGCACGGACGTCGAGGGCGTCGGGGTTCCCTCATCGGAGATGCGGGGGAGGACGCGCGTCGAACCGGCGGGGGCTTCCCCCCGGGTGATCGCCCGCAGCGACTCGAGCGCTTCGCTCGCATCGCGCGGTCGCTCGTCGGGCTCGCGCCGGGTCATCCAGAGCACGAGCGCGTCGAGCGCCGGGCTCGCCTCAGCGCTCTGGAGCGATGGCGCGGGCACGTCCGAGTGGGCGTGCTGGTAGGCGATCTGCATCGGCTGCTCGCCGACGAACGGCTGCACGCCGGTGAGCATCTCGTAGAGCATGATGCCGAATGCGTAGAGGTCGCTTCGCGCATCGGCGATTCCCCGCGTGACGAGCTCGGGCGAGAGATACGCGATGGTGCCGAGCAGCGCCTGACCGGTGGTCGTGTTCGCGCTGACTGCGCGGGCAAGCCCGAAGTCGCCGAGCTTGATCCGCCCGTCGTCTGCGAGCATCACGTTCTCGGGTTTGAGGTCGCGGTGGACGATCCCCGCCCCGTGGGCGGCGGCCAGGCCCGAGAGCACCGCATCCCCGATCTCGAACGACTGCTCGGCGGTCAGGTGCCGTTGCTGCTTCAGGAGCTCCCGCAGCGTGATACTCGGCAGATACTCCATGACCAGGTAGGTGCGCCCGAGATCGTGCCCCTGGTCGAACACGTTGACCAGATTGGGATGGGAGAGGCGGGCCGCACTTCTGGCCTCCTGCTCGAAGCGGCGCGTGAAGTTCGCATCCTCCGCCAGGTGCTCGTGCATCACCTTGACGGCGACGCGGCGCTCAAGCCTCAGATCCGTTGCGAGGTACACCATCGCCATGCCGCCGCGCGCGATGCGCGACCTGATCGCGTAACGGCCGTCGAGCGTCTGCCCGATCAGCGGGTCGGAGGGCACGGTGGTCACCCGGAGAGTCTACGGAAGTTTCGATGGCCGTTTCATGATGCGCGCCGGGCTCGCGCGGATTGCGTTCACCCGTTGCCGCTGGCAGAGTGGACCCGTGGCAGAGAACACCGCTTCAGACCGTAGCCCGTTTACGACAGCTCCCATGCTCGGCGTCCCCGAACTCGTGGACCGCCTCGGCATCACTCCCGGCCGTCTCCACCGCCTCATCGAGGATCGCGTACTCGCGTCGGTGCGCATCGACGGCGTCCTGCGGGTTCCTGCAGAGTTCTTGCAGGGCGACGAGCCGCTGCCATCGCTTCGCGGCACGCTGCTCGTGCTCGACGACGCCGGTTTCTCCGAGGAGGAAGCGGTGCTCTGGATGCTCTCGGTGAACGACGAGCTGGGGGAGCGGCCGATCGATTCGCTTCAGGCCGGCCGGAAGAGCGCGGTGCGTCGCGCGACGCAGTCGCTCGCCTTCTGACCTCTCGTGCGCGTGGTTCGTGAGAACTCCGCGTCGGGCCTCGGGCGATCTCAGAACTCGCGTCGCGCCGCCCGGTCGGCGAGCCGTGTCAGCGCCTCGCTCGCGTCACGGCGGGTCGGGGAATGCTCGAGCGAGGAGATCGCTCGTTCGACATTGCGCGCGATCATCTGCTCGACTCGATCGACTGCCCCGCTCTCGCGAATGGTGCGCTGGAGGATCGCGACCTGTTCCGGCTCGAGGTCGTTGCCGAGCAGGTCGTCGAAGATGCGCCGCTGGGTTCCGGGCAGGTTCTCGCGCGCGAGCGTGACCAGGACTGTTCGCTTGCCCTCGACCAGGTCGTCGCCCGCGGGCTTGCCCGTGATCGATGCGTCGCCGAATACGCCGAGGAGGTCGTCGCGGAGCTGGAACGCGACGCCGATGGGGAGACCGTAGTCCCGCAGGGCCTGCTCCTGCTCCTCATCGGCGCCGGCGAGCGCCGCGCCGATCAGGAGCGGCGCCTCGACGCTGTACTTCGCCGATTTGTAGACGAGCACCCGGGTCGAGCGTTCCAACTGCTCGTCGTGCGCGGCGAACGCGATCTGCTGCTCCTCGAGCACGTCGAGGTACTGACCGACGGCGACCTCGCTCCGCATGCGGTTGAAGTGCGCTCGCGCGGCCTGCGCCGCGCCCGGGCTGATCGCGGCGGCGCACGCACGCTGCATGAGTTCGTCGGCCCACGACTGCAGGAGATCTCCGAGCAGAATCGCGCCGGCGATTCCGAAGTGCTCGGGGTCGCCGGCCCAGCGATGGCCGCCGTGCAGCTCGGCGAACACGCGGTGCACGGAAGGGCGGCCGCGACGGGTGTCCGATCGGTCGATGATGTCGTCGTGGATGAGTGCTGCGGCGTGGAAGAACTCCAGCGCACACGCGGCATCGAGCACCGGCGCGGCCGGGCCGTGGACGTCGTCGATGATGTCGAGCTCGCGCACGGACCGGTAGCCCAGGATCGCGAACTGCGCACGGAACCGCTTCCCGCCCATCAGGAAGCGCTTCGCCTCATCCAGCAGCGGCGCGGCGTCCGCGCCGAGCGCCGCGAGCTCGTTGCGATGCTGTTCGAGGATGTCGCCGATGCGCTCCTGAATGAGGCCTGCGAGTCGGGTCGTTTCTTGCACGCGCCTAGCCTACTCACGGCTGCGGGTCGTAGACTGATCGGTACCAAGTTTTCCCGAAGCGCAGGAGGGCCGTCATGGCGCTGTCAGAGCACGAACAGCGGTTGCTCGACGAGATGGAGCGCGGCTTCTATCAGAGCGAAGCCGACGTTCTTCAGGCTGGCTCGTCGGAACCCCGTCGACTGAACTATCGGTCGCTCGTGCTCGGCATCATCGTCGTGATCCTCGGAATCGGAGTCCTCGTCGCCGGAGTGGCGGTGCAGCTGCTGTGGCTCGGGCTCATCGGGTTCGCCGTGATGCTCGGCGGCGTGATCCTCATGCTGTCGCGTCGTTCTTCCGGGCCGCTCACCGTCGAAGACATCACCTCCGCCGGTTCGGGTCCGAAGGCCCCCCGCTCGCGGGAGTCGCTGAGCGAGCGCATGGAGCGCCGGTGGGATCAGCGCATGGAGGGTGAGCGGTAGCTCGACGAGTGCTGCGAGCAGCGATACTGCGCGCGCATCGCGTGCGCTACGGCACCAGTTGAGTGCGAGCCCGCTCCCGATGTGAAGCCCCCGCTGCGGGGGCGAACCGGATCGATCGCGTCAGGTCAATGACCTGGCGCTTTTTTCATGCCCGCTCGGCGATGCTCGCGATCTGACGCGCCGCTCGACCGCGGGTCCTGCCGGTATTCGGCGCGCGCACCCCGCGATGCACTCCACTTTGCTCCATTCGAACCTTCCGCTGGTGTCCGAACCGCGTGAAGACGGGCTTTCTCGGGAGCTTGAAGGCTCGAATCGGTCGGCGTGCTGCCCGTGACCGTGCGGGCCTCCCGTGTCGTCGCCGCGTATTCTCGCGAATTCGCTCGATTCCGCCAGCAAAGTGGAGTGTGTTTAGGAACAAGTGGAGGAAAGTGGAGTAAACTGGCGCTCGAGGACGAGTCGGCGAAAGGAGGTCCCATGTTTCTGGGAACCTTCACGCCGCGCCTGGACGAAAAAGGCCGACTGATTCTTCCCTCGAAGTTTCGGAATGAACTCGCCGACGGCCTCGTGATCACCCGCGGGCAGGAGCGCTGCCTCTACGTGTTCAGCGAAACCGAGTTCGCCGAGATGCATCAGCGACTGCGGAGCGCACCGCTCGCCTCGAAGCAGGCGCGCGACTACCTCCGCGTGTTCCTCTCAGGGGCGCACCCCGAAACACCCGACAAGCAGAGTCGCATCACCATTCCGCAGAACCTCCGCGAGTACGCCGGGCTCGATCGCGAGCTCGCCGTCATCGGCGCCGGTTCGCGCGCGGAGATCTGGGATGCGGAGGCTTGGCAGACCTACCTGGCGGCGCAGGAAGCAGCGTTCTCCGAGATCGAGGAGGAGGTGATCCCGGGCATGTTCTAGCCCGGAATCCCTATGGCACACGACAACACACGCGATCCGAGCGGTCTGCACACCCCCGTGCTGCTCGAGCGCTGCCTCGAACTGCTCGCTCCGGTGGCGCAGGGCATCGCCGAGGGCGACACGCCCGTGATCGTCGACGCGACACTCGGCATGGGCGGACACAGTGAAGCGCTCCTCGATCGCTTCCCCCGGCTCACCGTGATCGGTCTCGACCGCGACACCGAGGCACTCGAACTCGCGGGCGCTCGTCTCCGGCGATTCGGGGACCGCGCGATCCGCGTGCACGCGGTGTACGACGAAATCGCCGAGGCCGTATCCGACAGCGGCTTCTCGCGGATCGACGGCGTGCTCTTCGATCTCGGCGTCTCATCGCTGCAGCTCGACGAGGCCGACCGCGGCTTCGCCTACGCCCAGGACGCTCCGCTCGACATGCGCATGGACCAGAGCAGCGGGGAGACCGCGGCCGACGTGCTGGCTGCGGCGCCCGAGGGCCGCCTGCGCGCGATCTTCGAACGATACGGCGAAGAACCCCTCGCAGGCCGGTACGCTCGCGCGATCATCGCGGCCAGGGCGGACGCTCCGATTCTGCGAAGCGGTCAGCTCGTCGAGGTGCTGCAGGCGGCGACCCCGGCCGCGGTGCGAGACCAGCGCCACCCCGCGAAGCGCGTATTCCAGGCGCTGCGCATCGAGGTCAATTCCGAACTCTCAGTACTCGAGCGCGCGATCCCCGCTGCGCTCGATCTCCTGAAGGTCGACGGCCGTGCGGTCGTCATGTCGTACCAGTCGCTCGAAGATCGTTTCGTGAAGCGCGAATTCGCGCGTCGCACGGCGTCGACCGCGCCCGCCGGCCTGCCCGTCGAGCTCCCGGAGCATCGTCCCGAGTTCCGCCTCCTCACGCGCGGAGCCGAGCTCGCCGACGACGCCGAGCGCGCGCGCAACCCGCGCGCCATCCCCGTGCGCCTGCGCGCAGCCGAACGAATGAGGGACGCACGATGAGTACGACGCTTCCGATGGAGTTCGACGCGGCGGCGCTCCGCCTCGGCTCACCCTCTGGCACGCCGGCGCCCGCCCAGCCCGAGCGGCACCTGCGCCCGGTGCCGCACCCCGCGGCCCGGCCGGCGAAGTGCTCGCAGCGCAGCCCGCTCGCGGGAGCGCTCATCGCGGTCGGCGTCGTCCTGGCCATCTTCGCAACGCAGCTCGGTCTGAGCATCGCGATCTCTCAGGGTGCATACGAGTCCCGCGCACTCGAGGTGGAGCAGCGCGACCTCGGGCGCGTGGAACGAGTGCTGTCGCAGAACGTCGACAAGCTCGCGTCCCCGCAGAACCTCGCGGAGAATGCGGCCGCGCTCGGCATGGTGCAGAACTCGCGGCCCGCGACGCTCCGTCTGAGCGACGGCGCAGTGCTCGGGGCGCTCGACTCGGAGACGACGGAGGCCTCTGGCAACCTCATCCCGAACGCGACCCTCGAGAGCATGCCGGTGGTGGACGCCGCAGGCCTCCTCGTGCCGCGGAACTCCGGACAGGCCGCGGGCGCTCAGGCCGAAGACATCGATCCGCCGGTACGGTGGACGGGCAAGCTGCCTGCTCCCGATACGCACTAGGCAGTAGCAGAACTCCGGGAGGAATTCGGATGCTGAGACTGCGCGGATCTTCGCTTCGCCGGGCCATCGCGCTCGCCATCATCGTCGTCGCTGCGATCGTGTTTCTCGTGCGACTCGTGGACGTGCAGGTGGTTTCCGCCGCCGCCCTGAACGAGGATGCGAAAGACAAGCGCGCGGTGCCCGTCGCGATTCCGAGCGTGCGCGGCGACATCGTCGATCGCGACGGGGAAGTGCTCGCGACGACGGACGAACGCTACGACGTGCAGCTCTCGCCGAAGAACACGCGTCTGAACGACGGCGTGTTCTACCGGTTCGACACCGAGCGCGGCGTGGGCACGGTCAAGGTCACCGCAGCGCAGGCCTTCGAGGAGATCGGAGCGGTGACCGGGCAGAGCGGCGAGGAGATCCAGAAGATCGTGGATGACGCGCTGAGCGACAACCCGAAGTCGGACTTCGCCTACGTGCAGCGATCCATCGATCTGACCCAGCTGAACGCGCTCAAGGCGCTCGAGATCCCGTGGCTCACCTTCGAGAGCCAGCACACGCGCACCTACCCCAACGGCGCGGTCGGCGGCAACATCGTGGGGTTCTCCGGAGCCGACGACGTGCCGCAGGCCGGCGTCGAGCTGTCGCAGGACGCCTGCCTCACCGGGGTGGACGGCACTGAGACCTACGAGCGGAGCGAGGACGGAGTGGCGCTCCCCGGGAGCGTCGTCGTCACCAGGAAGGTGCAGGACGGCGGCACGGTGCAGCTCACGATCGACCGCGACCTGCAGTGGGAGGCCCAGCAGGCGATCAACCAGCAGGTGCAGTCCGTCGGGGCGGCGTACGGCCTGCTCACGGTGATCGACGTCCAGACCGGCGAGCTCGTCGCCGTTGCGGAGGACGGCTCGGTCGACCCGAACGACGTCGATGCCTCTGACCCGGCGAAGCGCGAAGCGCGATCCTTCACCTCGCCGTACGAGCCGGGCTCGACGTTCAAGGCGATCACCGCGGCGGCGCTCATCGACCAGGGCGTCGCGACGCCCGCGTCGCAGAACCTCACGCCCGACTACCTCGAGCCGGAGCCAGGCGTGCGCTTCGGCGACGCGTTCAACCATCCCGAGATGCCGTGGACGTTGACCGGCATCCTCACGCAGTCGTCCAACGTCGGCACCTCGATGCTCGGCGCGCAGCTCGACGCCGAGACGCGATACGACTACCTCAAGCGATTCGGCGTCGGCATCGCCACCCAGGCGGGAATGCCGGTCGAGGATTCCGGTCTGCTGTACGAGCCGGGGGACTGGGACCGCCAGACCTCGTACAACACCATGTTCGGTCAGGGCCTCTCCTCGACCGTCGTGCAGACTGCCGGCGTCTACCAGGCGATCGCGAACAAGGGCGTGCGCGTGCCGCCCAGCGTGGTGCAGGAGTGCGTGGAGGCCGACGGCACGACGACCGCGCCCGAGCACGGCGAGCCGGTCACGGCGATCTCGGAGAGCACCGCAGCCGAAATGATGGGCATGCTCGAGACCGTCACCACCGAGGGCTGGTTCAAGGACCTCATCGCGATCCCGGGGTACCGGATCGCCGGCAAGACCGGCACCGCGGAGCAGGTCGACCCGGCCACTGGCCTCTATCGCACGGACTACGTGCACTCGTTCGCGGGGATCTTCCCGGCCGACGACCCGCAGTACGTCGCGGTAGCATCGATTGCGTTCCCGACGGCGGGAGATGGTGGCGTCGCCGCACTCACCGCCTTCCGGCAGGCTGCAGAGGCGACGATCCGCACGTTCCACATCCCGCCATCCACGGGGGAGTTCCAACCACTCCCCACCGAGTATTGATCACGCCCAGGAGGCCAGCACCCGTGAGTACCGGAGATGCTTTGAGCATTCGCCCGCAGCAGCCCGTCCCCGTCCCGCTCGACGAGATCGTCGAGCGATTCGACGTGCGCGCCGCGGGCCGGTCGACAGGGCTGTTCGTCACCGGCGTCTCGCTCGACTCGCGCGATGTGCGACCCGGCGACCTCTACGTCGGCATGCCGGGCGCCCAGCGCCACGGTGCGGAGTTCGCCGCTCAGGCCGCCGCGTCCGGTGCGAGTGCGATGCTGACCGACGCGGCCGGCGCCGAGCTCGCCGCGGCAGCGGGGACGTCGCTGCCCGTGCTCGTCTCCGACGCGCACCCGCGCCTGATTCTCGGCGACGTCGCCGCGGTCGTCTACCGCACCGACGGCTTCTCCGCGCGCACCTTCGGCGTCACCGGGACGAACGGCAAGACGAGCGTCGTGTACCTCATCGCCGAGCTGCTGCGCGCGGCAGGCATCACCGCGGGGCTCAGCTCCACGGCGGAGCGCCGGATCGGCGACGAGGTGGTGGTGAGCAACCTCACCAGCCCCGAGGCCTCCGAGCTGCACGGACTGCTGGCCCGCATGGTCGAGGTCGGCGTCGAGGGCGTGGCCATCGAGGTGTCGGCCCAGGCGGTCGTTCGCCACCGTCTCGACGGCCTGCGCTTCGATGTCGTCGCGTTCAACAACTTCTCCCAGGACCACCTCGACGAATTCGGCGATCTGGAGACCTACTTCGCAGCCAAGCTCGCGCTGTTCGCGCCGGAGCACGCGGAACGCGGCGTCGTCGTCGTCGATTCGGCCTGGGGGCAGCGCATCGCGCGCGAATCGCAGATCCCGGTGACGCGCCTCGCCACCGAGTACGGGCGGGACGCGGACTGGCACCTCGCGGTCACACGCCAGACGCTCGACGGCGTGTCGTTCGTGCTGCAGGGGCCGGAGGGCGCCCACTTCCGCGGAAGCGTTCCGGTGTTCGGGCGCTTCATGGCGGAGAACGCCGCGCTCGCGCTGATCATGCTGCACGAGGCGGGGATTCCGATCGCGCAGGTCGAGGCGGGACTCGAGCAAGGTCGCATTCCGGTGTACATCCCCGGTCGTCTCGAGCAGATCACGGAGAGCGGCAGCACGGGCCCGCGCTTCTACGTCGACTACGGGCACACGCCCGGGGCATTCGAGGCGATGCTCGACGCCCTCGGAGAGGTCGCGCCGGGGAAGATCATCTTCCTGTTCGGAGCCGATGGCGACCGCGACACGACGAAGCGGGAGGAGATGGGAAGGATCGCGGCTGCGGGCGCCGACACCGTCATCATCTGCGACTACCACCCGCGCTCCGAGCCACCGGAGGCGATCCGCGCTCAGCTGCTCGCCGGAGCCCGCTCGGCCCAGCACGCCGAGGTCATCGAGGAGGGCGATCCTCGGGCTGCCGTGCGCCTCGCCATTTCACTGGCCGAACCCGGTGACGTTATCCTGTATGCCGGTCCCGGACACGAGGACCATCAAGAAGTCGCCGGGCGGTTCATCCCGTACTCGGCGCGTGACGAAGTTCGCGGTGCGCTCCGCGAGGCAGGACTGCTCCCGTGATTGCACTGACACTGGCCGAGATCGCGGCCGCCGTGAACGGCCGCCTGGTCCCCGGAGACGGCGGAGCGGGGCCGGAGACGCTCATCGACGGCGAGTCGCAGACCGACTCCCGCGAGGTCGGACCGGGGCACATCTTCTTCGCCCGACGCGGTGAGGAGACCGACGGACACCGATACGCCGCTCGAGCGGTCGACGCCGGTGCCGCTCTGCTCGTGGTGGAGCACGAGGTGGACAGCCGCGTTCCGCAGATCGTCGTCGCCGACAGCACCGATGCGCTCGGCGCCCTCGCGACCGAGGTCGTGCGACGCATTCGCGAAGCGGGCGACCTCACGATCGTCGGAATCACCGGCTCGAACGGCAAGACGACCACGAAGAACCTGGTCGCCGCAATGGCGGAACGCACCGGCCCGACCGTCGCTTCCGCGAAATCGTTCAACAACGAGGTCGGCGGGCCCGTGACGATGCTGCGCGTCGCACCGGATACGCGCACGCTCATCGCCGAGATGGGAGCGAGCGCAGAAGGCGAGATCGCACGTCTCACCGCGATGGCGCCGCCGCACATCGGGGTCGTGCTGACGGTCGGACTCGCCCATGCGGGCGAATTCGGCGGGATCGAGACCACCTTCCGCACGAAGAGCGAGATGGTGCGCGACCTGCCCGCGTCTGCGATCGCCGTGCTGAACCGCGACGATCCCCGCGTCGCGCAGATGGCCGAACTCACGCGCGCCCAGGTCCACTGGTTCGGTCTCGGCTCGGAGGCCGACGTCCGTGCGACCGATGTGGATACATCGGCGGACGGCACACGATTCGTGATCCACGCCGACGGAGCGTCCCTCCCCGTGCACTTCCGGGTACTCGGGGAGCACCACGTCATGAACGCGCTTGCGGCCGCGGCGGTGGGGCGGGCGCTCGGGATCCCGCTCGCCGAGATCGTCGAGACGCTCGAATCGGCGACCCTCGCCGCCCCGGGGCGCATGGAGGTGCTCGGCGGGCGCGACGGGGTGACGATCATCAACGATGCCTACAACGCGAGCCCGGACTCCATGAGCGCCGCGCTGCGCACGCTTGCACAGATCCGCAGACCAGCCGGGCGCTCGGTCGCCGTCCTCGGAGCGATGAGCGAGCTCGGCGAGTACTCCATCGAGGAGCACCGACGCGTCGGGCTCCAGGCGGTGCGGTTGCGGATCTCCGAACTGGTGGTCGTGGGCGCCGAGGCGCGCCAGCTGCACATCAGCGCGATCAATGAGGGCGCCTGGGACGGGGAGAGCACCTTCTTCCCCACCCAGGACGAAGCCTTCGCCTACCTCACCGAGACACTGCGCGCCGATGACACGGTGCTCGTGAAGTCCTCGAACGCCGCGGGCCTCCAGCGACTCGGAGATCGTCTCGGGGAGGCGTACGCATGATCGCGCTGCTCATCGCCGGCGGGTTCTCCCTCCTCTACTCGCTGCTCCTGACGCCGTTGTTCGTGCGCGGCTTCAACCGGCTCCGCTGGGGCCAGCCGATTCGCGTCGACGGGCCGAAAGAGCACGAGATCAAGCGCGGCACGCCCACGATGGGCGGAATCATCTTCCTCTCCGGGTCGGTAATCGCCTACTTCGTCGGCAAGCTCGTCATGGGCGAGCAGCCCTCTCCATCTGCGCTGCTCGTCATCCTGATGGCCGTCGGAGCGGGGCTCGTCGGCTTCATCGACGACTTCATGAAGACGCGGCAGCAGGCATCTGCGGGGCTCGGCGGCTGGGCGAAGATCGCAGGCCAGGTCATCATCGCAGTATCGTTCGCGGTGCTCGGCATCCAGTTCGCGAACGGCGCGGGCATCACCCCGGTGTCGACGCATGTCTCGGTCTTCCGCGACCTGCCCTTCGACTTCATGACGTTCGGCCCCATCATCGGCATCGGGCTCGTGATCGTCTGGGTCATGGTCATCGTCACGGCGACGACGAACGCCGTGAACGTGACAGACGGTCTCGACGGTCTCGCAGCGGGATCCGCCATCTTCGCGTTCGGAGCCTACCTCGTGATCGGGTTCTGGCAGTCCGCGCAGAGCTGCGTGAGCAACGCTGCGGAGCCCGGGTGCTACGAGGTGCGCGATCCGATGGATCTCGCGGTCATCGCGGCGGCATTCCTCGGCGGCGTCGGCGGGTTCCTCTGGTGGAACACGAACCCAGCGCATGTGTTCATGGGTGATACGGGATCGATGGGCATCGGCGGCGCCATCGCGGCGCTCGCGATCCTGAGCCGCACCGAGGTCCTGCTGATCCTGATCGGCGGACTGTTCATCATCGAGACCGGTTCGGTGATCCTGCAGCGCCTGTACTTCAAGGTCACGCGAGGCAGGCGCATCTTCCTGATGAGTCCGATCCATCATCACTTCGAGCTCAAAGGGTGGGCCGAGGTGACCGTGGTCGTGCGGTTCTGGATCATCGCCGCCCTCTTCGTCATCGCCGGGGTGGGCGCGTTCTACGGCGAATGGCTGCTGCAGCAGTCGTGATGGGAGCAGACATGAACAGCACTGGCGGAGACGCAGCGATCTACGCGAAGCTGGTCGCTGACCGTGTCGATGCGCTGACGAGTTGGCACCACGACTGGACCGGACTCCGCGTCGCGGTCCTCGGCCTCGGCGTGACCGGGTTCTCGGTCGCCGACACGCTCGTCGAACTGGGAGCGCGCGTGCGGGTGATCGCGGGTGCGCCGGATTCGGAGCGCGAACGACTGCTCGAGGTCATCGGGGCGGAGTACTTCCAGGCTGCTGAGGACGAGGCCCAGCTCGCCGACCTCGCCGCCTTCGACCCCGAGCTCGTGATCGTGTCTCCCGGGTACCGGCCGGACCATCCGCTCACGACCTGGGCGGTCGCCCGCGATGTGACGGTGTGGGGAGACATCGAACTCGGCTGGCGCCTCCGCGATAAGACGGGCAGGATCGCCGACTGGATCTGCATCACGGGCACGAACGGCAAGACGACGACGACCCAGTTGACGGCTCACATGCTCTCGGCCGGCGGGCTGCGGGTCACGCCGGCTGGGAACATCGGCACTCCCATCCTCGATGCACTGCGCGACCCCCAGGGATATGACGCGATCGTCGTCGAGCTGTCGAGCTTCCAGCTCGAGCGCCTGGGTGAGATCTCGCCCTACGCGAGCGCATGCCTGAACTTCGCGGACGATCATCTCGACTGGCACGGCAGCCATGACGCCTATTGGGCGGCGAAGGCGAAGGTGTATCAGCACACGCAGGTCGCCTGCGTGTACAACCGTGCAGACGCGGCGACGGAGCGCATGGTGGAGGCCGCGGATGTGGTGGAGGGCGCCCGGGCCGTGAGCTTCGGGCTCGACACCCCTCCGACCAGCGGCTTCGGCGTGGTCGAGGGGATCCTCGTCGATCGCGGCTATCACGCGGAGCGCCGCAGCGAGGCGTTCGAGCTCGTCACGATCGAGGAACTCGCAGAGCGAGGCCTCGCGGCCCCGCACATGGTGCAGAACGTGCTCGCCGCGAGCGCCCTCGCCCGGTCCCGCGGCGTGGAACCGGGCGAGATCGCGCGAGCCGTGCTCACCTTCGTGCCCGATCCGCACCGTGCGCAACAGCTCGGCGAGATCCAGGGGCTGCGCTGGATCGATGATTCGAAGGCGACGAACGCCCACGCTGCCGATGCGTCGCTGCGTGCGCTGCACGATGTCGTGTGGGTGCTGGGCGGTCTCCTGAAAGGCGTCGACATCGACGAGCTCGTGCGCACGCACGCGATCCGGTTGCGCGGCGCCGTGGTGATCGGAGTCGATCGTGAGCCGGTGCTCGCCGCACTGAGACGGCACCTGGGGGAGCGGCCCGTCGTCGAGATCGACGACGCCGGGCTCGACCCCGACGGCATTATGCGGTCCGCGGTGGCGCAGGCCCGTGCGATCGGGCACCGGGGCGACACGGTGCTGCTCTCACCCGCTGCGGCGTCCATGGATCAGTTCGCCGGCTACGCCGACCGCGGCCGACGCTTCCAAGCTGCGGTCCGAGAGCTGGAATGATGTCTGCGCGCACGAGCGAGCGCGAACCGGGTCGGGCTCCCGCCCAAGCCCTGATCCGGCTGGGCGGCATGCTGCGCATCGGTTCCGATCGCACGGTCATCGCGCTCTACACCATCACGCTGCTGCTGGTGGGCTTCGGCCTCATCATGGTGCTCTCGTCATCATCCATCACCTCGTATCTCGCCGATCAGGGCTTCTTCGGAGGGTTCTGGCGTCAGGTGATCTTCGCCGTCATCGGCATCCCCCTGATGCTCGTCGCCGCCGCAATGCCCGTGAGCTTCTGGAAGCGCTACGCCTGGGCGCTCTTCGGGCTCGGCATCCTGCTGCAGCTGCTGGTGTTCACACCGCTCGGATTCGAAGTGGCCGGCAACCGGAACTGGATTCAGCTCGGCGGCGTGACTGCGCAGCCGTCCGAGGCGTTGAAGCTCGCGCTGGTGGTCTGGGTCGGGGCCGTGATGCAGCGGAAGGAGCCGCTGTTCGGCCAGATGCGGCACGAGCTCATCCCGGTCGTCATCCCCGGGGCTCTGATCGCCCTGGGAGTCGTGCTGCTCGGCAAGGACCTGGGTACGGTGATGATCATGGCCGCCCTCGTGTTCGGCGCGATGTTCTTCGGGGGCATGAGCTGGAAGACGCTCGGGGTGACGGCCATCGGCGCGGCGCTCGCGGTCGCCTTCTTCGTGCTGTCGAGCCCGAACCGCATGGCGCGGCTGCTCAGCCACGCCGGAGGGACCGACGACTACAGCGGCATCGACTGGCAGGCGACGCACGGGTTGTGGGCCCTCGCCGGCGGCGGGCTCTTCGGCGTCGGGCTCGGCAATTCGAAGGCGAAATGGTCGTGGCTTCCCGCGGCCGACAACGACTACATCTTCGCGATCATCGGCGAGGAGCTGGGGCTCATCGGCGCACTGCTCGTCGTCGTGCTGTTCATCGCGCTGACCGTGGTGATGCTCCGCCTCATCGTGCGGGCGCGCGACCGGTTCGGGCGAGCCGTGGTCGGCGGCGTACTGGTCTGGATCGTCGGCCAGGCGTTCGTGAACATCGCGGTCGTCGTCGGCGTGCTGCCGGTGCTCGGCGTGCCGCTCCCGCTCATCAGCTCGGGCGGTACCGCCCTCATCGCGTGCCTCATCGCCATCGGCGTCGTCATCTCGATCGCCCGCGATGCCGCACGACATCAGGAAGAGATTGGACACGCATGACCACGTATCTGCTGGCGGGCGGCGGAACCGCCGGGCACGTGAACCCGCTTCTGGCGCTCGCCGACCTCATTCGACGGGAAGAACCGGGGGCCGGCATCATCGTGCTCGGCACCCGCGAAGGTCTCGAGGCGCGGCTCGTGCCGGAGCGGGGTTACGAACTGGTGCATATCGAGCGCCTCCCGTTCCCACGTCGCCCGAACGCCGCGGCGCTGCGGTTTCCGGTGCGCTTCGCGCGTGCGGTCTCGCAGGTGCGCGAGTTGATCCGCAGCCGCGGCGTCGACGTGGTGGTGGGATTCGGCGGGTATGCGTCGGCGCCGGCGTATCGTGCTGCGGCTCGTGAAGGCGTTCCCACCGTCATCCACGAGGCGAACGCGAAACCGGGCCTGGCGAACCGCTGGGGCGCCAGGAGCACGCCGCACGTGGCGGTGACGTTCGCGGGCACGCCGATCGCGGGGGCGCGGGTCACCGGAATGCCGTTGCGGCCGGAGATCACGGGACTCGACCGTGCAGCGCTCCGCGACGAGGCGCGCGCGCACTTCGGACTCGATCCGGCTCGCAGCACCCTGCTCGTCACGGGAGGTTCGCTCGGTGCGCGTGCGCTCAACAGAGGGATCGCGGGCTCGGCGCAGATGCTCGTCGACGCCGGCATCCAGGTGCTCCACGTCTGGGGCGGTCTCACCGAGCTCGAAGACCCCGGCGTGCCCGGGTACGTCGTGATTCCCTATTGCGATCGCATGGACCTCGCATTCGCGGCCTGCGACCTCGCGGTATCGCGAGCGGGCTCGACGACGGTCAGCGAACTCGCGGGCCTCGGGATTCCCGCGGTACTCGTGCCCTACGCCGTCGGCAACGGTGAGCAACGATTCAATGCTGCCGGCATGGTCGAGGCCGGGGGAGCGCTGCTCGTGGAAGACGGGGAACTCACGCCGCAGTGGGTGCACGACGTGCTCGTGCCGCTCCTGCTCGACGACGCCCGACTCGAAGCGATGTCGCGGCGCGCTCGCTCGGCCGGCGCGCTGGACGGCACTGAGCGCTTGCTCGAACTCGTGCGGGAGGCCGTGGGCGCCGCTGGAACCTGAGCGACTTCGATCGCTCAGCGGGTCCTCGGCGACGGGCGCCTCGCATCGCGGTACGCTTGACTGTCGATTCGTGCTGAGGAGGCGCCATGATCTATCCCGATCTCGAACTGGAGATCCCCGAAGACCTCGGGCAGGTCCATTTCGTCGGTATCGGCGGTTCGGGCATGAGCGGTATCGCTCGCATGATGCACCAGGCCGGTGTCACGGTCACCGGCTCTGATCGGAGCGCCAACTACTCGACGGAGGCTCTGGTCGAGCTCGGCATCCCAGTCTCCATCGGTCATGATGCGGACAACGTCGGCGATGCCGACACGCTCGTGGTCACCGGGGCGCTCTGGACGGACAATCCGGAGTACCAGCGCGCCCTCGCCCAGGGGCTCCCGGTGCTGCACCGGTCCCAGGCGCTGGCCTGGCTCGCGAGGAGCGCACGCGTCGTCGCGGTCGCCGGTGCGCACGGCAAGACGACGTCGACCGGCATGATCGTGACCGGCCTGCTCGGCGCGGGTGCGGATCCGTCGTTCGTGAACGGCGGCGTGATCGAAGCGCTCGGCGTGAGTTCCGGCACTGGCGGCGATGATCTCTTCGTGATCGAGGCGGATGAATCCGATAAGTCGTTCCTGCTCTACGACACCGCCGTCGCGCTCGTCACCAACGTCGATCCGGAGCATCTCGACTTCTACGGATCGCGGGAGGCCTTCATGCAGGCCTTCGTCGATTTCATGCGCGGCGCGCGCGAGCAGATCGTCATCTCCGCCGACGACCCGGGGGCGCGCGAAGTGCTCGCCACGCTGCAGCACCAGGGCGGGCACGCGCCGGTCCGCACGTTCGGCGAGGCCCACGGCGCCGACGTTCGCATCGTCGAGATCGATGATTCTGGCCCCGTTCGGTTCGCGGTGGAAATCGATGCGCACCGCTACGAGGCGCAGCTCGCCGCGTACGGCAAGCACAACGCCGTCAACGCGGTTGGCGCGCTCGCCGTGCTCACCGGCCTGGGGTTCGAGCCGGGCGCCGCGCTCGAGGCGATCGCCGCGTTCGGCGGCACGAAGCGCCGCTTCGAGTTCCATGCCGAGGTGCAGGGCGTGCGCGTGTACGACGACTACGCCCACCACCCCACGGAGGTCGCGGCGCTGCTCGACTCCGCCCGCGCGGTCGTCGGCGAAGGTCGGCTCATCGCGATCCACCAGCCCCACCTCTTCAGCCGCACGCGCATGTTCCATCGTGAGTTCGCCGAGGTGCTCGAGCGCGGGGCCGACCACACGGTGGTGCTCGCCGTCGACGGAGCGCGCGAGGACCCGGTCCCGGAGGTCACGGGCGCACTCGTCTCCGATGACTTCGCGGACGCGGATCGCGTGGCGTACCTGCCGGAGTGGCAGGATGCCGCGGACTACCTCGCGCGCATCGCCCGTCCGGGCGACGTCATGGTGACGATGAGCTGCGGCACGGTGTACCGCATCATTCCTCAAGTGGTTGAGGCGCTGCGCGACCGGTTCGAGCTCGAGGCCCGGTGAAGCGCCCCGGCGGTTTCGATCGGACACCCGATCAACCGCGTCCGGAGCCGGAGCCGCCCGCCGGGCGGCCTCCGGCCGAGGTCTCAGAAGCTGCGGGGCGGCCCGGGCCTCGGCTGAGCCGGGTGCCGGCGCGCGCTCACGTCCCTGAAACCGGTGTCTCGCCGACCATCGATCTGAGCGATGTGCGCGCTTCGAGACACGCGCCTCCTGAGCAGGAGGCTCCGGACTCCGCCACTCGGGCGGAGGAAGATCTCCAAGGGCGTGCTTCCGGGGCGATCGACGGTGCGCGAGCCGTCCGTCTCTCCGACGAGCACCCGACGGTCGATCTCGGATCACTGGACACCCGTGCTCGCTCCGGTCTCGATCGGTTTCGCGGAAGCGAACCGGACCCGGTGCGCGAGGCGGAGCGCCGGGTGGCAGCTGCGGCGCGCCTGCGGAAGCGGCAGGCTCGACGCGAGCGGCGACGCTTCTCGGCGGAGGCCCGCGGTCGGAGGCGCCACTGGATCATCGCGTTCGCAGCCGTCGGCGCGCTCGCGCTGTTCGTCGGTGCCGGAGTCTTCACGCCTCTGATGGCGGTGAAGACCGTCGAGGTGACCGGCGCGGAGAGCGTGAACGCCGCGGATGTGCACAGTGCACTCGAGCGGTTCGAGGGGCGGCCTCTCGCGCTGATCGACGATGCCGAGGTGCATCGCGCCCTCGAACCCTTCCCCCTGATCCAGCGCTACGCAGTGGAGCGGGTGCCGCCGCACACGCTGGTCGTGCGGATCGAAGAGCGCGTGCCCGTGATCTCGGTCGCAGGGACCGATGGCGTCGAGCTCTACGACGCCGCCGGGGTGCTGCTCGGGGCTGCGGATGCTGCACCCGCGGGCGTTCCGGTCGGCGCAGGAGCGCTCACGGACCGGGGCTCCGCGGCCTTCCGGTCGGCGTCGCGCGCGCTCCGCGACATGCCTGCGGATCTGCGTGCGCAGATCACGAGCGCCAGCGCCTCGAGCGCTCAGGATGTGACGTTCACGCTCGCGAGCGGCATCACGGTGCTCTGGGGGGATGCCGACGAGAGCCGACGCAAGGCGATGGTGCTGCAGGCGATGCTCGCCTCCCTCGCCGGGCAGCCGGTGACGCGAATCGATGTCTCAGCGACCGAAGCGCCCGTCTTCGAGTAGCGCGAGCGGTTTCTTTCGAGGGGCTCGCGGCGTGTCAGGCGTTGCCGCATGCTCCTGGCCCATACGGTGGTGCGCAGGAAATGTATACGGCAATACTAACTCTTAACCTCGAGTAAAGGTTGAAGGTTAGGGGCGGAGGAACCACGTGTCAGCGAACCAGAACTACCTTGCGGTGATCAAGGTCGTCGGCGTCGGCGGCGGCGGCGTGAACGCAGTCAACCGGATGATCGAGCTCGGACTGCGGGGCGTCGAGTTCATCGCCGTCAACACCGATGCGCAGGCGCTGCTCCTCAGCGATGCCGACGTCAAGCTCGACGTCGGCCGCGAGCTCACGCGCGGTCTCGGCGCCGGCGCCGATCCCGAGGTGGGGCGCCGTGCGGCCGAGGATCACGCCGAGGAGATCGAAGAGGCGCTCGCCGGTGCCGACATGGTATTCGTCACCGCAGGCGAGGGCGGCGGCACGGGTACGGGGGCCGCCCCGGTCGTGGCTCGCATCGCGAAGTCCATCGGCGCACTCACCATCGGCGTGGTCACGCGGCCGTTCAGCTTCGAGGGCAAGCGCCGAGCTGCTCAGGCCGACTCGGGCGTGCACACGCTGCGCGAGGCCGTCGACACGCTCATCGTGGTTCCCAACGATCGCCTGCTCGACATCAGCGAGCCCGGCATCAGCATGATCGAGGCGTTCGCCGCGGCCGACCAGGTGCTCCTCGCCGGCGTGTCGGGCATCACCGACCTCATCACGACTCCGGGTCTCATCAACCTCGACTTCGCCGATGTGAAATCGGTCATGCAGGGCGCCGGTGCCGCGCTCATGGGCATCGGCTCCGCCCGCGGAGCGGATCGCGCCATCAAAGCGGCGGAGCTCGCCGTGGCCTCGCCGCTTCTCGAAGCCTCCGTCGAAGGCGCGCACGGCGTGCTGCTGTCGATCCAAGGCTCGTCGAACCTCGCCCTGAGCGAGATCTACGAGGCCTCGACGCTGGTGCAGGATGTGGTGCACCCCGAGGCGAACATCATCTTCGGAACGGTGATCGACGACACCCTCGGAGACGAGGTGCGCGTGACCGTGATCGCTGCCGGCTTCGACGATGAGACGCCGGCTCCCGTCGCCAACTCGGAGCGGGGTCGTCGCGGCAGTCACGTCGAGAGCCTCGATGAGGTCGCAGCGCCAGCAACCGCAGTAGCAGGCGGCGGCGCAGCTGCAGGCGTCGGCGCGGGGTACGCCGGATTCTCCGCGTCAGGGGATGCCGGGTCGAAGAACCCGCCGACGGGGCAGTTCGGAGAGGTGCTCTCGAATCCGCCCGTGGAGGCGCAGATCTCCGATCCCGCCTTCGACGGCGATGACGACGACGACCTCGACATTCCCGAGTTCCTGAGGTAACCCGCATGAGTGAGGCCAGCGACCGAGGCTTCCCCGGCCTGGGCGATCGTCTGCACCAGGTGCAATCGGGAATTGCGGACGCGTGTCGCGACGCCGGGCGCAGCTCGGACGAGATCGATCTCATCGTGGTGACCAAGTTCCATCCGGTCGAGCTGGTCGCGGCACTCGCCGACCTGGGCGTGCGGGACGTCGGCGAGAATCGACACCAGGAGGCTCAGGCGAAGGCCGAGCAGCTCGCGGAACTCGATCTGCGCTGGCACTTCGTCGGACAGCTCCAGACGAAGAAGGCCCGTCAAGCAGCGAGGTATGCGCATGCGATCCACTCGATCGACCGGGAGCGCCTCGTCGATGCGATCGCCGACATGGAGCGCGAGATCGAAGTCTTCATCCAGGTGAACCTCACGGAAGACCCCGCTCGCGGCGGCGCCGCTCCTGCCGAGCTCGAACGGCTCGCTGAGCACGTGCTCCGCGCACCCGCGCTGCACCTGCGCGGAGTGATGGCGGTGGCACCGCTCGAGGAGCCGGCACCGGCCGCGTTCGAACGACTGGCCGGCTATTCGGAGCGCGTGCGCGCGGTCGCGCCGGGCGCCACCGCCATCTCCGCAGGAATGACGCACGACTATCGCGAAGCCATTGCGGCGGGCGCGACACACCTCAGAATCGGAAGCGCAATCACCGGGAAACGCCCGGAGCCCCGATAGTCTCGAACCACCGCACCGTTGGGAGAAAACATGAGCAACCCGCTGAAGAAGACCATGGTGTTCCTGGGCCTCGCCGAGGAAGACCTCGACGCCCAGAACACCGAGTCGGCGCAGCCGGCGGCCCCGCGTGCTGCGCAGACCGCACCGGCACCGAAGCCGGAGGCAGCGCGGCCCCCCGCGCAGCGCGCTGCGGTCACACCGCTGCGCCGCGTCACACCGACCCGTCAGCCGTCGAGCCAGCCGATGAACGAGATCCTGACCGTGCACCCCACGGCCTACGCCGACGCCCAGGTGATCGCCGAGAGCTTCCGCGACGGCATCCCCGTCATCGTCAACGTGTCCCGCATGACCGACGGCGACGCGAAGCGGCTGATCGACTTCGCGAGCGGACTGACCATGGGGCTCAACGGACGCATCGAGCGCGTGACGAGCAAGGTGTTTCTGCTGTCGCCCGAGCACATCGAGACCGGCAGCGACCACTCGCAGAGGAACGACAGCGGATCGTTCTTCGTAGCTCCCTCGGCCTGAGCGTGGAGATCGTCGCAGCGATCGCCTTCATTCTCCGGCTGGCACTCAGGATCTTCACATTCGTGCTCTGGGCGCGCTTCATCCTCGACTGGGTCATGGTGCTCAACCGGCAATTCCGGCCGCGAGGGTTCTGGGCCGTGCTCGTGGAGCTGGTGTACACGGTGACAGACCCGCCGATCCGTATGTTCCGCAAGGTATTCCCTCCGATTCGGCTCGGCCGGGTCGCCCTCGATCTGGGTTGGCTGCTCACGATGATCTCCTGCCTGATCCTGATCGCGATCCTCTCCGCCTGGTAGCCGCGACCGGTGCACCTGCGCGAACCCGACTTTATTTGCTAGCGTTGTTCTAGACCACGGCAGTGGTCCCGAAGCGAAAGAGACGTAACGATGGCCTTGACTCCCGAAGATGTCGTGAATCAGAAGTTCACGATCACCAAGTTCCGCGACGGATACGATCTCGATCAAGTCGATGATTTCCTGGACACGATCGTCGAGGAGCTCCGTCAGCACGAGCAGGAGAAGGCGGAGCTGCGCTCGCAGATCGAAGAGCTCACCGCCAAGCTCGCAGCCGCAGAGTCGGGCACCCGCGCCACGGAGGACTCCGACTCCGACTCAGAGGGTGCAGCGTCAGAGCAGACGATCGTCGTGGAGGCTCCGGCCCCCGCGCCGCAGCAGGCCGCGCCAGCTGCGAGCCAGGCCGTCGCCGACAACACCGCCGTCCCGCAGCCGGATGCCGTGAAGTCGAGCGCGATGCTGCAGCTCGCACTCGAGCTCCACGACAAGCACGTGCACGAGGGCGAAGCCACTCGAGACAAGCTCATCTCCGAGGCTGAGGCCAAGCGCGACCAGATGGTCCAGGACGCCGAGCGCACCGCGAAGCAGCTCGTCGACGAGGCGCAGAAGCAGCGCTCCGAGGAACTCCGCCAGCTCGGTGAAGAACGCAGCGACCTCCAGTTCAAGATCAAGGATCTTCGTCAGTTCGAGAGCGAGTACCGCTCGACGCTGCGCTCGTACATCCAGTCGCAGCTGCGCGGCCTCGACGGCTCGCCCGAGCCCGCCGGCGCACCCGACGGTCTCCAGTAACCGGGAGCGTGAGCGACGCTACTGAGCCGATCGCGAGTATCGCGTCGCGGTCACGGCGTCGAGCGCTGGTGCCGCTGCTCCTCATCGGAGTGGCGGCAGCAGTGTTCGCGGCCGACCAGCTCGTCAAGAACTGGGTGGTTGCCCATCTCGTCGAAGGGCAGACCGTGCCCGTGCTCGGCGAGTTCCTGCGCTGGCACTTCGTGAGAAATCCCGGCGCGGCCTTCTCCTTCGCAACAGGCTCGACGTGGATCTTCACGATTCTCGCGGCAATCGTCGTCGTTGTGATTCTCTGGCAGATCCGACGACTCCGGTCGATCCCCTGGGGGCTCTTCCTCGGCCTGCTGCTCGGCGGCGTACTGGGAAACCTCACGGACCGGCTGACTCGTGAGCCCGGCTTCCCGCAGGGGCACGTCATCGATTTCATATCGACCCCCTGGATGTGGCTGGGGTTCAACGAGGCGATCTACAACATCGCCGATATCGCGATCGTGTCGGGAAT
This sequence comes from Leucobacter alluvii, assembly GCF_039530485.1. Classification (NCBI taxonomy): domain Bacteria; kingdom Bacillati; phylum Actinomycetota; class Actinomycetes; order Micrococcales; family Microbacteriaceae; genus Leucobacter; species Leucobacter alluvii. The sequence goes on along the minus strand of NZ_BAAAOP010000005.1, from coordinate 820,550 downwards.
GGTGCTCTTCGTGATCATTTCGCTCCTCGGAGTGAACATCGACGGAAGTCCGCGCATTCGCGGGCGGGCCGCGGCCGATCAGACGTCGGAGGAGACCGATGGAGCAGCGTAGCCTGCCGGTTCCGGATGGTCTGGCGGGTGATCGCGTCGATGCGGCGCTCGCGAAACTCCTCGGCTTCTCCCGCAGTTTCGCCGCGGAGATCGCAAACGGGGGAGGCGTTCAGCTCGACGGGCGCGAACTCGGCAAATCCGATCGTCTGACGGCCGGCGGCTGGCTCGAGGTCAGCTGGGAGGAGAAGCGAGGGCCAGAAGTGGTTCCCGTCGTGCTTCCCGACCTCGGCATCGTGCACGATGACGACGACATCGTGGTGGTCGACAAACCAGCGGGAGTCGCGGCTCATCCCTCGCTCGGCTGGCAAGGGCCAACGGTGGTCGGCGCACTCGCGGGGGCCGGCTATCGCATCGCCACCTCCGGTCCGGCGGAGCGCCAGGGCGTCGTGCACCGCCTCGACGCCGGAACGAGTGGTCTGATGGTGGTGGCGAAGAGCGAGCGCGCCTACAGCGAGCTGAAACGCGCCTTCAAAGAGCGCGAAGTGGAGAAGATCTACCACGCCGTGGTGCAAGGGCACCCCGACCCGTTCGCGGGCACGATCGAGGGGCCCATCGGCCGGCATCCTGGCCACGAGTGGAAGTTCGCCGTGACGCGCGACGGGAAGCCGTCGGTCACGCACTACGAGACGATCGAAGCGTTCCCCTACGCGAGCCTGCTCGAGATTCGGCTCGAGACCGGACGCACCCATCAGATCCGAGTGCACATGTCGGCGCAGCGGCACCCATGCGTCGGCGACAGCATGTACGGTGCCGACCCGACGCTCTCAGCCCGTCTGCAGCTGAGCCGGCAGTGGCTCCACGCCAAGCGACTCGGTTTCAGGCATCCGGGAACCGGCGAGCCCGTGCAGTTCGAAAGCGCTTACCCCGCCGATCTCCAGCGCGCACTCGACGCGCTGGAGGGCTGAGCCAGGTCGGGTCACCCCCGACCGGGCACCTGCAGACTGAAGTTGCCTCGATTCGTCGCGTACGCGCGAATACCGTCGACCCGACGGTCCAGCGCCGGCGGCGCGGTTACTCGGCAGCGGTCGCCGCTCACTCGATGCGGGCCGGAGACCACCGTCCACGCGTCGACGCGCTCTCCTCGGTATCGCCGCAGGAGGTCATGCGGAAGCACGAATCGGTACCGCGGCTCGCGCGCGCGGTACGTCCCCTCGGCGGTCCGCGGCTCGGGAGGTGCCAGTCTTCCGGGCACGGCCGTGGCGCGGCCACGCTTGCGCCCGGAGAGGAGCAGCATAGCGTGCGGCCGATTCCACAGCAGGAACCGCGCGGCAAGCCGGCTCGTTCCCCGCACGAGGCGGCGGGTGACGAGCGGGCGCACCAGGCGGTAGAGGCGATCCGCGACGCGCACGCGGAGGCCTGATCCTGCCGCTCCTGCAGGTGCCTCGTCATGGTCCAGCCGAACCGTGACCGTGACCTCGATCCCACCAGGCAAGGCACGGACGCCCGAGACGAGCGCGGTGTGCTCGAGCATCGCGGCAGCCCGGATCAGCCGGTCGAGTCCTTCGACGTCACCGTCTCGGATCAGCTCCACTTTGCGGCGATCCGTTGGGTGCGTCACCTGCGCATCCGTGGAAGGCGGCAAGAGGTCGCGCAAGAACTCGCGATGCAGCGCCACCCAGTGAGCGCGCCGACCCTCGTCCATCGCGAGCCAGCGTTTCGGCGCGTAGAAGCGGAGACCTTTCCTGCCGAAGAACTGACGCACCAGCGCACGCGCATCATCGGGGTCGGCGACTCCTTCGATGAGGGTCTCCGCGATCCTGCGGCACGACGAGACGTAATTGTCAGGATCGATGCTCTGGCTCGAGATGTTCCGCCCGTCGTCGCGCAGGGCGATGAAGTACAGGGGCGAGTCCCCGCAGAACATGATGCGCCGAGCCTCGACATAGGCGCGAGTGACGAAGATCCCGTCTTCGAGGCGAACACGGCCCTCGGGGAAGCGCAATTCGAGCCGCTCGAGCATCTCGCGACGGAACAGTTTCTGGGGCGAAAGCGTCTCCATGGCTCTGGCGAGCTCGATCGGCCCTTCGGGATGCCGCTCGAACAGCGCCTGGACGTGGCGCCCGCCGGTGCCCTCGAATCGTGGAATGACGATGTCGGCGTCGTGCGCATCGGCCTGGGCGACCATTCGCGCGAGCGCATCGGGTGACATGGTGTCATCGGCGTCCATGAACAGCACGTACCTGCCGCGTGCTCGCTCGAGGCCGCGGTTGCGCGGCATTCCCGGCCACCCGCTGTTGGGCTGATGCACGACCGTGATGCGCGAGTCAGCCGCAGCGTACCGGTCGAGCTCGGTTTCAGAGCCGTCCGTCGACCCGTCATCGATGGCGATGATCTCGAACGAGTCGAGTTCCTGCGCCAGGAGGGAGTCGAGCGTTCCGGTGAGGTACGGCATCGAGTTGTACACGGGGATCACGACGCTCACGATGGGCGCGGTCTCGGTCACATTCTCTCCTCGAATTCGGGTGCGCAGGACGGGCCGGGATACGCGGGACGATCGCGCCGCGTCTCTGGTTCACCCTACTCCCGCTCGCCGTCGAGGAACCTGTCGGCCGGGCGCTCCGTGCGCGGCGCAGCATTCCCCCGATCGATTCCTGCGACCCCGGCCGAGCCGGCTTTGTTATCGTGGGTGGGCATGAGACGGCAAACGGGGAACGGTGCGCCTTCGACGCGCTCGGCCTCGAACCGCATCGAGTACTTCGACGTGCTCCGCTGCGTCGCGATCATCGCGGTCGTCATGATCCACGCCGCGATCACGGAGTGGCACGCCATTCCGCCCGATTCGGCCCGCTGGGAGCAGTTGACCTGGATCAACAGCGCACTGCGCTTCTCCGTGCCGATCTTCTTCATGATCTCGGGGGCGCTGTTCCTCGATCCGGAGAAGCGGGTATCGCGCCGTTCGCTCTTCAGGCGACGCATTCCCCGACTGCTCATCGCCTATGCGGTGTGGTCGACAGCGTACGCCGCCCTCGGCGTATACGGTCCCGGCGGCGACGGCGACGCGACCGACTTCCTGCGCGCCGCAGTCACCGGGCACTTCCATCTCTGGTTCCTGCTGGCCCTGCTCGGGTTGAACCTCGGAACGCCGATTCTGCGCACCGTCGTCGAGGACCGCCGTGTCGCCTGGTACTTCGTCGCGCTCGCCATCCCCTTCGCCGGCGTGCTTCCGCTGTTCACGGGAATCCCGGTCGCCGGAGAGCTCCTCGCCGACGTGCTCGGCTCCATGCGATTCGATCTCGTGCTCGGCTACGCGGGGTACTTCGTCCTCGGGTACCTGCTGCACACGACGACGCTCCGCGGTCGAGCGCTCGCGGTGTGGGGGTGTCTCGCGGTCGCGGGCATCGCCGTCACCATCGTCGGTACGAGCGGCGTCTCCCGCGCCGCCGGCGAGACGGACGAGCGGTTCTTCGACTTCACGACGCTCAATGTCGCGGTCGTCTCGGTCGCCGTGTTCGCCGCTGCGAAGGCCTGGGGCGATTCGCATCGGATCTCCGCTCGCTGGGATCGGGTCGTCTCGCTCGTCGCCGGTGCGTCATTCGGCATCTACCTCGTGCATCCGTTCTTCCTGTGGCTGCTGCGCAGGTTCGGCGTCACCACCGAGATCGCGCCCCCGCTGGTCGGAGTCGTCGCGGTCACCGTGCTCGCCTTCATGCTGAGTCTCGGGGCGTCGATGCTCCTGCGCATCGTTCCGCGTCTGCGCGGGGTGCTCGCCTGAAGCTGTTGCCGCGCGTTCGACACGGGAAGGAGCTGGCGGAGGCCGGTGCCGCGCCCGGCGGCGGGGAATCATCGGCGTGCGAGGGGTACGCTTGATGAGCGGCGAAAGGGGCTCTATCCGTGTCTGATTCCGACGGTTTCGTTCATCTGCATGTGCACAGCGAGTATTCGATGCTCGACGGTGCAGCGCGCGTCGGTCCGCTCATGGAAGCGGCAGCCGCTCAGAACATGCCGGCGATCGCGGTCACCGACCACGGCAACACCTTCGGCGCCTTCGACTTCTGGAAGCAAGCGAAGGACCACGGCCTCAACCCGATCATCGGCATCGAGGCGTACCTGACCCCGGGCACGCATCGTTCGGACAAGACCCGCGTGCGCTGGGGCGACGGCGGTGGCGACGACGTCTCGGGGTCGGGTGCGTACACGCACATGACCATGCTCTCCGAGACGACGCAGGGCATGCACAATCTGTTCCGCCTGTCGAGCTACGCCTCGCTCGAGGGGTACTACTTCAAGCCCCGGATGGACCGCGAACTGCTGCAGACCTACGGCGCGGGGCTGATCACGACGACGGGCTGCCCATCGGGGGAGATCCAGACGCGCCTGCGGCTCGGGCAGTACCAGGAGGCCCGGCAGGCAGCGGCGGAGTTCCAGGACATCTTCGGCAAGGAGAACTTCTTCTGCGAGCTCATGGATCATGGTCTCGAGATCGAGCGCCGGGTGCAGACCGACCTCGTGAAGATCGCTCGCGACCTGTCGATTCCGCTGGTCGCGACGAACGACCTGCACTACGTGCACGAAGCGGATGCGGAGGCGCATTCCGCGCTGCTGTGCGTGCAGTCCGGGTCCCGCTTGGACGACCCCAATCGCTTCCAGTTCAACGGGTCCGGTTACTACCTGAAGACCGCCGCAGAGATGCGCCACATCTTCCGGGATTTCCCCGAAGCGTGCGACAACACCCTGCTGATCGCTGAGCGGTGCAACGTCGAGTTCAACACGTCGGCCAACTACATGCCGCGGTACCCGGTGCCCGAGGGTGAAACCGAGGACAGCTGGTTCGTGAAAGAGGTGGAGGCCGGGCTCCAGTACCGGTACCCATCGGGCATCCCCGACGCGGTGCGCAAGCAGGCCGAGTACGAGATCGGCGTCATCACGCAGATGGGCTTCCCCGGCTACTTCCTCGTCGTCGCAGACTTCATCAACTGGTCCAAGGACAACGGCATTCGCGTCGGGCCGGGACGAGGCTCCGGCGCCGGATCGATGGTCGCCTACGCGATGCGCATCACCGACCTCGACCCGCTCCAGCACGGCCTCATCTTCGAGCGGTTCCTCAACCCAGACCGCGTCTCCATGCCCGACTTCGACGTCGACTTCGATGATCGCCGTCGCGGTGAGGTGATCAGGTACGTGACGGAGAAGTACGGCGATGAGCGCGTCGCGCAGATCGTCACCTACGGCACCATCAAGTCGAAGCAGGCGCTGAAAGACGCGTCGCGCGTTCTCGGTTTCCCGTTCGGCATGGGGGAGAAGCTCACGAAGGCGATGCCGCCTGCGGTGATGGCGAAGGACATTCCGCTGTCGGGCATCACCGATGACAAGCATCCCCGGTACAAGGAGGCCGCGGAATTCCGTGCCGTGCTGCAGGAGGACCCCGACGCGAAGACCGTGTACGACACGGCACTCGGTCTCGAGGGCTTGAAGCGCCAGTGGGGTGTGCACGCCGCGGGCGTCATCATGTCGAGCGATCCGCTCATCGATATCATCCCGCTGCAGAAGCGCGAGCAGGACGGTCAGATCGTCACGCAGTTCGACTATCCGACGTGCGAGGGCCTCGGCCTCATCAAGATGGACTTCCTGGGCCTGCGCAACCTGACGATCATCTCCGACGCGCTCGAGAACATTCGGTTGAACCGGGGCGAAGAGCTCGACCTCGAGCGGCTCGAACTCGACGACTCCGACTCTTACGAGTTGCTCGCGCGCGGCGACACGCTCGGCGTCTTCCAGCTCGACGGCGGCCCCATGCGCGGACTTCTGCGGCTCATGAAGCCCGACAACTTCGAAGACATCTCGGCAGTGCTCGCGCTGTACCGCCCCGGCCCGATGGGCGCGGATTCGCACACCAACTACGCGCTGCGCAAGAACGGCTTGCAGCCGATCACCCCCATTCACCCGGAGCTGGAAGAGCCGCTCCAGGAGATCCTCTCCACCACCTACGGGCTCATCATCTACCAGGAGCAGGTGATGTCGATCGCCCAGCGCGTCGCAGGGTTCTCGCTCGGCCAGGCCGACATTCTGCGCCGCGCCATGGGCAAGAAGAAGAAGTCCGAGCTCGACAAGCAGTACGCCGGCTTCTCCGGCGGGATGAAAGACCGCGGCTACTCCGATGCGGCGATCAAATCGCTCTGGGACATCCTGCTCCCGTTCTCGGACTACGCGTTCAATAAGGCGCACTCCGCCGCGTACGGGGTCGTGAGCTACTGGACCGCGTACCTGAAAGCGCACTACCCGGCTGAGTACATGGCGGCGCTGCTGACGAGCGTGGGGGATTCCAAGGACAAGCTCGCGATCTACCTGAACGAGTGCCGGCGCATGGGCATCAAGGTGCTGCCCCCGGCGGTCAACGAGTCGTTCGCGAACTTCTCCGCAGTGGGATCCGACATCAGGTTCGGTCTCGGGGCCATCCGCAACGTCGGCACGCACGTGGTCGACGCGGTGCGCGAGGCTCGGGAGTCGAAGGGGCGCTTCGAGTCCTTCCACGATTACCTCAAGAAGGTGTCGCTCACGGCGCTCAACAAGCGCACCACGGAGTCGCTGATCAAGGCGGGGGCGTTCGACGGGCTGGGAGGAACTCGGCGGGCTCTCGTCGAGATTCACGAGCCGGCGATCGAAAGCGCGGTGAAGGAGAAGCGCGACGCGGAGAACGGGAACGTCGGGTTCGACTTCGACAGTCTCTTCGCCGAAGCGGCGGAGGCGCAGGGTGATTCCACCGAGACCGTGTCGCAGGTCCCCGACCGACCGGAGTGGACGAAGAAGGACAAGCTCTCGTTCGAGCGCGAGATGCTGGGACTCTACGTGTCCGATCATCCGCTGCGCGGACTCGATGCGGCGCTGGCGAAGGAGGCCAGCGCGACTGTGCAGCAGATCACCAACCCGGACGCCAGCCCCAGCTTCGACGGCGAGATCGTCACGGTCGCGGGTCTCCTCACGAGCGTGCAGCATCGCACGGCGAAATCGGGCAACCTCTACGGAATGGTCACGATCGAGGACTTCACCGGTGAAGTGCAGGCGCTCTTCATGGGCAAGTCGTACCAGGAGTTCGGCAGCATGCTGCAGCCCGACAGCGTTGTGGCGCTTCGAGGCAAGTTGAATGCGCGCGACGACGGGATGTCGATGCACGCGTACGGCGTGAAGCCCATCGACGTCTCAGCGCAGGAGGATGCCTCGACGCTGACGCTGACCTTCTCCGACGCTCGCGCGACGGAGAAACTCATGGACGAGCTGAAGGACACGCTGCTGCGTCATCGCGGGGAGAGCGAGGTGCGCATCAACCTGATGACGTCCACCGCGATCCGGGTGTTCGAGCTGCCGCAACAGGTGCGCATCACCGCTGATCTCTTCGGCGAACTGAAGGGATTGCTCGGACCGCGGTGTCTCTTGCCGGTCGAGGATCTCGTCTGATTCGGAGGCGATTCTTGTAACCCTTCTGCAACGGTCGCGGAGTAGGGTGGGCGTATGAGTGAGACGCAGCAGCAGATCATCCGTGCCCTCGATGTCAGTGCCGATGTCGTTCCTGCCGAGGAAGTCGAGCGTCGAATCGAATTTCTAGTGGCGTACGCGCGCTCGGTGCCGGGCGTTCGCGGGTATGCGCTCGGAATCTCCGGCGGGCAGGACTCCTCGCTCGCCGGCCGGCTGGCCCAGCTCGCGGTGGAGCGGCTCCGCGCCGAGGGGAGGGACGCGACCTTCGTGGCCGTCCGCTTGCCGCACGGGGTGCAGCACGACGAGGACGATGCGCAGCTCGCACTGTCGTTCATCGAGCCCGATGAATCGCTGACGGTGGACATCGCCCCGGCGACCACCGCGCTGGCCGATGCGGTCGCGGCGGCCGGGCTGCCGATCACCGACTTCAACCGTGGGAACGTGAAAGCGCGGATGCGCATGACGGCCCAGTACGCTATCGCGGGGGATCGGGGCTTGCTCGTCATCGGAACGGACCACGCTGCGGAGGCGGTGACCGGTTTCTACACGAAATTCGGAGACGGCGCGGCCGACGTGGTGCCTCTCGGAGGCCTCACGAAGAGCCAGGGTGCCGCGATGCTGCGCGAACTCGGCGCGCCCGAGCGGCTGTGGAAGAAGACTCCGACAGCAGACCTTCTCGATGATGAGCCGGGCCAGTCAGACGAATCGAGTCTCGGGGTGACCTACCGGGAGATCGATGACTACCTGACCGGGAACAGTGTGGCTCCTGCGGCTGTTGAGAATCTCGAGCGCCGATACCGGTCGACCGAGCATAAGCGACGGCTTCCCGTCGCCCCCGGCGACGACTGGTGGGTATCGGCAGGAGGAGAATCATGACGACGACATACGTGCTCGCAGGGGGATGCTTCTGGTGCCTGGACGCGGCCTACCGCGCACTCAAGGGAGTGACGGAGGTCGTCTCCTGCTACACCGGAGGCGATACGGCGCAGCCGAATTACGAGCAGGTCTGCACGGGGACCACAGGCCATGCCGAGGCGGTCGCGGTGACCTTCGATCCGGAGACGATCCCGTCGGAAGTCATCCTCGATGCGTTCTTCACGATGCACGACCCGACGCAGCTCAACCGGCAGGGCAACGATGTGGGAACCCAGTACCGCTCGGCGATGTTCCCAGCCGATGACGAGCAGCGCGAGGCGTTCGAGGTCGCCCGAGCGCGCGCGGGCGACCTCTGGCCAGGAGACGTCGTGACGACGATCGAGCCGCTCGGCGAGGTCTTCCCCGCGGAGGAGTACCATCAGGACTTCTTCGCGAAGAACCCGACCCAGGGGTACTGCCTGGCCGTAGCGGTGCCCAAGGTGAACAAGGTGCGAGCCGCGTTCTCGCAGTACTTGCGTTAGGCGGCGGCGGGCAGCAGGCCGCCATCCGCTGAGGGAGTCTCGGCACCGTCGTGGGTGTCGAGGCTTTCTCTCGTCTGGGCATCTGCCGTCTCCTCGGGCCACCCCTGGGGCGGAGGCGCATCATCCGTCGACTCCGCGAACGAGTGCTGGCTCATCGCCGAGTCGGGTTCCGAAGCCGTCTGCCTGGTGAACGCCGTCACACCCCAGCGCAGGTCGTGTCCGATCGCTTCCGCTTCGATCTCCACCGACGTGCCGGACCTCTCGTCCGACTCCCAACTCCGGATGCGCAGCCGCCCGTGCACGATCACCCGTTCCCCTTTCGCGAACGACGCCCCGGCGTGCTCGGCGAGACTGCGGAACGCGTTGACGGAGAACCAGTTGGTCTCGCCGTCGACCCAGCTGTTCCGCTCGCGGTCGAATCTGCGGTCGGTGCTGGCGAGACGGAACGAGCAGAACGATGCTCGACCCGGCGAGGTGGTGGTGCGAGGGTCGGTGGCGATCGTCCCGACGACGGTGACAGTGGTGGACATGGTGCGCTCCTTCGGTGAGGCCTGAACGGCGATGCAGACGAGTGAACGGGCGGACCGTGCCGTGCGGAGTCCGATCCGCCCGTTCGCCTCCAGCCTGGGACCTGAGAGCACACGGACCGGGACGCCCATGAGCTTCTGTGGAACGCTTCTTCGTTTCGCGTCGAAGCGCGAGTTGTGAGCGAAGGTCGGTGGCCACTGGGGCACCCGCGCTGCCCGCCGCTTCCGGGGAATCGCCAGTATCGGCGCGATGTCGTTGCGTACACTGGGCGGGTGCCTGCTGCTCTGACGCCCCGTCGCCGTTCCGCTGTTCTCGCATCCATCGCGCTCGGTCTCAGCGCTGCATTGCTGTCTGGTTGCGCGCTGCTCGAAGGTCCGCAACCGGAAACGCCCGAGCGCACCGAAACGGCTGCTCCCGAGACGCCGCCCGAGTTCTTCCCGGAAGGCAGCGCGGAAGACAATCTGCCGTACTTCACGGAGGTGCTGCGTACCTTCAGCTCGGGGGAGGAGCCGGTGCAGGGCGCTCCGATCGTGCAGGCCGTCGCAGACGCCGGGTTCGATCGCACCGCGATGCAGGTGAGCTTCGATCAGAGCAAGACCAGCCTTCCGGCGGACAATATCTTCGTCTCGGTGCGCATCGGGTCGGATTGCCTCATCGGGCAGGTCATCGCTGCTGATCGCAGCTTCGTCGCGAAGAACGAACCGGCGGTCGGCCCCGCCGGCGACATCTGTTTGATCGGGCAAACGGCGCCGATCGGCTAAGCGGCGCTCCTGGCGGTAGAGTGGTGGCGATCCGCAACCCATCATTCCAATAAGGGAGTTCGGGGCGCCTCTGCGCCCGAGTGTGTATATGGCTGAGTACATTTACCAAATGGTTCGCGCGCGCAAGGCGCACGGCGACAAGGTGATTCTCGACGACGTCACGATGGCGTTCCTTCCGGGCGCGAAGATCGGTGTGGTCGGGCCGAATGGCGCCGGCAAGTCGACGATCCTGAAGATCATGGCCGGTCTCGACACCCCGTCGAACGGCGAGGCGCTGCTGACCCCGGGGTATTCCGTGGGCATCCTGATGCAGGAGCCGGAGCTCGATGAGAACGCGACGGTGCTCGCCAATGTGCAGCAGGGCGTCTCCGAGATCAAGGGAAAGCTCGACCGCTTCAACGAGATCTCGCTCGAGATGGCCGATCCCGACGCGGACTACGACAAGCTGCTCCCCGAGATGGGCGAACTGCAGGAGGCCATCGACGCCGTCGACGGCTGGGACCTCGACAACCAGCTCGAACAGGCGATGGACGCCTTGCGCTGCCCGCCGCAGGACGCCATCGTCTCGCACCTCTCGGGCGGCGAGAAGCGCCGTGTCGCGCTCTGCAAGCTCCTGCTCGAGAAGCCCGATCTGCTGCTCCTCGACGAGCCGACGAACCACCTCGACGCGGAGAGCGTGCTCTGGCTCGAGCAGCACCTTGCGAAGTACCCCGGTGCGGTCATGGCCGTGACCCACGATCGCTACTTCCTCGATCATGTCGCGACGTGGATCTGCGAGGTCGACCGCGGCCGCCTCTACGCCTACGAGGGCAACTACTCGATGTACCTCGAGCAGAAGGCCACTCGCCTCGAGGTCCAGGGCAAGAAGGATCAGAAGCTGCAGAAGCGCCTCAAAGAGGAGCTCGAGTGGGTGCGCACGAACGCCAAGGGTCGGCAGGCGAAGTCGAAAGCGCGTCTGGCGCGCTACGAGGAGATGGCGACTGAGGCGGAGCGCACGCGCAAGCTCGATTTCGAGGAGATCCAAATCCCGGCGGGCCCGCGTCTCGGCAGCATCGTGCTGGAGGCCAAGGATCTGAACAAGGGGTTCGACGGCCGCACGCTGATCGATGGTCTCTCGTTCTCGCTTCCGCGCAACGGCATCGTCGGCATCATCGGCCCCAACGGCGTCGGCAAGACCACGCTCTTCAAGACCATCGTGGGCATCGAACCGCTCGACGGCGGGGAGCTGAAGATCGGCGACACGGTCAAGTTGAGCTACGTCGACCAGTCGCGCGGCGGCATCGACCCGAAGAAGACCGTCTGGGAGGTCGTCTCCGACGGGCTCGACTACATGAAGGTGGGCAACGTCGAGATCCCCTCGCGAGCCTACGTCTCGACCTTCGGCTTCAAAGGGCCGGATCAGCAGAAGCCGGCCGGCGTGCTGTCGGGCGGCGAGCGCAACCGCCTCAACCTCGCACTCACGCTGAAACAGGGCGGCAACCTGCTGCTGCTCGACGAGCCGACCAACGACTTGGACGTCGAGACGCTCTCGAGTCTCGAGAACGCTCTGCTCGAATTCCCCGGCTGCGCCGTGGTCATCACGCACGACCGCTGGTTCTTGGACCGCATCGCGACGCATATCCTCGCGTACGAGGGCACTGAGGATCAGCCGGCGAACTGGTACTGGTACGAGGGGAACTTCGAGGCGTACGAGGCCAACAAGGTCGAGCGCCTGGGAGCGGATGCTGCGAAGCCCTCTCGCGTCACCTACCGCAAACTCACGCGCGACTAGTCGGGGACGGGGCGCGCCTCGCGAACTGAGGCGCGCCCCGTGCCGATCACGCGGTTCTGGCGAGACGAGAGGATTCGCAATGGCACGCGCTCACATCGACATGGAGCTGCGCTGGGGCGACCAGGATGCGTACGGGCACGTGAACAATGTGGCCTTCGCGCGCTTTCTCGAGGAAGCACGCGTGCGCACGTTCTGGCTCGGCTCCGGCCGCGAACGGACCGGCATGGAGCGGCACTTCCGCAGTGACGACCCGTCCGGACCGAAGATGCTGGTCGCGAGTCAGCAGATCGAGTATCTGCGCGTGCTCGAATACTCGGATCGGCCGATCCTCGTGGAGCTCTGGATCGGAAAGCTCGGCGGCTCGAGCCTCGAGGTGCACTACGAGATCGTCGACGGCGCCGCGAGCGGGCGTTCGGTCGTCGCCCGGGCGGTCTCTCACATTGTGATCGTCGACGGCGAGACGTTGCGGCCGATTCGGCTCTCGGACGCCGGGCGCGCTTCGGTAGCGGAGTGGATGGACGCGCCGCTGGAGCTGCGCCGCCCCTGAATGCGGCTCCGTTCCCCGCCGGTCAGCGCTGGTTGGGGAGGCGCATCATGCTCTCCTGCGCGACCGAGGCGACGTGCACGCCGTCGCGATCGAAGAAGCGGCCGTTGGCCAGGCCTCGACCGCCCTGGGAGGTGGGGGCGTCGAGCTCGTAGAGCAACCATTCGTCGACCCGGAACGGCCGGTGGAACCACATCGCGTGATCGAGACTCGCGGCGCGCATCCCGGGAGTGGCCCAGGGGAGACCGTGCCGTCGCGCCACCGGTTCGAGCAGCAGGTAGTCGCTGCCGAATGCGAGTGCGGCGGCGTTGAGAAGTGGAGACGCCTCGAACGGCTCACGGCTGCGCATCCACACGCGTTGCCTGGAGGTGCGTTCAGCGACCTCGAGGATGATGTCGGACTCCACGTATCGGAAGTCGAAGGGGCGATCGAGCACCCAGGATGCGCGGCCGTTGCCGGAGAGGTGGCCGTACTTCTCCCACACGGTCGGGAGCGATTCCGGGTCGGGGAGCCCGCTGAGATCGATCTGCTCCTGGTGCTCCAGCCCGGGGTCTTCGGTTTGGAAGGACGCGATCATCGACATCCGAGCCTCACCGTGCTGGTACGCCTGCACCCGACGCGTCGAGAACGAGCGTCCGTCGTGGAGGCGATCCACCTCGAACGTCATGCGCGCGTCGGCGTCGCCTGGCCTGAGGAAGTACCCGTGCATGGAGTGGATCTCGCGGTCGTTCGGCACTGTTCGGCCCGCGGCCGCGATCGCCTGGCCGAGCACCTGGCCGCCGAACGAACGGCCGTGCGGCGTGGGGAGCGGAGGGCCAGTGAGGATGTCCTCTCGCGTGCGCGCTCCGGAGTCGAGCACGGTCAGCATGTCCATGAGCCCTTGCGTCGCGGTCATTGATCCTCCGTTGTCAGCACGCGGGAAACGTTGAGACCAGTCTATGCGCGGCGGGGCCCCGGCCCGCTCCGCGTCCCGTGGCAGCCCACTAGACTCTGGCCGTATGCCCGAGACGATGCAGCTTTCCGACGCCGCCACACGCGACGACCTGCGGATATTCCTGGAACGCCTGCTGCGCGCGGGGCAGCCCGATGTGCGCATGACCTCCCGCGGTGCGGCGCTGGCGGTCTACGGATGCACGCAAGCGCCGCGCGGCATCACCGATACCGTGCCCGTCGTGCTCGTCATGCGCGCGTTCGCGCTGAGCGACGCGCCGGGGACGCCGGTCGACGTCACCGTGCCCGGTCGGGCTCTGCTCGACCGGATCGCTCGGATGGGATTCGCCGGACGCGAGCTGGAGATCCCCGTGTCGAGTCCGATGGCGGCATGGGCCGGTGTGCTGCCGCCCGCCGCCGGGTGGACCGCCGCCGGCGTGCTGGATGCTGCGTCGCTGAGTGCGGTCGCGGAGGAGGGGATCGGCCGCGTGGCGGCCTCGCTCCCGGCCGACCCGGGCGAGGCCGTCGTGCACCGTGTGCGCGCTTCGGTCTGGGGGCTGGAGGTCGCCCCCGGCATCCCGGCGGCCGCGGCCTTCGCTGCCGAGGCGATGAGTTTCTTGACGGGTGCTGACACCGCGGATGTCTCCCGATCACTGACGTGGATTCGCGTGTCCACGCCGCGCGGCCATGTCCTCGTCCGCTCGCTCATCGGGTAGTCGACCCGTGGAGTCGGGGGCGATCCAGTCTCCGACCAGCGGAGTCGGCATTCCTCAGGTAGGATAGGACGGTCAACTAGAGGAGTGTGTACATGGCCAATCCCAACGGCATCATCGACCCGCCCATCGACGATCTGCTCGAGAAGGTCGATTCGAAGTACGCCTTGGTGGTCTTCGCCTCGCAGCGTGCGCGGCAGATCAACGATTACTACACGGATCTGCACGACGGCAATCTGTTCGACAACGTCGGCCCGCTGGTCGACTCGTCGGTGGACGACAAGCCGCTTTCGATCGCGCTGCACGAGATCGTCGAGGGCAAGCTCACGATGACGCGTCGCGCCGAAGAGGCCGCCGCGTCCGACGAGCTCGAAGAAGCGTAATCTTCAGCTGCATTCGCAGCAGTGTCGGTGGCGTCGGATACCCTGAACAGGGTCCGGCGCCACTGGCGTTTCCGGCCGGGGTTTCCTCCCCGCATCCGCCCGTCATCTTGAGGAGTACCGTGTCGTTGCGCCAGTTCACGTCAGAATCAGTCACCGAGGGGCACCCCGACAAGATCTGCGATCGCATCTCCGACACGATTCTCGACGCGATGCTCGCGCAGGATCCCGGCGCTCGCGTAGCGGTGGAGACGCTCGTGACGACCGGGCTCGTGCACGTCGCGGGTGAGGTGTCGACGAGCGGATACGTCGAGATCCCGCAGCTGGTGCGCGACGCGGTTCGAGAGATCGGCTATACGAGCTCCGAGATGGGGTTCGACGCGTCGTCGTGCGGCGTCTCCGTTTCGATCGGTCAGCAGTCGCCCGACATCGCGGGTGGCGTCGACACCTCGCTCGAGGTGCGCAGCGGCTCCGATGATGCCGACGACGAGCTCAACCGGCAGGGAGCCGGCGACCAGGGAATCATGTTCGGGTTCGCGACCGATGAGACGCCGGAACTCCATCCGTTGCCGAGCTGGATCGCGCACCGGCTGGCCGAGCGCCTCACCGAAGTGCGAAAGAGCGGGGAACTTCCCGAGCTGCGCCCGGACGGCAAGACGCAGGTGACGATCGGCTACGACGGCGATCGGGCAGTGAGTGTCGAGGCGATCGTCGTGTCGACCCAGCACCACGTCGACATGACGCAACCGGCATTGAGGGATGCGGTCGAGCGTTTGGTGATCCGCCCGGTGCTCGAGCGCGTCGAACTCGCGAGCGCTCGGGCCGAGCTGTTCATCAACCCGGCCGGGCCCTTCGTCGTCGGCGGTCCGATGGGCGACGCCGGACTCACCGGACGCAAGATCATCATCGACACCTACGGCGGCGCCAGCCGTCACGGCGGCGGTGCCTTCAGCGGCAAGGATCCGTCCAAGGTCGACCGCTCCGCGGCCTACGCGATGCGCTGGGTCGCGAAGCACGTGGTGCGCGCCGGTCTCGCTGCGCGCGCGGAGCTGCAGGTCGCCTACGCGATCGGACGTGCGCATCCCGTCGGGCTGTACGTCGAGACGTTCGGCACGGAGACGGTGCCGCCCGATCGGATCGAGCGAGCCGTTCGCGACGTCTTCGACCTGCGCCCACTCGCGATCATCCGCGACCTCGAGCTGCTCCGACCGATCTATGCGCAGACGAGCGCGTACGGCCACTTCGGGCGCGAACTGCCCGAGTTCACCTGGGAGTCCACTCCTCGCGTCGCCGAGTTGCGGGCCGCCGCGGGCCTGTAGGCGAGCCGCATGCCGGCCGCGACAGCGTTCACGACGGCTGAATCAGCGCAGGGGCGACCCATCGCCCAGATCCTGCTCGATTCGGCGCTCCCGCAGCTCGACCATCTCTTCGACTACGCCGTACCGCCCGAACTCGCCGACGACATCCGCGTCGGCCAGCGCGTGCGCGTGCCCTTTCGCTCGAAGGAGCGGAAGACCTTCGGGTACGTGATCGGCTTCACCGAACGCAGCGATTTCGGCGGGGAGCTCTCGCCGATCGCCGACATCGTGACCCTCGTGCCCGTGCTCTCCACCGAGGTGTGGAGGCTCGCCCGGGCGGTCGCCGATCGGGCCGGCGGGTCAGCCGGTGACATCCTGCGGCTCGCGATCCCTACCCGCCAGGTGCGCGTCGAGAAGCAGCATCTCGCTGCGCGGGCGGCCGCGGAAGCTGACGCGACCACTCCCGACGCCGCCGAGCCGGAGGTCGAAGAGCCGGAGGTCGAAGAGCCGGGAACGCCGGAGCAGGGCATCGCCGAGCAACTGGTCGGCGGCTCCCGCCTGGCACTCACCGCTTCGCACGGGCCCGATCGGCTGCACACCGGCGAATGGGTCGGCGGCTGGGCGGTGCAACTCGCCCGCACGGCGCTCGCCGTGCACGCGCTCGGACGCAGCGCGATCCTCATCGCGCCCGATTACCGCGACCTGGACCAATTGCGCGACGCCCTCGCAGCGCTCGGGCACGAGGACGTCGTTCGCGTCGATTCCCGGCAGTCGAACGCGGAGCGCTACGCCGGCTTCCTGCGCGCTCGCGACCCGGAGCCCCGCGTCATCCTCGGCAATCGGTCCGCCGTCTACGCCCCGGCCCACGCGCTCGGGGCCATCATCATGTGGGACGACGGCGACCCTCTGCTCGCCGAGCCGCTCGCTCCGTACGTGCATGCCCGCGACGCCGCGCTCGTCAGAGCCGAGCAGGAATCGGCCGGCCTGTTCTTCGCCGCGCACGCCCGCAGTGCCGAGGTGCAGCGGCTCGTCGACCTCGGGTACGTGCACGCGCAGCGCAACCCGCCGAAGCGCGCCCGCGTGGTGCACGCGGACGCATCGCTCGCGCCCGACGCGTTCGCGGGGCGCGTTCCCGAGTTCGCGGCGAGGACGATTCGCGAGGGACTGCGCACCGGCCCCGTACTCGTGCAGGTCGCGACGCCCGGCTACGCCCCGGTTGCGGTGTGCGAAGACTGCGGCGACCTCGCGCGCTGCGGTGTCTGCAACGGGCCGATCGGCTTCCGGGTGATCGGGCGCGCCTCATGCCGGTGGTGCGGCGAGTACGCGAGCGACTGGCACTGCCGCACCTGCGACGGCAGACGACTCGTGGAGCGGGGCATGGGGTCGGGGCGCACCGTCGAGCAGTTCGAGCGTCAGTTCGAGGGCGCCAGAGTCCTGCTCAGCGACGGCGAGCATCCCCGCGAGCGCGTGGACGCTCGCCCGGCTATCGTGGTCGCCACCCGCGGGGCCGAGCCGCTGGCGGCGGGGGGATACCGCGCCGTCGTGCTGCTCGACGCCGAGCGCCTGCTCAGCATCGAGACGCTGCGTGCGGGTGAGGACTGCCTGCGCTGGTGGGAGAACGTGGCTGCGCTCACCGCCCCAGACGGCGTCTGCCTGATGGCCTCGGGCGGCGGGCCGGTGGTGCGCGCATTCGTCACCGGACGCGCGGACGAATGGTTGCACGGGGAGCTGCGCGATCGGCATGCCCTCCGCTACCCCCCTGCCGTGCGCGTGGCGAGCGTCAGCGGCGGGCCCGAGGAGGTCCAACGCGCGCTGCAGCAGCTCGAGTCGTTGCCGGGCGTCGATCATCTCGGCCCGACTCCGCTTCCCCCCGGCGGCATCGCGAAGACCCCGCAGGGGCTCGTCCGCGCGATCGTCCGATTCGATTACGGCCACGGTGCGGAGGTCGCGAGGCGATTGCGCGGTGCGCTGGTCTCAGACGCAGCCGGGTCCGCGTCCCGCACGCGGGGCCGCGCCCCCGGTCGAGCGCGGCCAGAGGCGCTCAGGCTCCGGTTCGACGATCGCGGAGTCTTCGACGGATGACGGGTGGATCTGGTGCGCGCGGCGGGAGCGGTGCGGGCGTGGGAGAATGGTCGGATGCGGATCGTCTTTGCCGGAACCCCTGAGTTCGCCGTACCCAGTCTCCACGCGCTTCGCGCCGCCGGGCACGAAGTCGTGGGAGTGGTCACCCGCGAGGATGCTCCGCTCGGGCGGAAGCGCGTGCTCACCCCGTCGCCGGTCGCGGTGGCGTCCGAAGCTCTCGGAATCCCGGTGCACCGGGCGAACCGTCTCGATGACGGGGCCACTGCCTGGGTGCGTCAGCTCGCTCCCGAGCTCGGGGTGATCGTCGCTTACGGCGGCCTCGTTCGAGAGCCGCTGCTCAGCACGCCGGAGCTCGGGTGGATCAACCTGCACTTCTCCGCGCTGCCGAAGTGGCGCGGTGCGGCTCCCGTCCAGCGCGCATTGGAGGCGGGGGAGCAGCGCCTCGGCGTGACCGTGTTCCGCCTGGTGGCAGCGCTCGACGCGGGCGACATTCTGACGACGGATTCGCGGCAGTATCCGGAAGGAACCTCTGCGGGCGCTGCGCTCTCAGATCTCGCTTCGTTCGGCACCGGCGCGCTCGTCGAAGCCGTGGAACTGCTCGGGGCGGACCCCGCGGCGGGCGCGCCTCAGGTCGGAGAGGCGAGCTACGCCGAGAAGCTCACGCGCGAAGACGGTCGCCTCGATCTCGGGCGCGGTGCCCGTGACGTTCTGGCCCAGTGGGCCGCGATGACGCCGGAGCCCGGAGCCTACGCGATGCATGACGGGGTGCCGTTGAAGGTCAGGGAACTGCGCGCCCCGTCGGGCTCCGACTCACCACCGGGCGTCGATGCGATGCAGGCCGGCGCGGTCGGCCTGCTGGAGGGAAGGGCGATGCTCGCCCTCCACGACGGGATGCTCGAGCTGGTGCGGGTGCAGCCGGCGGGAAAACCGTCGATGGACGGCGCCGCGTGGTTGCGCGGACGCGATGGACGGGCGGAACTCGCATGAGCGGAACGCAGCACGGCGCGCGCGGCCGGGGCCGCAGCGGCGGCGCACGGGGCGGAAGGCCGGACCGGCGCGAGAGCGCCGAGCGGAGCGGAGCGGCCATCTCGCCCGCTCGGCTCGTCGCTTACGATGTGCTGCGCGATGTCGAGGATCGCGAAGCCTATGCGAATCTCGCCCTCCCGGGGCGCATCCGAGAGGCGGGGCTCGATACGCGCGACGCTGCCCTCGCAACGGAGCTCGCCTCCGGCGCATTGCGGTGGCGCGGCAGGTACGACCGGATCATCGAGCTCGCGGCAGCTCGCGAGATCGAGCGCATCGATGCCAGAACGCGTAACGTCCTGCGGTTGGGCGTCCATCAGCTGCTCGGCATGCGCACCGCGCCGCACGCAGCGGTGAACGAGAGCGTCGAGCTGCAGCGGCGCGTGGGCAACCGCGCAGCGGCCGGCTTCGTGAACGGCGTGCTCAGGAGCATCGGGCGTGCATCGAATGAGGAATGGGATGCGCGGATCGCGGAGTCCGCCGCCGGGGCCGACGATGCCCGCGCCGCGCTCGCCTCGCACCCGGCGTGGGTGATTCGCGCCATGCAGGACGCGTTGCGGATCGAAGGGCGTGAAGACGAGCTCGACGCACTGCTGGTCGCCGACAACGCGGCTCCGCGCGTCAACGTCGCCATCCTGCCGGGCGCCGGGGTCACTCCGATCGAAGCTGCCGAGCGCGCTGCGGAGGCCGAGGTCGTCGTTTCGGGACCATCGCCGCTCGGCGTTGAGATCGGGGGCGGTGACCCCGCACGCGCCATCGCGGCCAGTGGAGCGCGGCGTGGATTCGCGCGTGTGCAGGATCAGGGTTCGCAACTCGCCGCGCTCGCGCTCACCCGCGCGCGGCCGGTGCGGCCCGGGGAGCGTTGGCTCGATCTGTGCGCCGGGCCCGGCGGAAAGACGGCCGTTCTGGGAGCGGAGGCGCTCATCGGGGGAGCGAGCGTGCGTGCGAACGAGGTTGCAGCGCATCGCGCGCAGCTCGTGCGGAACTCGGTCGCGGGAGTCGCGGGCGCGGTCGACGTGGTCTCGTTCGACGGCCGGGATGACGAGGCGTACGGCGGCGAACGGTTCGACCGCATCCTGGTCGACGCGCCATGCTCAGGGCTCGGCGCATTGCGGCGCCGGCCCGAAGCCCGCTGGCGGAAGCAGCCATCCGACCTCCCAGGGCTCACGCGGTTGCAGGCGGAGTTGCTGCAGGAGGCGTGCGCCCACCTCGCTCCAGGAGGAATCCTCGCCTACGTGACGTGCTCGCCTCACCTCGCGGAGACGCGGGTCACCGTGGATCGTCTGCTGCGCAGTCGATCGGATCTGGTGGAGATCGATGCGCGCGCGGTGGTCGGGGAGGTGGCACGGGAGCCCCTCGATCTGCCGGGAGACGGGTTGAGCGTCCAACTCTGGCCGCATCGACACGGTACGGACGCGATGTTCATCTCGCTCATCGAGCGCCGCGCGGTCGACTCCTGATCTGGTGGATGTCGGAGGTCGGGCTTACCCTGTGAGCATGACCCCGCATCCGGAGCCGGAGGCACCGCCGCCTTCGACCGCGCCGATGCCTCCCGAGGGAGGCATGCGCACGTTCCTGCACGTGCTCGTGAACACCGCGGTCGCCAATCTCACGACCAACTTCCTCTGGTTCGCCGTGGTCTTCTGGGTCTACCTCGAGACACGCAGCATTCTCGCGACCGGGGTGCTCGGGGCGGTCTACATGATTCTGATCGCGCTGTGCTCGATGTGGTTCGGCTCTCTCGTCGACCGGATGCGCAAGCAGCGGGTGATGCTCGTCTCTGCGGTGTCGTCGCTCGTCGCGTTCGTCACGGGGTGCGTGATCTTCTTCTTCGTTCCCGAGACCGAGCTCCTGCGTCTCGACCGCCCCTGGTTCTGGCTGTTCACGCTCATCGTGCTCGCCGGCTGCGTCGTCGAGTTGCTGCGCAACCTCGCCCTGTCCACGACCGTGACGCTCCTGGTGCCGACGGAGCGGCACGCGAATGCGAACGGCCTGGTCGGCACGGTGCAGGGGCTCGCATTCATCGCGACGAGCGTCTTCAGCGGATTGTCGGTCGGGTTCCTCGGCATGGGCGGCACGATCCTCATCGCGACGGTGCTCGTCGGCGCGCCCATCGTCCATCTGCTCGCGCTCCGCATTCCCGAGCCTGAGATCGTGCAGGACCCGACGCGCAGCGCTGTCGATTTCCGCGGCGGCATGGCGGCGATGCTCGCCGTTCCCGGCCTGATCGCACTCGTGTTCTTCTCGACGCTCAACAATCTCTCCGGCGGCGTGTTCATGGCGCTGCTCGACCCGTACGGGCTCGAACTCTTCCCCGTCGAAGTGTGGGGCATCGTGTTCGGAGTCGCCTCGACGGGATTCATCGTCGGCGGCGCCGTCGTCGCGAAATGGGGGCTGGGGAAGAACCCCATCCGCACGATTCTGATGCTCGCCGGGCTGCTGGGCGTGCTCGGCATGGTGTTCACGCTGCGCGACTGGCCCTGGCTCTTCATCTCGGGGATCTGGCTGTTCATGGCGCTGATGCCGGCGGTCGAAGCTGCAGAGCAGACGGTCATCCAACGCGTGGTCCCCTACGAGAAGCAGGGCCGCGTATTCGGTCTCGCCATGACATTCGAAGCCGCGGCAGCACCGATCACGTCACTGCTCATCGCCCCGATCGCGGAGTTCTGGATCGTTCCGTACATGGAGGAGCCCGCGGGAGCAGCCAGCTGGGGCTGGCTGCTCGGATCGGGCGAGAGCCGGGGTATCGCGCTCATCTTCGTGTGGACCGGCGCCGCCATGGTGCTCGTCGCAGTCGGTGCGTGCTTCACTCGCGCCTATCGCGTGCTTTCGCAGAGCTACGCTGCCGCTCCCGTCGCTCCTGCTGCCGCTGCCCCCGCGCCATCAGCTGCTGCCGCGCCCCCACCCGCCCCGGCGGGGCCGACGGTTACGGGCGACGGGGACGAGCCCGTGCGCACGACGCCCTAGGCTGGGGTCGTGACCGCGCAGCGCATCAACCCGAGTATTCTGTCCGCCGACTTCGTGAACCTGCAGAGCGAACTGGAGGCGATCAGCACCGCCGACCTCGTGCACGTCGACGTGATGGACAATCACTTCGTGCCGAATCTCACGATGGGACCGCCCATCGTCGAGCGCATCCAGGGAGTGTCTCCGGTACCGCTCGACGTGCACCTGATGATCTCCGACGCGGATCGCTGGGCGCCCGGATACGCGGACCTCGGCGCCTACTCGGTGACGTTCCACGCGGAGGCCGCGGAGGATCCCGTGGCACTCGCGCGGGCGCTCCGGGCACGGGGAGCGCGCGCCGGCATCGCGCTGAAGCCGGGCACCGATCCTGAGCCCTACCTCGAACTGCTGCCCGAGTTCGATCAGGTGCTCGTGATGACCGTGGAGCCCGGCTTCGGCGGGCAGTCGTTCATGCACGACATGATGCCGAAGCTCCGTCGCGTCGCCGAGGCGAGGGCTCGCTTCGGTCTCGACCTCTGGTTGCAGGTCGACGGGGGGATCACGGTCGATACGATCGGGATCGCGGCCGAAGCGGGTGCCGACACCTTCGTGGCCGGTTCGGCCGTGTATTCGGGGGTGCCGGAGGAGCGGATCGCCGAACTGCGCACGGCAGCAGCGGCGCACGCGCACTGACCGGGCGACGGTCGGCGCGATCCGCCGTCGACGCGAAACCCGCTAGGCTGTTCACGTGAAATCGTTCGAGGCGCTCTTCGCCGAACTCAGCGAAAAGGCGGCCGCCCGCCCTGAGGGGAGCGACACTGTCGCCCGCCTGGACGCCGGGGTGCATGCGATCGGGAAGAAGATCGTCGAGGAAGCCGCTGAGGTCTGGATGGCCGCGGAGTACGAATCCGACGAGGCGTGCGCGGAGGAGATCAGTCAGCTGCTCTACCACCTGCAGGTGCTCATGCTCTCGAAGGGCATGCGTCTCGAAGACGTCTACGCGCATCTGTAGCATCGACGAGCGGGTCGCTCCGCACGTCGATGCTCGCCGCTGACCGCACTCACTGGCCGGCTCCTCGGCCGCACGGAAGGACTTTCACGCATCATGCTCCGCATCGCCGTCCCCAATAAGGGGTCCCTCTCTGAAACCGCAGCCGAGATGCTGGCCGAAGCCGGCTACTCGGGTCGCCGCGACAGCCGCACGCTCGTGCACACCGATGCCCGCAACCAGGTGGAGTTCTTCTACCTGCGCCCGAAGGACATCGCGACCTACGTCGGCTCAGGAGCCTTGGATGTCGGCATCACCGGCCGCGACCTGCTGCTCGACTCCGGATCGGAATCGCGCGAGATCGCCGCACTCGAGTTCGGCGATTCGACCTTCCGCTTCGCTGCACCGGCGACGAGCGAGATCTCTGATCTCTCCGACCTCGCCGGCAAGCGCATCGCGACCAGCTACCCGAAGCTCGTCGATGACTTTCTGCGCGCGCGGGGCGTGGAGGCCGAGCACGTGAAGCTCGACGGAGCTGTCGAATCCGCCGTGCAGCTCGGCGTCGCCGACGCCGTCGCCGACGTCGTCTCGACGGGAGCGACCCTGCGCGCAGCTGGTCTGGAGATCTTCGGGCCGGTCATTCTCGAATCGACCGCGGTGCTCATCGGGGGGCCGAACGCCCACCCCGACATCGATCGACTCCTGCGTCGACTGCAGGGCGTGCTCGTGGCGCGCAAGTACGTGCTCATGGACTACGACTTGCCCGTCGAGCAGCTCGATGAAGCGTCTCGGGTTGCAGGCGGCATGGAGTCCCCGACCGTCTCGCCGCTGCAAGACGACCGCTGGGTCGCCGTCAGGGTGATGGTCCCCTCCGATGATGCCAACCAGATCATGGATCGGCTGTACGATCTCGGCGCCCGTGCCATTCTCGTGACCGCGATTCACGCGGCGCGCCTCTGAGAGGCTGCGATATGTCGATTGCGACACGCGTCATTCCCTGCCTCGACGTCTCCGGCGGGCGCGTCGTCAAAGGCGTCAACTTCCTCAACCTGCGCGATGCGGGTGATCCCGTCGAGCTCGCCGCCCGGTACGCCGCGCAGGGCGCGGACGAACTCACGTTCCTCGATGTCACGGCAACAGTGGACGATCGGTCGACCACCTACGACGTCGTGCGTCGCACCGCGGAGCAAGTGTTCATCCCGTTGACCGTCGGCGGGGGAGTGCGGGGCCCCGAGGACGTCGCGAGGCTCCTCGGCGTCGGCGCCGACAAGATCGGGATCAACAGCGGCGCGATCGCCCGTCCCGACGTGATCGGCGAGATCGCTGACCGCTTCGGCGCTCAGGTGCTGGTGCTCTCGCTCGATGTGAAGCGCAGTCCGCGCACGCCGTCGGGCTTCGTCGTGACCACGCATGGCGGAAAGCGCGAGACCGACCTCGACGCGCTCGAGTGGTGCCGCGAAGCAGTGGATCGAGGCGCTGGCGAGCTGCTCGTGAACTCGATGGACGCCGACGGCACCCTCGCCGGCTTCGACCTCGAGCTCACCGCGCTCGTGCGCGAGATCTCCGAGGTGCCGATCGTCGCGTCGGGCGGCGCGGGGCGGCTCGAGCACTTCGCGCCCGCGGTCGACGCGGGCGCCGACGCGGTGCTCGCCGCTTCGGTCTTCCACGACGGGACCTTCACCATCGGTCAGGTGAAGGCAGCGCTGGCGGCTGAGGGCCATACCGTACGCACCGCGATCTCAGGGGCTGAATGATGAGCGACATCGATCCCGTACCCAACGATCTCGTCTTCGCCCACGACGGCCTGCTGCCCGCGATCATCCAGGACGACGAGTCGGGCGATGTGCTCATGCTGGCGTGGATGGATCACGAAGCGGTGCGGCGCACGCTGACGACCGGGCGCGTGACGTTCTGGTCCCGTTCGCGTCGCGAGTACTGGAGGAAGGGCGACACCTCCGGGCATCGCCAGTACGTGCGCGGGGTGGCCATGGACTGCGACGGAGACACGCTGCTCGTGCGTGTCGTTCAGATCGGCGCCGCGTGCCATACGGGGACGCGCACCTGCTTCACCGATCGCGACGTGACCGCGCTCGTCGGCGATCCCTCAGGAGATGCCTGACGCACGGGCGCCCCGGGCGTCCGCGGTAGGCTGAAGCGGTGAGCCTGACCACCACGCGCGCCGCGTTCGACGCCGCGCGCGACTCCCATGCCGTCATTCCCGTCTGCCGCGAGATCTTCGCCGATGCCGACACGCCGGTCGGCATCTATCGCAAGGTCGCTGCCTCCCGCCCCGGCACCTTCCTGTTGGAATCGGCGGAGCAGGGAGGGGTCTGGACGCGCTTCAGTTTTGTCGGAGCCGGAAGCTTCGGCGTGCTCGGGGAGCGCGACGGAAGAGCGCACTGGGCGCAGGACCGGGCATTCGACGTCTCTGCCGAGCGGTTGCTCCCCGGGGGAGTCGACGCGCTGGCGCCGGTCGAGGCGCTCAGCGCGCTCTATGAGCGCTGGCGGTCGCCGCAGGTCGCTGGCCTTCCGCCACTCGCGAGCGGGTTCGTCGGATACCTCGGTTGGGAGACCGTGCGACAGTTCGAGAAACTCGAGCACGGGCCCTCCACGGGTTCCGGCTTGCCGACGCAGGGCCTCAGCTTCGTCTCCGAACTCGTCGTCATCGACCACCGCGAGGGCAGCGTCGTGCTGCTCGCGAATGTGCTCAACGATGCGGCGCTCGGCGATCCAGCACCGCACGGCGCCGCCGGGTCGGCCGATGCCCAGTGGGCCGACGCGCAGACCCGACTCGACGCCCTGCAGGCGGCGCTCGCGGCCCCCGAGCGCTCACCGCTGAACACCGTGGATCGCGAAGCGACCGCTGAGCCGACACGATTGACGAGCACGCCAGAGTACGTCGCTTCGGTCAAGGCGGCGAAGCGCTACATCGTCGACGGCGACATCTTCCAGGTGGTGCCGTCGCAGCGCTTCGACCAGACATGCACTGCGGACCCTCTCGATGTGTACCGAGTGCTCCGCCATCTCAACCCGAGCCCGTACCTGTACCTGCTGCAGCTCGAAGACGCAGCTGGCGAGCCGTTCTCGGTCGTCGGGTCGAGCCCGGAGGCGCTGGTCACGGTCCAGGAGGGCGGCCACGTGCTCACTCATCCGATCGCAGGCTCGCGCCCGCGCGGCGCCAGCATCGAGGAAGACCAGCAGTACGAGCGCGACCTCCTCGCCGATGAGAAGGAGCGCGCCGAGCACCTCATGCTCGTGGACCTGGCGCGCAACGATCTGCTGCGGGTGTGCGAACCGGGGTCGGTCGAGGTCACCGAATTCATGCGGATCGAGCGCTTCAGCCACATCATGCACATCGTCTCGAGCGTCGAGGGGCAGAAGCGGCCAGAGGCGAATCCGGTGGACGTCTTCCGCGCGACCTTCCCCGCTGGCACGCTGTCGGGGGCTCCCAAACCGCGCGCGCTGCAGATCATCGACGAACTCGAGCCGGTGCAGCGCGGCGTCTACGGCGGCGTCGTCGGATACTTCGGCCTCGGTGGGGCTGCCGATCTCGCCATCGCGATCCGTACGGCGACGATCAAGAACGGGATCGCGATGGTGCAGGCGGGTGCCGGCGTCGTCGCGGACTCGGTGCCGGAGACCGAGGACGCGGAGTGCCGAAGCAAGGCGGCTGCGCCGTTGCGCGCCGTCGCCATCGCGAACACGCTCCACGCACTCGGGGAGGCCGCTGATGCGTCCTAAGCTCCTCACCATCTCCGCGATCGCCCTCGTGGGAGCGCTTGGACTGCTCGCCGGATCTCAGACCTGGGTCTCGTTCATGGTCGACGGGACGCACAGCGTCGAAACGGTCGCCGGCCACGAGGTCAACGCAGCGGTGTCCCCGATCTCGATCGCCATCGTCGCCGCGGCCCTCGCGCTGACGATCGCCGGCCCCGTCTTCCGCCGCGCCCTCGGCGTCCTGGTCGCGCTGCTCGGCGCCGGGCTGACGGCGCTCACGATCAGCGTGCTGGCTGCGCCGCTCACGGCGATCACGGGAACGATCACGTCGCTCACCGGGATCTCGGGTGAAGCGACCACGGATCTCGTCGTCTGGAGCCGCCTCTCGGCCTGGATCTGGGTGTGCGTCGTCGCCGGCGTGCTCGCCGCGATCCTCGGCCTGGTCGTCGCCGTCTTCAGCGGCACCTGGGCGGCAGGCGGGCGGAAGTACGACGCCGCCCCGCGGCCGGCCGATGTCTCCACGAACACGCCGGACCGCATCTCGGACTGGGACGCGCTCTCGGGCGGAGACGATCCCAGCGACGGCGAGGCCGACGACGCGGGTCGGAAACGGTGACGTCGTGGGCGGCCGGCTCGCCGGGCGCTTGCGGCGGTGCCAGAACCCATCCCGGATTTCCGCTAGTCTGGGAACGTCGAAATCTGTTCAGAGGAGATTCATGAGTACCCAGCACGGAGACCCCGGCCACGGTGATTCGCCGGCCGCATGGACAGCGGTCGTGGTGATGCTGATCGGCATCGCCGCCGGAACCGTCTTCTTCTTCCTTCATATGCCCGTACTCGTATGGGCGTGTGTCGGAGTCGTCGTCGTCGGTGCGCTGCTCGGGTGGATCCTCTCGAAGGCCGGATACGGCGTGAACGGCCCGAAGTTCACCCCTCCAGCACACGACTGACGTGCTCGAAGATCTGCTCGCCGGCTCGCTCGAGGACGCGGCCTCGCGCCGCGAGCTCCGGTCGTACTCGGTAGTCGAATCCGATGCCCTCGCCGCTCGCCCGGCGCTCGACGCACTCGCTGCGCTCGCGCCCGCCGAGCACATGAAGGTGATCGCCGAGGTGAAGCGTGCCAGCCCATCGCGCGGCGATCTCGCCGAGATCCCGCTTCCACAGGACCTCGCGGCTCAGTACGAGGCCGGCGGTGCGAGCGCGGTGAGCGTGCTCACCGAGGAGCGGAAGTTCAAGGGATCCCTCGCCGACCTGGAAGCCGTGCGCAAAGCGATCAGCATTCCCGTGCTGCGCAAGGACTTCATCGGAGATGAGTACCAGGTGCTCGAGGCCCGTGCTGCCGGAGCCGATCTCGTGCTCCTCATCGTCGCCGCGCTCCCGCAGGACCGCCTCATCCGCCTCCACGATGTGATCCGCGAGCTCGGCATGACGCCGCTCGTCGAGGCGCACAGCGCTGAGGAGGTCGCGCGAGCCGTGGACCTCGGCGCTCAGCTCGTCGGAGTCAACGCGCGCGATCTGCGCACCTTCGAACTCGATCGAGACCTGTTCGGACGAGTCGCGGACCAGATTCCGGCCGGCGTGATCCGCGTGGCGGAATCGGCCGTGCTCAACGTCGCGGATGTGGAGCACTACCGCGAAGCGGGAGCCGACGCGGTGCTCGTCGGCGAGGCGCTCGTGACGAACGACCCCATCGCGACGCTGCAGACATACGTGAGCGTCTGAAGCGTCTCAAGCTGAAAAGGACACCAGTGACCGAATCGACGACCGGCGTCACCAGCCTGCGCGACCAGCATGGTCCGTTCTTCGGAGAGTTCGGCGGGAGGTTCATGCCGGAATCGCTGATCGCGGCGATCGACGAGCTGACCGACGCGTACGCAGAGGCGCAGGCCGACCCCGCCTTCCGCTCTGAACTGGCGGAGTTGCTGCTCTCGTACGCCGGGCGCCCATCACCCATCACCGAGGTGCCGCGCTTCGCCGAGCACGCAGGTGGGGCACGCGTGTTCCTGAAGCGCGAAGACTTGAACCACACCGGCTCGCACAAGATCAACAATGTGCTCGGTCAGGCGCTGCTCACTCGACGGTTGGGCAAGACTCGCGTGATCGCCGAGACCGGAGCCGGCCAGCACGGCGTGGCCACCGCGACGGCTGCAGCGCTCTTCGGCCTCGAATGCACCGTGTACATGGGCGAAGTCGATACCGAGCGTCAGGCATTGAACGTCGCGCGGATGCGTCTGCTCGGCGCTGAAGTCGTTCCCGTCAGGACCGGTTCTCGCACGCTCAAGGATGCGATCAACGAGGCGTATCGCGATTGGGTCGCGAGCGTCGATCGCACCAACTACATCTTCGGGACCGCCGCTGGGCCGCATCCGTTCCCGGCGATGGTGCGCGACTTCCAGAAGATCATCTCCGAAGAAGCCCGTGCTCAGCTGCTCGAGCGCATCGGCCGTCTTCCGGATGCCGTCGTCGCGTGCGTCGGGGGCGGTTCCAATGCGATCGGCATGTTCGACGCGTTCCTCGACGACGCCGATGTGCGCCTCTACGGCGTGGAAGCCGCAGGCGACGGCGTCGACACCGACCAGCATGCGGCGTCGATCGAGCGCGGGCGCCCCGGCGTGCTGCACGGCGCGAGGACGTACGTGCTGCAGGATGACGACGGGCAGACCATCGAATCTCATTCGATCTCCGCCGGCCTCGACTATCCGGGCGTCGGGCCGGAGCACGCGTGGCTCGCGGACATCGGGCGCGCGGAGTACATTCCCGCCACCGACGACGAGGCGATGCAGGCGCTTCGGCTGCTGAGCCGGACCGAGGGCATCATTCCCGCTATCGAATCGGCGCACGCCCTTGCGGGGGCGCAGCGGATCGGCACCGATCTGGGGCCGGACGGCGTCGTGCTCGTGAGCCTGTCGGGCCGCGGCGACAAAGACATGGCGACCGCAGGCCGCTACTTCGGGCTGCTCCCGGAAGACGGATCGGAGATCGACGGATGACCGAGCACGGATCCAGCGTCGCGAAAGCGATCCTCGCTGCGAACCAGGAGCGCCGGGGAGCGCTCGTGGGGTACCTGCCAGTGGGCTTCCCCGACCTGGACACCAGTGTGGAAGCCGCGATCGCGATGGCACGAAGCGGAGCCGACGTGTTGGAGTTCGGCGTACCGTACTCCGACCCCGTGATGGACGGCGCGGTGATCCAAGAGGCCACGCAGACGGCTCTCGCGGCGGGCTTCCGTCTCGCCGACGTCTTCGAGGCAGTGCGTCGCGTGCGGGATGCCGTAGACGTGCCGGTACTCGTGATGACGTACTGGAACCCCGTGATGCAGTACGGGGTGGACGCGTTCGCTCGCGACCTCGCGACTGCTGGCGGCGCCGGGCTGATCACACCAGACATCACGCCGGACTCCGCAGACGATTGGATCGCGGCGAGCGAGGCTCATGGACTCGATCGCGTGTTCCTCGCAGCTCCGAGTTCGACGGATGCGCGGCTCGCGCTCGTGAGTCGCGCGAGTACCGGGTTCGTCTACACGGTCTCGACGATGGGGATCACGGGCGAACGCGCCGAGCTCGACGCGGCAGCCCGGGGGCTCACGGCGCGGCTCCGCGAGCAGGGCGCAACGCTCGCCTGCGTCGGCATCGGTATCTCGACGGCTGAGCAGGTCGCCGGTGCGCTCGAATACGCGGACGGTGCCATCGTCGGCACCGCATTCGTGCGTGCGCTGCGCGACGGCGGCGTGCCGCAGCTCGCCGAAACCGTCGCGGGCATCGCGCGAGGCACCGCGCGCTAAGATTGACCCGTCCGCCGCGCGGCACGATCGCGCGGCATCCACCCGAGTCCTGCGGCGCGAGGCCGCCGGCGAAAGAGGAGTGAATGATTCTCCCGTTGAGCATTCCGAGCCCCGAGCTGCAGTATCTGCAGCTCGGTCCGTTCCGGATCTACTTCTACGCGCTCTGCATCATCGTCGGCATCATCATCGCCGGCATCTGGACGGCGCGACGGCTGGGACAGCGCGGCGGCGAGCGGGGAGCAGTCTTCGACTTCCTCGTGTGGTCGCTCGTGCTCGGGATCCTGGGAGCCCGGCTCTACCACGTCGTCACGCACTGGGGAGACTACTTCGGCGAGGGCAAGAACCCGTTTGAGATCTTCGCATTCTGGAACGGCGGCATCGCGATCTTCGGCGCGCTCATCGGGGGAGCGATCGGCGTGCTCATCGCGTCGCGGATCACCGGCATCCGGTTCTGGTCCTTCGCGGACGCGCTCGTGCCCGGACTGCTGATCGCGCAGGCGGTCGGTCGTCTCGGCAACTGGTTCAACCATGAGCTCTTCGGCGGCCCAACGACGCTCCCGTGGGGGCTCGAGATCGAGTCGACGAACGCGGCATTCCCCATCGGACTGCCCGAGGGCACCCTCTTCCACCCGACCTTCCTCTACGAGGCGCTGTGGAACATCCTCGGAATCGTCGTGCTGCTCGCCGTCGAGCGGAAGTGGCGTCCGCGGTGGGGCACCTTCTTCGCCCTCTACCTCATCTGGTACGGCGTCGGCCGCGCATTCACCGAGTCGCTGCGCGTCGATCCCAGCCTGCTCTTCCTCGGCGTGCGCACCAACGTGCTCGCTGCGATCCTGGCGATCGTGGTCGGCATCGCGCTGTTCATTCTGCGCCGTCATCGCCACGTCGGGCTCGAGAACACCGTGTACCTGCCCGGCCGACGCCATCCGGGAGACACCGTGCTCGCCGATACCGCCGACACGAACGAGTACTACCACGTGATCGATCGCGGCGACGGTACGTCAGTCTCGGCATCCGAGACGGAAGCGCTGCCCGATGCGTCGCTCGAGCCCGCGAGCGGCGTCGAGCCCAGCAAGACCCACTAACGAAGGAGCACGCTGCATGCGTCACGCCAAGATCGTCGCCACTTGGGGACCCGCTGTTTCCAGCTACGACCACACGCTCGCGCTGATCCAGGCCGGCGTGAACGTCGCGCGGCTCAACATGTCCCACGGCACCTACAACGTGCATGAGGGCATCTACAGGAATATTCGTCGCGCCGAGGCCGAGGTCGGTCGCCCGATCGCGGTGCTCGCGGATCTGCAGGGTCCGAAGATTCGTCTTGGCGTGTTCGAGGACGGCCCGTATGCGCTCGCTGTCGGCGACGAATTCGCGATCACGACGCGCGACGTGGTCGGGAATCGCACCGTCGGCGGAACCACGCACAAGGGACTGCCGGGTGACGTCAGCGCCGGTGACCCGTTGCTGATCGATGACGGCAAGGTCACCCTTCGCGCCGTGCGCGTGACCGAGGACACGGTGCACACCGTGGTCGAGGTGCCCGGTTCGATCTCCAACAACAAGGGGATCAACCTCCCCGGCGTTGCCGTGAACGTTCCTGCGCTCTCCGACAAGGACGAGGAAGATCTGCGATGGGCGCTCGCGCTCGGCGTCGACTACATCGCACTCTCCTTCGTGCGCGACGCCGCCGACATCACCCGCGTGCACGAGATCATGGATGAGGTCGGAGTGCGTCTGCCGGTGATCGCGAAGATCGAGAAGCCGCAGGCAGTCGAGCACCTCGAAGGCATCGTCGCTGCGTTCGACGGGATCATGGTCGCCCGCGGTGATCTCGGCGTCGAACTGCCGCTCGAGCGCGTGCCGCTGGTGCAGGCCGAGGCGGTGACGATCGCGCGTCGGAATGCGAAGCCGGTGATCGTGGCGACCCAGGTGCTGGAGTCGATGATCGAGAACCCGCGCCCCACGCGCGCGGAGGCCTCTGACTGCGCGAACGCCGTGCTGGATGGCGCCGACGCCGTCATGCTCTCCGGAGAGACGAGCGTGGGCGCCTACCCGATCGAAGCGGTGGCCACGATGGCGAAGATCATCGAGGCGACTGAGGATCACGCGCTCGACCGCATCGAGCCCCTCGGGGCGGCTCCCCGCACTCAGGGAGGCGTGCTGACGCTCGCAGCTTCTGACGTGGCCGACTTCGTCGGCGCGCGCTACATCTGCGTCTTCACGGAGTCGGGCGACACCGTGCGACGGATGTCGCGCCTGCGACGGCCGATGCCGATCATCGGGTTCACTCCGGATCCCGATACTCGTCGACGCATGGAACTGACGTGGGGCGCACGCAGCTACGAGGTGCCGCGCGTCGACAGCACGGACGAGATGTTCGTGCAGGTGGACAAAGTGCTGCTCGAGCACTCGCGCATCGAGGTCGGGGAGAAGGTCGTCATCATCGCCGGGTCGCCTCCCGGAGTCGTGGGAACGACGAATACGCTGCGGATCCATCGCATCGGTGAGGCCACCGGTCTGCTGCCCGAGGCCGGTCCGCGTAAGTTCACGAAGATCGCGGAGGACCCGCAGGCCTGATCCTCGGGCTGTGGCGGCGACGCGCCCGTGGGTCGCCGCCCGACGTGAGACACGGCCCCCCATGCGATAGGCTTGGGGAGTTCGCCGAATTGGTGGAATTGGCAGACACGGCGCACTCAAAATGCGTTGCCGAAAGGCGTGCGGGTTCAAGTCCCGCATTCGGCACGAACGACACACCCCCGGCTTCGCGCGATACTTCGCGGAAGCCGGGGGTGTCGCGGTTCAGGAGGCGCGGAGCGCTTCCGGCGTTCGGACATCGAGGGGCGACCAGGCGGAAGCCGCCAGCGTGATCGCGATGACGCCGCAGTCAGTTTCCCGGGCGAAGGTTGCCCGGATACTTGCTGCCGGTGGCCTCCGCCGCCGCGAGTTCCCCATCTTCTCCGGTGACGATGAGGCCGGTCGTGGAGCTTGCCGATTCTCCGAGGCGCAGGAGCCACTTCTTGTTGATCTCAGGCACTCGGCTTCCCACGAATTTGAAGGTGATTGTGGTTTGAGGTGACAGCCAGATGGCAGTGCGCCCGTCGCCGGTGCTCATGCTGTCTTTCCACGACATGAGAAACGACTCTTCTCGCATGAGCTTCTGGACGATGATGATCTGGAGGTGGGTGAGCAGTCGATCGTCGAAGTGCGTGGTCAGGCCCTCGTGCCGGATGGATCCCATGATGTGGTCCTTTCGTTCGCAACCTTCGTTGGCTGCTGAAGCTTCTCTCAAGCATCGCAGCTCATCGGACGCAGAGCGACCCATTCAGGCGATTGCTCCTGGGGGAGGGCTCGCCGCCCTTGCGCGGAGCGGGCGTGCGTTGCGCCGTAGGGTACGGGTGCGCCGGGGACGAGGGCTAGCCCCTGGTGGCAGAGCCCTGCTCCGCGCAGACTGGGTCCCCAACCACCTGAGGAGGACACCATGTCGATGAACAACACCAGCGCGCATCCCGACGGCGAAGAGGGGCGTGCACCGATCTCCCAGCCGAGCGGAGAGGATGATCTCCTGGTGCAGCACGGGCACCCCGAGGCGCCTGAGTTCGGGGAGGACGACACGGAAGAACCGGAGCCTGTCGCGAATCTCGAGTAGGGTCGGAAATCCACAGCGAGAATGACGTAAGCTGGTGGAGTGAATGACCAGAGCACTGCACCGAGCGCTCCGCGACGCGTTGTCGTCGCGGAAGACGAATCCCTGATCCGCCTCGATATCGTCGAGACCCTGCGCGATAACGGTTTCGAAGTGGTCGGTGAGGCGGGAGACGGCGAGACGGCGGTGAAGCTCGTCGAAGAACTGCGTCCTGACCTCGTGGTGATGGACGTGAAGATGCCGCAGCTCGACGGCATCTCGGCAGCCGAGCGGATCAACAAGACGCATCTCGCTCCCGTGGTGCTGCTCACTGCGTTCAGCCAGCGCGAGCTGGTCGAGCGCGCGAGCGAGGCCGGGGCGCTTGCCTACGTCGTGAAGCCCTTCACGCCGGCCGACCTGATCCCGGCCATCGAGATCGCGCTGTCGCGCTTCCAGCAGATCGTGGCGCTCGAGAGCGAGGTCGCCGATCTCGCGGAACGATTCGAGACGCGCAAGCTCGTCGATCGGGCCAAGGGAATCTTGAACGACAAGATGGGATTGAGCGAACCCGAGGCGTTCCGCTGGATTCAGAAGGCATCGATGGATCGCCGACTGACGATGCAGGACGTCGCGAAGACCATCATCGACCAGCTCGGGCCGAAGAAGGACTGACGCCCCCTGTCGAGACGAACGCCCCGGACCCGCTGATGCGGTCCGGGGCGTTCGTCGTTCTCAGGCTTCGGAGTCTTGCGTGATCCGCTTGTAGAAGTTGGTGATGCGAATGGTCGAGCACCGGATCCCGCGCGCATCGGAGACAACGATCTCATGCACCGCGACACTGCGTCCGAGCTTGATCGGAGTGCACACGCCGGTCACGACTCCCTCCGTGGCCGAGCCGGTGTGGGTGGCGTTGATGTCCAGCCCCACGGCGACGCAGCCATCTGGGGCGCGAAAGTTCGCGTGCATCGAGCCCAGGGTCTCGCCCAGCACCACATACGCACCGCCGTGCAGCAACATCACCGGCTGCGTGTTGCCCTCCACGGGCATCGTCGCGACCGCCCGTTCGGGCGTGAACTCGATCATCTCGATACCCATGCGGTCGGCGAGTGCGCCGAGACCGCGGTGACGAATGTACTCGATCGCGTCTTCAGGGGAGGAAGTTGCTGCGCTGGGAAGAGCGGACATCGGTGCCTTTCGTCGTGTCGATGACACGCGCGAGCCGGGGGCGACGGCGTCCGTCCTGCGGAATGTCGGCGGCGGATTGTAGGCTGGGCACGTGTCGAACACTCAGCCTACCCTCATGGTCATCGATGGCCACTCGCTTGCCTTCCGCGCGTTCTACGCGCTTCCGGTCGATAGCTTCCAGACCCAGTCCGGGCAGCACACCAACGCGATCCACGGCTTCATCGCCATGTTGATCAACCTCCTGGGCAACGAGCGACCGGATGCGCTCGCGGTGGCGTTCGACATCTCTCGGCACTCCTTCCGCACCGACGAGTATCCCGAGTACAAGGGGACCCGCGGCGAGACGCCGCCTGAGTTCAAGGGGCAGATCCCGCTGCTGCAGGATGCGCTGCACGCGATGGGTATTCGCACGATCGAGAAAGAGAACTACGAGGCCGACGACATTCTCGCGACGTTGGCGACGCGGGCGTCCGAGCACGGATATCGGGTGCTGGTGGTGAGCGGCGATCGCGACACGATTCAGCTGGTCGACGACCGTGTGACGCTCCTGTACCCGTCGAAGCAGGGTGTGAGCGAACTGACGCGCTACGACGCGGCGAAGGTCATGGAACGCTACGGGATCCGTCCCGAGCAGTACCCCGAGATCGCTGCGCTCGTCGGGGAGACGAGCGACAATCTGCCGGGCATCCCGAGAGTCGGTGAGAAGACGGCCGTGAAATGGATCAATCAGTTCGGCTCACTCGAAGAGATTCTGCGGCGCCAAGACGAGGTCGGCGGAAAAGTGGGGGAGAGCCTTCGCGAGCATGCGCATCTGGCTGAGCGCAATCGTCGCTTGAATCGTCTGGTGCGCGACGTCGAACTCAACGTCGAGCTCGATGAATTGAAGCGGGGCGAGATCGACATGGCCGCCGTGCAGGAGATCTTCGCGAAGCTCGAGTTCCGCACCCTGCTGCAACGCGTCGGCAAACTGGCCGGCGCCGCCGTGCCGGCTGGCGGCGCGACGTCCACGGTGTCGCCGTCGCTCGCTCCCGAACGGCCCGTACCGAAGAATCTCATCGACGAGGAACTCGCCGACTGGCTCGCGAAGCACGAGTCTCCCGCGGTCCTCATCCGAGAACTCGACGGCGGATTTGACGTCGGCATCGCTACCGCAGACTCATCGGTGCAGTTCGACTGGCAGCCGGCGGGGCGCGATTACGCGCTCTTCGAGCAATGGCTCGCGTCCGACGCCGCAAAGGTCTTCTACGATTCGAAGCAGCAGCTCGCCCTGGCGCGACGAGCGGGTCCGCGCATCGGCGGAATCGCCGGGGACGTGCTGCTTGCGACCTGGGTGCTTCGGCCGTCGGCTGCGGAGAAGAGCCTCGCCGACGCCGTGTTCCGGTATCTGGGGGAGCAGGTGCCGGAGGGCGACCCGAACCAGCTGGTGCCCGAGGAAGGAAGTGTCGCGGACACCGCGACACTCGCCTGGTACACGGTGCGCACGCACGCCGCAGCGGTGGAGCGTTTCGAGTCGCGCTCCGGGGAGATCTACCGCGAGATCGAGCTGCCGCTCGTCTCGGTGCTCGACGGCCTGGAGTACCGCGGCGTGCAGGTCGATGAGCCGCTGTTCGAGGCCCATCACGCAGAGCTCACGGAACGCGTCGCCCGTCTGCAGCAGGAGGCATTCGACGCCATCGGGCACGAAGTCAATCTGTCATCGCCGAAGCAGCTGCAAGAAGTGCTGTTCGACGAGCTCGACATGCCGAAGACGCGAAAGACGCAGCGCGGGTACACGACCGACGCGGCGGCTCTCGCTGAGTTGCAGGCCAAGCAGCCGCACCCCTTCCTGGACGCCCTGCTCGGGCATCGTGACGCGAACAAGCTGCGCCAGATGATCGAGACTCTCATCAAATCGGTGCAGCCGGACGGTCGTATTCACACCACCTTCGTGCAGACCGGATCGAGCACGGGTCGTCTCGCGTCGACGGACCCCAACCTGCAGAACATCCCGGTGCGCTCGGAAGAGGGGCGACGGATCCGCGAGGGGTTCATCCACAGCAGCGAGTTCGAGACCCTGATGACGGCCGATTACTCGCAGATCGAGATGCGCATCATGGCGCACCTCTCAGGCGACGCCGGTCTCATTCAGGCCTTCAACGCCGGCGAGGACCTCCATCGCTTCGTGGGCGCGCGCATCTTCGGCGTCGATCCTCAAGACGTGACCAGCGAGATGCGCTCGAAGGTCAAGGCGATGTCGTACGGATTGGCCTACGGACTCTCAGCGTTCGGACTCTCGAAGCAGCTGAACATCAGTTCGGCAGAGGCGAAACAGCTCATGACCGACTACTTCGAGCGCTTCGGCGGGGTGCGCGACTACCTCCGGTCGGTGGTCGATCAAGCGAAACGCGACATGTTCACCGAAACGATCTACGGCCGCCGTCGGCCGTTCCCCGATCTGGCGAGCCCCAACCGCGTCCTGCGCGAGAACGCCGAGCGCGCAGCCCTCAACGCACCCATCCAGGGCTCGGCCGCCGACATCATCAAGCGCGCGATGATCAGGGTCGAACTCCGGATGCGCGAGACGCAACTCGCTTCGCGCATGCTCCTGCAGATCCATGACGAACTCATGTTCGAAGTGGCCGCTGGGGAGTGGGATACGCTCGAAGCGATCGTGCGCGAAGAGATGGCCGGAGCTGCAGAGCTCTCGGTGCCGCTCGAGGTGCAGGTCGGTCACGGCGCGAATTGGAACGCCGCCGCGCACTGAGCAGGTGCGCGCCGAACCGGCAACGGCAGTCGCGGTTCCCAGCGGAACGACCCCTGAACCGCTGGGACGCGCCGGTGAATCACGCGATTGATCCCGGGCGCG
The DNA here is from genome assembly GCF_039530485.1 of Leucobacter alluvii. Lineage (NCBI taxonomy): Bacteria > Bacillati > Actinomycetota > Actinomycetes > Micrococcales > Microbacteriaceae > Leucobacter > Leucobacter alluvii. The sequence goes on along the minus strand of NZ_BAAAOP010000005.1, from coordinate 782,521 downwards.
CCCCGGGGTAGTATGAATTGTCACATCTGTGGCGACTCAACCATGTCCACGCGTGGGGGCACTTGCGAATCTGCGAGATTCGGCCAAGACCGGCGTGCTTCCGCCTCGATACCCTGTCCATTCTGGAGACCAATTACATGACGAACGCAACGACCGAACGCAAGCAGGTCGCAGTTAACGACATCGGCTCAGCCGAAGACTTCCTTGCAGCGGTCGAATCGACCCTGAAGTTCTTCAACGACGGCGACCTCATCGAGGGCACCGTCGTGAAGATCGACCGCGACGAGGTGCTCCTCGACGTCGGGTACAAGACCGAGGGCGTCATCCCCTCGCGCGAGCTGTCCATCAAGCACGACGTCGACCCCGGTGAGGTCGTCGAGGTCGGCGATTCCGTCGAGGCACTCGTGCTCCAGAAGGAGGACAAGGAAGGTCGCCTCATCCTGTCGAAGAAGCGTGCTCAGTACGAGCGCGCTTGGGGCGACGTGGAGAAGATCAAGGAGAACGAGGGCGTCGTCACCGGCACCGTCATCGAGGTCGTCAAGGGCGGCCTCATCGTCGACATCGGGCTCCGCGGCTTCCTCCCGGCCTCGCTCATCGAGCTGCGCCGTGTACGCGACCTGACCCCCTACCTGGGCCAGGAGATCGAGGCGAAGATCCTCGAACTCGACAAGAACCGCAACAACGTCGTGCTCTCGCGTCGTGCGCTGCTCGAAGAGACCCAGTCGGCCACGCGCTCGTCGTTCCTCGCCGAGCTCAAGCCGGGCCAGGTCCGCAAGGGCGTCATCTCGTCGATCGTCAACTTCGGCGCGTTCGTCGATCTCGGCGGCGTGGACGGCCTCGTGCACGTCTCGGAGCTCTCTTGGAAGCACATCGAGCACGCCTCCGACGTCGTCGAGGTCGGACAGGAAGTCACCGTCGAGGTGCTCTCCGTCGAGCTCGACCGCGAGCGCGTCTCGCTGTCGCTCAAGGCAACGCAGGAAGACCCGTGGCAGGTATTCGCACGCACCCACGCGATCGGTCAGATCGCCCCGGGCGTCGTCACGAAGCTCGTTCCCTTCGGCGCGTTCGTCCGCGTCGCCGATGGCATCGAGGGCCTCGTGCACATCTCCGAGCTCTCGGGTCAGCACGTCGAGCTCGCTGAGCAGGTCGTGCAGGCCGGCCAGGAGGTCTTCGTCAAGATCATCGACATCGATCTCGATCGTCGCCGCATCTCGCTCAGCCTCAAGCAGGCCAACGAGGGCGTCGACCCCGAGGGCACCGAGTTCGACCCCGCACTCTACGGCATGACCACGGAGTACGACGAGAACGGCGAGTACAAGTACCCCGAGGGCTTCGATCCTGAGACCCAGGAGTGGAAGGAAGGCTTCGAGTCGCAGCGCGAGAAGTGGGAGCAGGAGTACGCTGCCGCTCAGGAGCGTTGGGAAGCGCACAAGAAGCAGGTTGCTTCCATGCTCGCGGAGGCCGCTGCTGCGCCCGCTGCCGAGGCGCCTTCGTCGACGTTCTCGAGCGATGCGGCTTCGGCCGGCGCTCTCGCCGACGACGCTGCGCTGGCTGCACTGAAGGCTCAGCTCGAGGGCAACTAACCCTCATCGCACGCCAGAAGGCCCGGTCCCCGCTTCGGGGGCCGGGCCTTCTGGCGTCCGCGCCGCAGCTCGGGGAGGCGTGAGCATCCGCTCACACGCGCGAGCATCCGCTCACACGCGCGCGCGTCGCTCACGCAGCGCGCGCTGGAGCCTGCGCACGAGCGCGACGATGACGAACCCGAGTGCCACGAGAGCGACGACCGGGGCGACGACTGCGAGCACCGTGAGCACCACCGCACCGATGTCTTCGAACGTGCTGGCGACGGCCGCGCCTGCCCCAGCCGTCACCACGTTCACGACCGGGCGCGCGATGGCTTTGAGCGCATGGGGGATCAGCGCAACGCAGGCCCCGACGACGACGGGCCAGACGTCGGCGGAGGCGATGAATGCCGCGGGATCCGACACCGCGACGGTATCGCTGCCGCTCCCGGCGGCGAAGACCATTCCTCCGGAAGCCGGGCGGATGATGGTGTGGAGCACGTCATTGATCGAATCGAGAGCCGGAACCTTGTCGACGAGCATCTCGATCACGAGCAGGACGCCGAGGATGCCCAAAGACCATTCGTTCTCGATCCAGCTCCAGCCGGTCGGAAGGCTCACCCACTCCGTGAACCTGGAGAGCAGGCCTAAGCCCAGCAGCGGAACGTACGCGTTGAGGCCCGCCGACGCCGCGAGCACGACCCCGGTGATGATTTCGAGCATGGTTCCCTCCCGTGAGCCAGCCTACGTCGCCGGCGGATAAGCTGACAGCATGCGATTGATCGGGTTGACGGGCGGGATCGCCGCAGGGAAATCGACGATCGGACGGCGGCTCGCCCAGCACGGCGCGATTCGCATCGATGCCGACGATCTCGCTCGTGACGCCGTTGCCCCCGGGTCGCCGGGTCTCGCGCGCGTCGTGCAACGATTCGGCTCGGGGGTGCTGCGTGCCGATGCAACGCTGGACCGCGCTGCGCTCGGAGCCCGCGTGTTCGGCGATGCGGCCGCCTTGGGTGAGCTCAATGCGATCGTCCATCCCGAAGTGCGGCGACTCTTCCGCGAGCGCGTCGAACGCGCGCGCGCGGAGGACCCCGACGCGATCGTCGTGTACGAGGTGCCGCTCCTCGTCGAGACGGCGGCGCGCGACGAACCGTGGGACCACATCGTCGTCGCTGAAGCCGATGCCGACACCCGCATCGCGCGCATGATGAGCTTGCGCGGCATGAGCGAGGATGCGGCGCGCCAGCGCATATCGCGGCAGGCGAGCGACGAGGAACGCCGGGCCGTGGCCGACGCGGTGATCGATACCTCTGGGACTGAGGCCGAAACGCTCGAGCAAGCAGACCGGCTGTGGCACCAGCTGCTCAGCCTCGGCTGAACTCCGACACCCAGTCGAGCTGCAGCTGCGCGACGAACGCGATCGTCGCGAAGCAGACGAGGATGACCACCCAGCTCCACGCGTAGCAGCGCCCGAGCACGCGCTGCGCGTTCGGCGATACCGGTATGTCTCCGACCGCGTACGGGCGGAACAGCGTGATCCAGAACAGCGGGATGGTCGCGGTCCAGACGACCATGCACCAGGGGCACAGCGTTCCGAGCATGAACACGCTCTGCACGACGAGCCAGCTGACGAGCGCGAACCCGCCCAGCAAGCCGATCTGATACGTCACCCAGAACCAGGGCGCGAATCGAGCGCCCGCCAGGAGAGCCACGCCGACGGCGATCGGTGCGACGAAGGCTGCGACACCGATGATCGTGTTGCTGAAGCCGAGGAGCGCACCTTGCCAGGACGCCATGTTCGGCCCGCACGTGACCAGGATGCTCACCGAGCAGTTCGGAACGTAATCCGGGTTCTGCAGCGTCTTGATGTACTCCGTGAGGAGCTCGAACGATGCGAACCATCCGATGGCTCCGGCGACGATCGTGAAGATTGCGAAGGCGACGGAGCGCGACGGGGCGCGGAGCTCTGAACTCATGGCGCGATCCTACTGCGCCCAGCTGCGAGTTCTTTCCTCAGGCCCCTTGCGGACACCGTCGTGACATAATGGTGTCGGTGAGAGGCGCCGCACGGCGAATCTCACGCACAGTCTTTTGAAGGTCGAAGGCCTTCACCGGTCGATGAACGACCGAGCGCGAGCGAACCCGCTCGCGGAGAACAGGATTCGCGGGTCATACCGCACGATGAGCAACCTCTGGGGAATGCGCATTCTCCCGGGGCAGAGGAGACACCAGGAATGGTGAAGAACACAGCAACCGAACAGCACGACAACCCGGGCGAAGAGCCCTCGCAGGAGCAGGAGCTTCCGGCGACCGTGGAGGCGCACGCAGGCTCCACCGAGGCAGCGGAGGCGGAGCGGCCGCTCGCCGAGTCGCCGCCCCTGATCCTGCCGTTCGCAGAGATGACGCCTGAGGAGCGGTTCAGGGCGACGACCAGGTTGCTCTTCCTCGCACCGGACGTGCCGCCGATCGCCCCCCGCCCCAGGCGCGCGGAGTTCCGGCCGACCGAACTGCGTCAGCTCGACGACCTGCTGGACGAGCGCTTCTCACGCGATGAGGCGGGGGACGAGAGGGAAGCAGGCTCGTCCCAGCGGCGCAATCGTCGGCGCACGTCGAGCGATGCCCCGGCGGCGCCGGAAGAGGACGCGCCGCGCCGCCAGCCTCGGCAGGCGCCGGTCATCACCGAGCCGCAGAAGGTCAAGGGCTCGACCCGCCTCGAAGCGAAGAAGCAGCGGCGGCGCGACGGGCGCGACGCCGGTCGACGCCGCGTGGTCATCACCGAGTCCGAGTTCCTCGCGCGGCGTGAATCGGTCGATCGCGAGATGATCGTTCGCACGACCTCCGATCGCGTGCAGATCGGCGTGCTCGAAGACAAGGTGCTCGTTGAGCACTACGTCGCGCGATCCAGCGAGAACTCCCTCATCGGCAACGTGTATCTCGGCCGGGTGCAGAACGTGCTTCCGAGTATGGAAGCGGCCTTCGTCGACATCGGCCGTGGCCGCAACGCGGTGCTCTACTCGGGCGAGGTCGACTGGTCCGAGTTCGAGGGCGGAAACACGGCCCGGCGAATCGAGAACGCGTTGAAGCCCGGCGATCAGGTGCTCGTGCAGGTCACGAAGGATCCAGTGGGGCACAAGGGCGCGAGGCTCACGAGCCAGATCTCCCTTCCAGGCCGGTTCCTCGTGTACGTGCCCGGTGGAGCCATGAACGGAATCTCCCGGAAGCTTCCGGATACCGAGCGTGCTCGACTCAAGAAGATTCTCAAAGCGGTGCTGCCCGACGGTGCTGGCGTGATCGTGCGCACCGCGGCGGAGGGCGCGAGCGAGGACCAGCTCACGCATGACGTGCAGCGGCTCACCCGTCAGTGGGAGTCGATTCAGAAGCGCGTCGAGAAGGGCGGCGGCCCGGTGCTGCTGCACTCCGAGCCGGACATGCTCATCAAGATCGTGCGCGATGTCTTCAACGAAGACTTCCACCGGCTGACGATCTCGGGCGCCGAGACGTACGCGACGATCGAGAACTACCTCTCGCAGGTCGCCCCGGATCTGCTCGAGCGCGTCGAGCAGTACCAGGCAGAGCGCGACATCTTCGACGAGTACCGTGTCACGGAGCAGATCGCGAAGGCGCTCGACCGGAAGGTCTGGCTTCCGTCCGGCGGATCACTCGTGATCGACCGCACCGAGGCGATGACGGTCGTCGACGTGAACACCGGAAAGTTCGTCGGCTCCGGCGGCAACCTCGAAGAGACCGTGACCAAGAACAACCTCGAGGCCGCCGAGGAGATCGTGCGCCAGCTGCGACTGCGCGACATCGGCGGCATCATCGTCGTCGACTTCATCGACATGGTGCTCGAGTCGAATCGCGATCTCGTGCTCCGTCGCATGGTGGAGTGCCTCAGCCGTGATCGGACGAAGCATCAGGTCGCCGAGGTCACCTCGCTCGGGCTCGTGCAGATGACCCGCAAGAAACTCGGCCTCGGGCTGCTCGAGTCGTTCAGCGAGCCCTGCGACGTCTGCGCCGGCCGCGGTGTCATCGTGCATCACGAGCCGGTGAGCAAGCACCGGAGCGAGGCGCCTGCGCGCGGATCGAAGCGCGGCCGAGGGCAGCAGCAGCACCCGCAGCCACAGCAGCAGCATCAGCAGGCCGAGGCGAAGTCGCACACGCACGCCATCACCGATGGCGCGAAGAACATGCTGGCTCAGGTCGCCGCCTCGACGCTGCAGGCGGCGAAGGAGTCGGAGCACGAGGATCTCGCGCGAGCCCTGCAGGGTGCAGCGCAGACCGGCGCGCCCGCGCGCGATGATCGATCGCCAGAGGATCGACCGCAGGGGGCCCGGTCGCACGGTCCGGAGACGCCACGGGCCACGGGTCGGGCTCAGCTGGGCTCTGACCGGGCGCCGCGCTCGACGGAAGCGCGCAGGGATCGAGCGGAGCCGGTCGCCGACGCACTGCTCGACTCGGTGCTCGAAGCCCTTCCGGCGGCGCCGGCTGCCGGCAACGGACGCGCGCGCAATCGCCGAGTGTCAACGGCGCAGCTGCGCGGCGGCGTCGATGCTGGTCGCACCGAGGGAACCTCAGATGCCGGTGCGGAGACTCCGGAGGCGGCGCCAGTCGATCCGAAGCAGGCCGCCCAGATGGCCCTCGCCGAGGCGCTCGACGCGACGGCGAAGCGCAAGGATTCGGGTCGCTCATGACACGCGGGGGCGCCTATTTGACCAAAATCGGTGCTTCGAGATAATATTGACCGTTGGTGCCACTCCTCGGGGTGGCAAACACAAGCTTCGATCGCGGCGGCGCTGCGGTTCGACACGCAAGGCGATCCTCGAGAAAAGGGTATGAAGTGGTTTACGCAGTAGTGCGCACAAGCGGACGTCAGGAAAAGGTCGAGGTCGGCTCGATCATCACCGTCAACCGTGTTTCGGGCGACTCCACGGGCAAGCTTCAGCTTCCCGCGGTGCTCCTCGTCGACGGCGACCAGGTGACGACCGACGCGGCCGAGCTGGCCAAGGTCACGGTAACCGCAGAGGTGCTCAACGACCTCCGCGGCCCGAAGATCGTGATTCAGCGATACAAGAACAAGACCGGTTACAAGAGCCGCCAGGGGCACCGTCAGGATCTGACGCGCCTCAAGGTCACCGGCATCAAGTAATCGCTTCGACTACGATTCAAGGAGTAGAGACTCATGGCACATAAGAAGGGCGCCAGCTCCACCCGCAACGGCCGCGACTCGAACGCGCAGCGCCTCGGCGTCAAGCGTTTCGGCGGCCAGCAGGTGAACGCCGGCGAGATCATCGTCCGTCAGCGCGGAACTCACTTCCACCCCGGCGCCAACGTCGGCCGTGGCGGAGACGACACGCTGTTCGCCCTCGCGGCGGGCGCAGTCGAGTTCGGTGCGAAGGGCGGCCGCAAGGTCGTCAACATCGTGGCCGCAGCCTAACTTCAGGCATTCAACGGCGAGGCGGGCTTCGGCTCGCCTTTTGCCGTATCTAGGGGCAGGAAAACAGTAATGGTCACCTTTGTCGATCAGGTGCAAGTGCACGTCCAGTCAGGTCGCGGTGGAAACGGCTGCGTGTCGATCCGCCGCGAGAAGTTCAAGCCGCTCGCGGGTCCAGATGGTGGAGCCGGCGGGCATGGCGGAGACGTCGTGCTGGTCGCCGATCCTCAGGTGACCACCCTGCTCGACTACCATCGGCGACCGCACCGCACCGCCGAGAACGGCGGGTACGGCGCGGGCGACTATCGAGCCGGCACCAATGGCGCCGACCTTGTGCTCCCGGTGCCGGTCGGCACCGTGGTGAAAGACGAGGCGGGGGAGACCCTCATCGACCTCACCGAGCCCGGCACGCGGTTCATCGCGGCGAAGGGCGGTGTCGGCGGTCTGGGCAACCTCGCGCTCTCCAGCACGAAGCGCAAGGCCCCCGGGTTCGCGCTGCTGGGGACCGAAGGCTGGTCGGGCACGCTCACCCTCGAGCTCAAGACGATCGCCGACGTCGCCCTGGTCGGCTATCCGTCGGCCGGCAAGTCGAGCCTGATCGCCGCTATGAGTGCTGCGAAGCCGAAGATCGCCGATTACCCGTTCACGACGCTGCACCCGAATCTCGGTGTCGTGCAGGTCGCCGATCACCGCTTCACGGTAGCCGACGTGCCGGGTCTCATCGAGGGAGCGAGCGAGGGGAAGGGCCTCGGGCTCGACTTCCTGCGTCACGTCGAGCGGTGCAGTGCGCTGCTGCACGTGCTCGATTGCGCGACGTTGGAGCCGGGGCGCGATCCGCTCTCCGATCTCGAGGTCATCAAGAACGAGCTCGCCGCATACCCCGTGCCCGAGGGTCAGACCCCGTTGCTCGATCGGCCGCAGCTCATCGCACTCAACAAGATCGACGTGCCAGAGGGGCGCGAGCTCGCCGAGTTCGTGCGACCGGAGCTCGAGGCGCAAGGCTACCGGGTCTTCCAGATCTCCACCGTGTCGCACGAAGGGCTTCGTGAGCTCGGCTTCGCGCTCGCCGAGCTCGTCGAGACCGAGCGGCAGCGGCGCATCGACGAAGCACCCGTGCAGGAACGCATCGTCCTGCAGCCGAAGGCCGTCGACGACGGCGGGTTCCGCGTCGTGCCCGAGGGTGGCAGCTACGGAACGATCTACCGCATTCTGGGCGCGAAGCCGGAGCGCTGGGTGGCCCAGACCGACTTCAAGAACGACGAGGCCGTGGGATATCTGGCTGACCGGTTGCAGAAGATCGGCATCGAAGACGCGCTGGTGAAGGCCGGGGCGGTCGCTGGGTCCACTGTGGTGATCGGCCCCGGATCGGGAGTCGTCTTCGACTGGGAGCCCACGATGACGAGCGCCGCAGAGGTGCAGATGGGCGCTCGCGGCACCGACCTCCGCGTCGACCAGAACGGACGGCGCACCAACCAGGAGCGTCGCGTCGACTACCACGGCCTCATGGATGCGAAGGCCGAAGCGCGCGCAGAGCTGGAGCGCGAGCGGAAAGCGGGGCTCTGGGAGGATCAGGCGTGACGCACGGCGACGAATTGCTCTCGGCCCGCAGAGTCGTCGTGAAAGTCGGCTCGTCCTCGGTGAGCGGGGCGAACGCCGCTCAGATCCCCGAACTCGTCGCCTCGCTGGCACGCCTGCACGCAGCGGGCGCGCAGGTGATCCTCGTATCCAGTGGCGCGATCGCGACGGGAGTGCCGTTTCTGCGCCTCGAGGAGCGCCCTGACGACCTCGCAACCCAGCAGGCGGCTGCGGCCGTCGGGCAGAACATTCTGGTCAACCGGTACCAGCGGGCCCTGACGACGCACGAGATCATCGCCGGGCAGGTGCTGCTCACGGCGCAGGACATCGAGAATCCCACGCACCGCGACAACGCTCGACGAGCCATCGAACGGTTGCTGCAGCTCGGCATTCTGCCGATCATCAACGAGAACGACACCGTCGCGACGCATGAGATCCGTTTCGGCGACAACGATCGTCTCGCCGCGCTCGTCGCACGCCTCGTGGACGCCGACCGGCTCGTGCTGCTCTCCGACGTCGATGCGCTCTACACGGCGCCCCCGATGATGGCCGGCGCTCAGCGCATCGCAGCGGTGGCCTATGGCGACCCGTTGGAGGGGATCGAGATCGGCGAGAGCCAGTCGGGTTGGGGCACTGGCGGAGCCGCGACGAAAGTGCAGGCGGCCCGTTTGGCGGCCGACGCCGGCGCCACCGTCCTCCTCACTGAGACACGGCTGTTGGCCGCGGTGCTCGACGGGGCGGATCACGGAACTCGCTTCGCCGCTCGACCCTGAGCCGTCTCGCCTGAGCTGGCTCGCCTGAGCTCGCTCGCCTCAGCGCTGCTCAGCCCTGAGCGGCGCGATAAGCTGTGTGCCATGTCTGCTGCCGATGCCTTCGTCGAACGGCTCGAGCGCGCCCGTAGCGGCGCTCGAACGCTCGCCGCTGCGACCACTGATTCGAAGAACGCTGCGCTCGAGGCGATCGCGGTCGGGCTCGAGAACGCAGTTCCCGAGATCGTCGCCGCGAATGCTCAGGATCTCGCCAGGGGCGAGGAGAACGGCATCGGCGCCGGCCTGCTCGACCGTCTGCGGCTCGACGAGGCACGAGTGCGTGCGCTGGCCGCCGCGGTTCGAGAACTCATCTCACTGCCGGACCCCGTCGGGCAGGTGGTGCGCGGCAGCACGCTGGCGAACGGAATCGCGATCAGCCAGGTGCGGGTGCCGTTCGGCGTGATCGGTGCGATCTACGAGGCCCGCCCCAACGTGACGATCGACATCGCCGCCCTGGCCGTGAAGAGCGGAAACGGCGTCGTGCTCCGCGGCGGCAGCGCCGCGGAGCACACGAATGCCGAGCTCGTGGCCTTGATCCAGAGCGCTGTGACGAGCGCGGGGCTGGACGGCCGAGCCGTGCAGACCATCGACCCGTTCGGCCGCGAGGGCGCCGGGAAGCTGATGCGCGCGCGAGGCTACGTCGACGTGCTCATTCCGCGCGGGAGCGCAGCACTCATCTCGACCGTGGTGAACGAATCGACCGTCCCCGTGATCGAGACCGGATCCGGCGTCGTGCACGTCTTCGTGGACGAGACCGCCGACGACGACATGGCGGTCGAGATCGCGCTCAACGCGAAGACGCACCGGCCGAGCGTCTGCAACGCGGCGGAGACGCTCCTCGTGCACCGCGGCGCAGCCGACCGTCTGCTCGAGCGGCTCTCAGAGTCACTGCTCGCCGCGAATGTGACACTGTACGGCGATACGGCGGTCACGCAGCGCGTGCCGGGCGTCTCGCCGGCGAGCGACGAGACCTGGGGCACGGAGCACTTGGCGCTCGAGATGGGCATCAAGGTGGTCGATTCGCTGGACGAGGCGCTGCTGCACATCCAGCGCTACTCGACTCGTCATACGGAGGCGATCGTCACACGCGACTACGCGAATGCCGAGCGGTTCCTGTCAGAGGTCGATTCCGCCGTCGTCATGGTCAACGCTTCGACGCGTTTCACGGACGGTGGCGAGTTCGGCTTCGGCGCCGAGGTGGGCATCTCGACGCAGAAGCTGCACGCGCGCGGACCCATGGGCCTTCCGGAGCTCACCAGCACGAAATGGCTGGTGCGCGGCGCTGGCCAGATCCGCTGACGCCACCCGCTAGACTGGTTCGGTACCACCCACCGTAACGAATGCAGGGGACCACCAATGTCACTTCTTGCCACGATCGCAGCTGCCGCCGAAGAGGGGCACCACATCGTCAATGAGCTGCCGTTCCCGGCTGTCGTCTTCGGCGTCATCGTCTTCGCTGCGTTCGTCGCGATCGCGGCCGTCACCTTCTCGTTCCGCGATGTCGCCAACCGTCACGCGGCGAAGGCAGAGGCGTACGCTCGCGAGCACGGCTCGGCATCGCACCACTAGAAGAGCGCACCGACCGTGCCACACACACGTCGGATCGGGGTGATGGGCGGCACGTTCGATCCCATTCATCACGGTCACCTCGTGGCTGCCAGTGAGGTAGCTCAGAGCTTCGACCTCGACGAAGTGCTCTTCGTGCCGACGGGCCAGCCCTGGCAGAAGCAGAACGTCTCAGCGAGCGAGCACCGGTACTTGATGACCGTGATCGCGACGGCGTCGAATCCGCGATTCACCGTCAGCCGGGTCGATGTGGATCGCGCGGGACCGACCTACACGGTCGATACCCTGAGAGATCTGCACGAGCAGCATCCCGATGCCGAACTGTTCTTCATCTCGGGCGCGGACGCCGTCGAGCAGATCCTCGGCTGGAAGGATGTCGATCACCTCTGGGATTACGCTCATTTCATCGCCGTCTCGCGCCCCGGTCACGACCTCTCGCTTTCGGGATTATCGGAGGAACACGTAAGCTTGTTGGAAGTTCCCGCGCTGGCGATCTCGTCGACGGACTGCCGGGCACGAGTCGCCCGAGGTTATCCGGTGTGGTACCTCGTCCCTGACGGTGTGGTGCAGTACATTGCGAAGCACGGGCTATACACCGAGGAAGCGACAGAGTGATGAGCGAGCAGGACGAACAACGACCGCTGACCCGGCGTGAGCGGCGCATGCGCGACCTTGAGGAGACCGGCGCCATGGATCTCTCCGAGATCGGCGCCGGGAGCAGCGACGCTCCGAGCCCTCCGGTGAGTGCTGCGCGACCGGCCGCGGGAGCGGACATCGAGATCTCACCCTTCCATCCGGATGGGACCCCTCGGAGCCGACGCGAGATGCGTCAGTTGCGCGAGGAGGCGCTCGCGGCCCTCGGTCACCCCGTCGGTGAGGATGCGTCTGGCGCCGAAGCGCCGACTGCTGGTGAGGACGATCCGTCTGCTGGCGGGGCTCCGGTTGCTGGAGAGGTTCCGACTGCAGAAGACGCAGCTGTTACTGCACCCGTTGCTGATGACGCTCTCGTCGCGGATGATGCCCCCGTCGCCGATGAAGTCCCGGTCGCGGATGATGCCCCCGTCGTCGAGCAAGCCGTCGTCGTGGACGAGGCTCAGATCGTCGACCAGGCAGCGGAATCGGACGAGCCAGCTGTGATCGCCTCCGTGGTGGAAGACGAGAGCGTGGTCGAGCCTGCCGACGAGAGCGGCGCTGCAAGCGAATCGGGCGACCCCGAGGTCGTCGTGGCGGAACCGGCAGCTGGAGAGCCCGACTTCGACACACTGATGTCGCCACCGACGGAGCCCTTCACGGTGGAAGAGCTGCGCGAGGCGGAGTCGGCGGAGAAGATCGACGCCGAGGAAGCGGCGACGGAGGGCCAGTCCTCCGATGCTGGCGCGCCCGTGGTTGACGCGGCAGCGGTCGCTGGTGCGTCGGACGCCCCGGTCGACGCCCCGGCTGCTGAGGACTCGGCCGATGCGGCTCCCGCTAAGTCGAAGCGGCGGTTCCCGTGGCAGCGCTCGAAGCAGGCTAGTCAGCCCGCCGAGGACCCGGATCAGAAGGCCACCGAGGGGGCGGAGGAGACGGAGTCCGACACCGCCGCTGCGCGCGAAGCAGAAGCGGCTGACGAGAGCGTTGACCAGCCGACGAGTGAGCGCCCGGAGGACGCGCCGTCGGCCTCGGCCTCCGATGCCGAGCCCGTTGTGGCTGAGATCATCGCCGAAGAGGAGCCGGCGGCAGAGGCCGAGCCCGAGACGACGGTTCTCGATGCCGCGCGCCCGACGCCTCCCGCTGAAGTCCCAGAAGATCTTCCTTCGGCGTCGCCGCAGACGGTCGCGTTTCCGGCGCAGCAGAGCGATGAGGCGCCGCTCGCCGGCGCCGCAAGTGCGAGCGCTGCCGCGACGGACGGGGCCGACCGCAGTAACGTCGCGAATCCGCAGGAGCGTGAGAGCTATTCGTTCCCCGACATCGCCCCTCCGGAGGAGTGGCGCTCGGTGTTCGATGACCCGTCTGGGCGGAAGTTCCAGAACGAGTCGGAGCAGAATCCCGAGAGCGGAGACTTCGACGATCTGATCTCACGTGCAGTCGCCCAGGAGGGGTCGACTGGCGGGACGGGGTCGTCCGCGCTGATCCTGCCGACGATGCCGGAAGACACGGGTGGGTTGACTGGGCCGCTCGGTGCGACTGGCGATCTCTACGTCACCGGTTCTCTGAAGCTCCCGAAGTCACTGGGCGAAACCGGTGGGCATTCGGCGCTGCACGATTCGATCGAGATGGACCCGATCACCGGCGACCAGGTGCCGCCCCGCGACGAGGCGAACGAGGGGCCGGCCCCGGTGTCTGCGCGTCACGCTGTGAGCGCTCGGGTCGATTCCAGTATTCCGGTCGTGGCGAAGCCGACTCGGGAGAAGAGCAAACTGCCGCTCGTGCTCTCACTGACGGGCGGAGGGCTGCTCATCGTGGTGGTCGGACTGGGCGCCTGGGGCGCGAGCAACGGATTCTTCGGTTGACCGACCGAAGCTCGAACATGTTGAACGAAGGACACGAACTGAACGCTGCAACTGAGACACGAGATGTGCGATCCGACCTGAAGCTCGCCGTAGTGGCGGCCGACGAGAAGGGAGCCACGGCGCAGGTCGCTCTCGAAGTGACGGAGCAGTTCGGCCTCGCCGACGTGTTCCTCATCGTGACCGGCTCCGTCGAGCGCAACGTGCAGGCCATCTCCGACGGGATCGAGGAGGCGCTGAACGGAGCAGGCGTGCGCACGGTTCGCCGTGAGGGCCGTGAGAGCGGCCGGTGGATCCTGCTCGACTTCGGCGACCTGATCGTGCATGTCTTCCACCAGGAGGAGCGCGACTTCTACCAGCTCGAAAAGCTCTGGCAGGACTGCCCCACGATCGATACGACGGAGTTCATTCCTGAGGTTCCGCAGGGGCACGCCGACAGTTGAGAATGACGCGCCCGAGATCCCTCGATTTGGCTCTCACGTGTCCGGGTGATGTACAGTAGAGGAGTTGTCGGGCGAGCATTCGCTCGACTTCCCTGGGTCTATGGCGCAGCTGGTAGCGCACCTGCATGGCATGCAGGGGGTCAGGGGTTCGAGTCCCCTTAGATCCACCACAAGAGAGAACGGCCCCGCTTCGGCGGGGCCGTTCTGCTGTCGGTGCGGGCAACTACAGTGGGTGCTGTGCGCTCGGCGAGCCGCGCACCGAGGAGACCGCATGCATACGCCCGTTCCCGAATACCTGCAGGAAGTACTCGACGGCCTGAGCGGGCATGTCGACGGGGCGGTGGCCGATTACATCCCCGAACTCGCAGCGGCTGATCCGGATCGCTTCGGCATTGCGCTGATGACGACGAGCGGTCGAGTCCACGCCGCCGGGGACGCGGATGCGGAGTTCTCCATCCAGTCCGTATCAAAGCCGTTCATCTACGCTGCAGCGATCATGGATCGCGGCCTGCCGCGGGTACTGCGCTCGGTGGGTGTCGAGCCCTCGGGAGAGGCGTTCGACGAACTCTCCCTCGAGCAGGGGTCGCATCGGCCCCGGAACCCGATGATCAACGCCGGTGCGATCACCGCCCACCAGCTTCTGGTCGGCGAGGGTGCCACGAGCGCGCAGCGCACGGACCGTGCGCGGGCGTTCCTCTCCGTCCTGGCCGATCGCGAATTGCGCATCGACGAGGCGGTCATGCAGTCCGAGCTCGAAACGGCCGACCGCAACCTGGCACTCGCGCACCTGCTCCGCAACTACGGCATCTTCTCGACGTGCGCCCATGAAGCCGTGGCGGGATACACGGCGCAGTGCTCCATCATGGTGACGGCGCGCGATCTCGCCGTGATGGGCGCGTGTCTCGCGAATGACGGCGTGCAGCCGCACACCGGCAACCGGGTGGTGCCCAGTGATGTCGCGCGCCAGACGCTCTCGGTGATGGCGGCGGCGGGAATGTACGACGCTGCTGGCACGTGGTTCTCGGAGGTCGGGATTCCGGCGAAGAGCGGGGTCTCGGGAGGCATGCTCGGCGTGTTGCCCGGACAGCTCGGCATCGGGCTCTTCTCTCCACGCCTGGACGAGCACGGGAACAGTGCGCGAGGAGTGGAGGCCTTTCGCCGGCTTTCCTCGGACATGAACCTGCATCTCATGACAGCCGGCCCGGTCGGGTCAGCCCCGATCCGCACGATCGAACGGAGCGATGACCGCATCACCGTGGTGCTGCAGGGAGCCATCCAATTCGCAGGGGCTGAGGCCGTGCTCGATCGCCTGCAGTCGATCGAACCGGGCTCGACGCTCGTCCTGTTCGATGTGAGCCGGGTCGATCGGTTTCTCGACGTCGGCCGTCGGATGACGCTCGAAGGCATGCGTCGGCTGCGTCTCGACGGACACCGTGTTGCACTCCACGATCCCGACGGGCTCCTGCCCGAACCGGATATGGGCGATGGGCACGTCCCCGAGTCGTGGCCGGTTCCGACGCCCCATCGGTCATAGGCCGGCAGCCGACCCTGAGGCGGTCGCCGGGGCCGGGGAGCGCCGCGCGGGCCGGCGTCGTCGCCCCGCACCGTGCACGAGCAGGCCGTGCGTCGGACTGAACAGGTAGGCGAGGGCGAACGCGCTGCCCTGGACGAGGATCACCAGGCCTCCGGAGGCGGCATCCATCCAGTAGCTCAGCAGGATGCCCGTCACGGAGCAGACGGCCGACAGTACCGGCGCGATGATCAGCATCCGGTGGAACCGGTTGGTCAGCAAATACGCGGTCGCTCCCGGAATGATGAGCATCGCGACGACGAGGATCACGCCGACCACCTGGAGCGCGACCACGGAGGTCAGCGCGAGCAGTCCGAGCAGGAGCGCTCCGAGGAAGCGCGGGCTGAGCCCGATGGCGTGGGCATGCGTCGGATCGAAGGCGTACAGGGTCAGGTCGCGGCGCTTCACCATGAGCACGGCGAATGCGATGGCGGCGAGGGCGGCGATCTGCAGGAGGTCGGCGTCGGACACGCCGAGGATGTTCCCGAAGACGATGTGAGTGAGATCGGTCTGACTCGGGGTCACGGAGATGAGCACGAGGCCGAGAGCGAACAGGGTGGTGAACACGATGCCGATCGCGGCGTCCTCTTTCACACGGCTCGTATCGCGAATCGCTCCGATGAGTGCGACGGCGAGGAATCCGAAGATGAGGGCTCCGAGAGCGAACGGCGCGCCGACCAGGTAGGCGAGGACGACGCCCGGCAGAACGGCGTGCGATACCGCGTCGCCCATGAGCGACCAGCCGGTGAGCACGAGCCAGCACGAGAGGAGCGCGCAGACGACCGCGGCGATCGTGGTCGTCATGATGGCGCGCACCATGAACTCGTACTGCAGCGGTTCGAGGATGAAATCGATCGGGGTCACAGTGTCTCTCCCGTCTCTCTCGCGTCACGAGCGTCCAGCCCGAAGGCGTGCGCCAAGCGCTCCGGCATCAGAGCCTCCTCGACGGAACCGTGGAACAGCACGCGTCGCAGCAGCAGGGCTGCCTCGTCGGCGAGGTCGGGCAGGGCGTGGAGGTCGTGCGTCGAGACGAGTACGGTGCGGCCGGCGGCTGCGAGCTCGCGGAGGAGGCGCACGATCATCCCCTCACTGCGCTGATCCACGCCGGCGAACGGTTCGTCGAGGAGGAGCAATTCGGAATCCTGCGCGATGCATCTCGCGACGAACGCTCGCTTCTTCTGGCCTCCGGAAAGCGCCCCGATCTGGCGATCGCCGAGTTCGGCCAGCTCCACGCGCGCGAGCGCCTGCTCGACGGCAGCGCGGTCCGCGGCGCGCGGGCGACGGGTCACCCCGAGCCTGCCGTAGCGCCCCATCATCACGACGTCGCGAACGGAGATGGGGAACGCCCAGTCGACGTCTTCGCTCTGCGGCACGTATGCGACGCGACCGCTGGACCGTGCGGCGGCGGGAGCCATGCCGTCGATGAGGACGCTGCCGAGCTCTGGGCGGACCGCGCCCATGATGGACTTGAAGAGCGTGGATTTCCCAGAGCCGTTCATCCCGATCAGCCCGGTCACGCGGCCCGCCGCGACTTCCAGCGAAGCGTCGTCGAGCGCCACGACATCGCCGTAGCGCACGGTCACATGCTCTACCGAGATGGACGTCTTCATGACGCTTCCTCCGATTTCCCGCCGAGCGCGGAGACGATCACGTCGGTGTCGTGCGCGAGCAAGTCGAGGTAGGTCGGGACCGGTCCGTCGGGGGCGGAGAGCGAGTCGACGTAGAGCGTGCCTCCGAAGGCGGCCCCAGAGGACTCTGCGACCTGCCGCATCGGGCGATCCGATACCGTGGACTCGCAGAACACTGCGGGAACCTGGTGCTCGCGGACGAACTCGATCGTGTCGGCGATCTGTCGAGGCGTCGCCTGCTGCTCAGCATTCACCGGCCAGATGTACCGCTCGGTGAGTCCCGCATCGCGCGCCAGATATGAGAACGCCCCTTCGCAGGTGACGAGCGCGCGATGCGACTCGGGAAGCGCGTCGACGGCCTCGGTGAGCCGGTCATCGACCGCCTGGAGCTCGGACCGGTAGGCTGCGCCCTGCGCCGCGAAGTCTTCGGCGTGCTCGGGGTCGAGCTCGCTGAAGGCGGCCACCATGCGATCGACGTAGATCTGCGCATTGCGCGGACTCATCCACGCGTGCGGATTCGGTTTCCCTGCGTACGTGTCGCCGGCGATGTCGATGGGATCGATGCCCTCGGATACCACGACGTGCGGTGCGTCGGCCTGCTCGACGAAGCGCTTGAACCAGGCCTCGAGACCGAGTCCGTTGTCGAGAATGAGGTCGGCCTCCGATGCCTTGGCGATGTCGAGCGGGGTGGGCTCATAGCCGTGGATCTCGGCGCCGATCTTGGTGATGGAGCGCACCTCCACGTGTTCGCCTCCCACGTTGCGGGCGATGTCGGCGAGCACGGTGAAGGTCGTGAGCACGACCGGTCGTTCTCCCGCGGCATCCGTGCTCGAGGGGTCGGCAGCCGCCGTCGCGCATCCCGTCGCGAGGAGCACGACGCCGACCAGTGAGCAGATTGCCCGAGCGCTTCGTCGTCTTGGTCTCGGATGCACGTACCGCCACCTCTCGCGTAGTCGAATCTGAAAGTTCGGCATGGCGAACTTTGATGCGATGCTAGCGGAATTCGACGTGTTTCGCGAGGCTCCCTCCCGCTCCGGCGGGGGCGGCGGCGGGGTCGCGGATGCCGGCCGCTCGCTCCCGCGTCAGCGCATCCGGGCGCGTACACTGATCCGGGTGACCCTTCGTTCCCGACTTCCCGATCTCGGCCTGGTCGCACTCGGCGGTGCTCTCGGCTCGATCGCGCGGGTCGGCGTCTCGACGGCCATCGGCCCGGTCGACGCCACGGGCGGTTTTCCGCTCGCGACGCTCGTCGTGAACCTCTTCGGATCGTTCGCGCTCGGCGCGCTGATCGCGGGCACGACGGCGCGGGACGAGGTGCGTTGGCGGCGGCTGCGCCTGCTGCTCGGCACGGGTCTGCTCGGCGGCTTCACGACGTACAGTCTGCTCGCCGCAGACCTCGCGGCCTCGCTCCTGGACGAGCGATTCGGAATGGCGATGGGATACGCCTTCGCCACGGTGACCGGCGGTGCGATTGCGAGCGGGCTGGGAGTACTGCTCGGGCAACGGATCGCGAGGGCGCATACACGCCCCGTCGCATCGGAGGCGACCCGGTGAGCGACCTGTGGTCGGCCCTGAGCATCGCAGCCGGGGGCGGTGCCGGAGCCGTCATCCGCTATCTGGTGGACAGCGCTTTCCCTGCCGACCGCCGCGCGAGGTTCCCCTGGGGAATCCTGACGGTGAATCTCACTGGATCGTTCGCAATCGGGGTGGTGACCGGTCTCGCGCTGGAGCATCCGGCGGCAATGGTTGTCTCGGTCGGATTCCTCGGGGGCTATACGACATTCAGTACCGCGAGCGTCGATACCGTGCAGCTCCTCGTGCGTCGTCGCTACGGCGCCGCGATCGCGAACGGCATCGGCGCGCTCGGAGCGGCGACGGGGCTCGCGATCTGCGGTGTGCTGCTCGGGGCGGCGCTCGCGTGACGCACGGGGTTGGTCGGGGCAGGAGGATCGGAGCCCGCTCGCTGCCTCGCCCGGCGGTGGTCAGCGTACGCGCTGTGCGCTGAATCGCATGTCGGGATGCGCGTATGCCTCTTGGGCCTCGACGAGCTGCAGCTCGCGGGAACCAGCAGCGAACGTGCGCTCGAGCAACGCGAAGACACTCGCCGTCGTGCGCTCGAGCGCGTCGGCGCCATCGCTCGAGCGGCCGAAGTGGGCGGTGAAGAGCGCTGCGGTGACGTCTCCCGAGCCGTTGACCTTGAACGGGATGCGCGGCGTCTCGATGAGCCACGCGCCGGCATCGGTTACCGCGAGCATCTCGATCGCATCATCGGGCCGATCGGGGCGGTCGACGCTCGTCACCAGCACGGTGCTCGGGCCGGCGGCCCGAACGAGATCCACGGCGGCGAGCGTCGAATCCAACGTATCGGGGGAGGTGCCTGTGAGGAACCCGAGCTCGAACTGGTTCGGCGTGATGAGGTCTGCGCGCGGAACGACGCGGTCGCGGATGAGGTTCTGCACCTCGGGCGAGACGTGGCATCCCGATCGCGCATTGCCGAGCACCGGATCGCAGGCGTAGATCGCGTCGGGATTCGCCTCCTTGACGCGAGCTACCGCGTCGAGGATCGCGTCGCCGATGCTGTCGCCGCCCTGATAGCCGGACAGTACGGCGTCGACGTCGGAGAGCCCGCCCCGCTCTCCGATGCCGACGACGATTTCGCGGACGTCGTCTCCGGACATCATCGGGCCGCGCCACGATCCGTATCCCGTGTGATTCGAGAACATGACCGTGTATATCGGCATGACATCGACGCCGATGCGCTGCAGCGGGAACACTGCTGCGGAGTTCCCCACATGGCCGTACGAAACCGAGGACTGGATCGAGAGGATGCGCATGGCTTCGATCTTGCCAGTGGTCCGAGCAATGGACCAGTCTGCAAGGCCCGGGGCGGACCAGTTCGCTGTGCCCGATCAAGCCGGGCGCAGCGAAGGCTCGCGCCCGCTCAGAGCTCCGTCGTGCCCGACCGGCCCGGGCCTTCGCTTCCGGTGATCTTGGCAGCGGCGATCTTCACGGCTGCGGCGACTTTTCCGCCCGGTACACCCCAGTACTGGGCCGACTCGCCGGTCACCCGGAGCAGCCCGAGGTTCGGGTCGTCGAGCCCGCCGTCGAAGTACGCGTCCACCTCGCCGTCCCAGAGCTCACGCGCCTTCGCCTCATCGGTCACGAATTCGGCGAGTCCTGAGACGGAGAGCCAGCTGCCCGTCTCAGCGAAGGCGAGGTTCACCTGAGGGTTCGCGCGAATCGCATCGGCCTGGTCTCCCTGGAGGCCGATGAAGAACCACACGTCGCCCGCATCGGTCACCTCCTGCGGAGTCATCGGGTGCGAAACGATTTTCCCGTCCGGGGTCGCCGTCGACAGCATGACGAAGCGCTCCTCGCGCATCACGTCGATCACGGTCTCCGGGGTCAGTTCGCGCGGTGTGCTCATGTCAGCCTCCAGTCGGTGGTGCGGGTCGTCGAAAGACGATTGGCGCCAGTCTTCCGCTGCCGCGGACCGAGCGGCAAGCCCGTTGACAGCGCGTCAGATGCCTCGCTCCGGTGTCAGCGTTCCGAGCGGATCGAGTGCCCGCTTGATCGCCACCTGCACGCTCAGCGCGACCGTATCGAGCTGCCATCCGAGCTCGTGCCGTTTGACCGAGCCGATGCCGTGCTCGCCGGATATGGTGCCGCCGAGCGCGAGTGCGAGCCGCGTGATGTCGTCGATGACCGCGTCGGCTTCGCGAATGCCGACGGGTGTGTCGGCAGACTCGACGGTGCTGTGGAGATTGCCGTCGCCGGCGTGCGCGACCGTCGACACCCGCTTGCCGTGCTTCGCGGATATCTCGGCGATGCCGTGGAATACCTCCGCCAGGGCGGCGACGGGAACGCCGACATCGCAGGAGATCTTGAGTCCGCGCGCATTCAGCGCTGGATTCGAGAGGCGACGGGCCTCGAGCAGCGCGTCGGTTTCGGAGATCTCGGTATCGTCGGCCCCGACGTCCCGGCAGATGGCGGTGATGGCCTCCGCCTGCTCCTGGGCGTCCCACCCGACGGTCTGCCCGACGAGCATGGCGCCCGCCGGCACCGTGAGGCCACTGGGGTGGAACGACTCGATGATCTCGACGCTGAGGGCGTCCATCAACTCGAGCACCTCGGGGCGCGCCGCGCTGTTCACGATCGCGGTCACCGCCCGCCCGGCGTCCTCGAGCGTCCCGAAACTCGCGCGGAAGGTGCGGGGAGAGCCGGGCGGAACGGGCTTCAGCCTGACGGTCGCCTCGGTGATGACGCCGAGCGTTCCCTCTGACCCGACGAACAGCCGCGTCAGGTCGTATCCCACGACGTTCTTGCGGGTGCGCGCGCCGGACCGCATGACCCGGCCGTCTGCGAGCACGACTTCGAGCGCCGCGACCG
Organism: Leucobacter alluvii; assembly: GCF_039530485.1. NCBI lineage: Bacteria > Bacillati > Actinomycetota > Actinomycetes > Micrococcales > Microbacteriaceae > Leucobacter > Leucobacter alluvii. Next base: position 761,062 of record NZ_BAAAOP010000005.1, on the reverse strand, counting down.
CATCGCTCGTGACGCCGTGCGACACGCAGCGCAGGCCGCCGGCGTTCGTAGCGATATTTCCGCCCACCGTACTGATCCGCGCGCTCGCGGGGTCGGGTGGGAAGAACAGCCCGTGGTCACGAGCTGCGGCGTCGAGGTCGGCCGTCACGACCCCCGGCTGCACGGTTGCGAGCCGATTCGGCACGTCGATGTCGATAATGGTGCGCATCCGCTCGAGCGAGACGACGAGGCCGTCGGCGTAGGCCATCGCGCCCCCCGCGAGGCCGGTCCCGGCGCCGCGCACACTCACCTTCACGCCTGCACGGTTCGCCCAGCCGAGTGCCGCCGCCACGTCAGCCGTCGATTCGGCGAGCACTACGGCGAGCGGTGCGCCCTCGGCCACCGCGCGCGACGTATCGACGGCGTACGGAGCGATCAACTCCCGGTCGCGGACGAGACGCGGCCCCAGCAGGGTGTGCAGCTCGTCGAGGTCGAAGTGCGGTTCGGGGTGGGATTCGGACACGTGCGCCTCCTTGCGGTCGAACTCAAGCGTAGTCCCGCATGGCGCAGGCGCTCCACGCTCCTCGCTGCAACGGGCTCGTGAGAGGATGAACGGCATGACGGGAGCGAACGGGGCCGGACGCTACGCTCCGAGTCCTTCGGGGGATCTGCACATCGGGAACCTGCGCACCGCGCTGCTCGCCTGGTGCTTCGCCCGAGCGAGCGGGCGGAGATTTCTCATGCGCGTGGAGGATCTGGATCGCGCCAGAGACGCCGGCGCGGCCGCACGGCAGCTGGACGACCTGTCCCGGATCGGCCTCGACTGGGACGGGGAGGCGGTGCTCCAGTCGGAGTTGGGTCGCGGGCACGACGCCGCGATCGACCGGCTCGCCGAGGCGGGCCTCGTGTACGAGTGCACGTGCACCCGCGCCGACATTCTCGCGGCCCCGAGTGCGCCGCACGCCCCGCCCGGCGCGTATCCCGGCACCTGCCGGGACCGCAGCGAGGCTGAGCGGGCTCGAGAGCGCGAGCGCATCGCGCCGCGTCGGCCCGCCCTGAGGCTGCGCGTGCCGACCGGAGTGGCTGCCCCGGAGTTCGACGATCGGATTCGGGGCCGCGTTGTCGGAGAGATCGATGACTTCGTGCTGCGTCGCGGCGACGGGACGGTCGCCTACAACCTCGCCGTGGTGGTGGACGATGCCGCGATGGGCATCGACCAGGTGGTGCGCGGAGACGATCTCGTGACATCGACGCCGAGGCACATCGTGCTGCAGCGTCTGCTCGGGCTCCCGTCACCGCCCGATGTCGAGTTCGCGCACGTGCCGCTCGTGCTCGGGTCGTCGGGTGCCAGATTGGCCAAGCGCGACGGCGCCGTCACTCTCGCCGACCTGCGGAGTGCCGGCGCGAGCGCCGAGGAGGTGCTCGCGGTGCTCGCGCAGTCGCTCGATCTCGCTGCGCCTGGCGAACGCGTGCATCCGCAGCTGCTCGTCGAGCGGTTCGATCCCGGCGCCCTGCCGCGCTCGGCCTGGGTGTGGCCCGGCCTGGAGAACGCCGCTACTTCTTGAGCGCTTTGATGATGCGAGCGAGCGCTCGGCCGGCGACCCAGAGGAACGGGGTGCCGACGGCGAGCAGAGCGATGATGTTCGGCTCGAATCGGGTGGTGCCTTCGCGGGTGATGTAGGAGCCGACGGGAATGGAGAACCCGCCGCCGCCACCGCCTGATCCTTCTCCCTGGGCGACGCCCTCACCGGCACCGGCGCCTTCCCCGGCTCCGAAGCCGTAGGCCGTGTACGCCACCGGGATCAGTGTCGAACCGTCGACCTCGACGGGATCGCCGTACGCGGAGTGCACGCCGACCTCGACCAGGGTATCTGCGATCTGCTTCGTCAGGTGAGTCATGCGCCCCACACTACTCGCTCGCGCTAGTCTTCGGCAGCCCCGTGTCTCGACGGGCGCAGTGCCGCTGCAATGGGCCGTTTCGCTTCGATGTGGTCGCCCGATGACACGTGCTTGATCCGCCTGATCACCCACGGGACGAAGTGCTCGCGAGCCCAGACGACGTCCTCGCGACGTGCGGCCCGCCAGCTCCGCTCGGGGAGATCCGGCACCTCGAGCGGAGCGAGATCGTGAGGCACGCTGAGCGCCGCGAGCGCCGCCCGGGCGATGGTGTGGTGCCCGAGCGCGTTCAGGTGCAGTCGATCGCCGGCCCAGTAGCGGCTGTCGTGCAGTTCGTCGAGCGCCCACTGGTCGACGACGATGCAATCATGGCGTTGCGCGACCTTCCGCACGTTCTCGTTGAAGATGGCCACCTTGCCCCGGATCGAGCGGAAGACGGGCTGGAACGCGGTATCCACTCCGGTGAAGAGCATGATGGTCGCGCCGCCGACGCTCAGCCGCTCGACGATGCGCTCCAGCTTCGCTGCGACCTCGTCTGGATCCGTCCCAGGACGGATCACATCGTTGCCGCCGGCGCAGATGCTGATGAGGTCTGGGCGGAGATCGAGGGCGGCGTCCACCTGCGTGTCGGCGATCTGCTGGATCAGCTTGCCGCGCACGGCGAGGTTCGCGTACGCGAAGTCCTCATCGAAGAGGCTCAGCACCTCCGCGACGCGATCGGCCCACCCGCGGAGCCCGCCCGGGCTGTCAGGATCGGGATCTCCCACGCCCTCGGTGAACGAGTCACCGAGGGCCACGAAACGCGACCACGGAAGTTCGACTCGGGTCTGCGGAGCGCCGTCATCCTGTGCCATTGCTTACCTCTGAGTGTCTGGGGCGGTGGGGGGAGCCGCTCGCGGGCGTCGGCGAGGACGCAGCGGTCGGCTTACAGCGATAGTCTAGAACGTCGTGACAGATTCGGATCCGGGCCTCCACCTTCCTGGGACGAGTGCAGCCGAGCACCTGCCTCCCGCCTATCCCGAGCGCGCAGCGCACGGGACGGCGGGTACGCTGCGCGCCTGGCAGGAGGAGGCGATCAAACGCTACCTCGACGCGGCCCCGCGCGACTTCCTCGCCTCTGCGACGCCGGGAGCCGGCAAGACGACGTTCGCGCTCAGACTCGCGGCGATCCTGCGCTCCAATCACACCGTTCGGCAGATCATCGTCGTCGCCCCCACCGAGCATCTCAAGACGCAGTGGGCGGACGCGGCCGCACGCGCGGGTATTCGGCTGAACCCGAATTACTCGAACAGCGACGGGCTCGCCTACGGGCGCCACTTCCACGGCGTCGCAGTGACGTACGCGCAGGTGGCGATGAAGCCGGTGCAGCACCGGCTGCTGACCGAGCACGAGGACACGCTCGTGATCATGGACGAGGTGCATCACGGCGGCGACGCGCTGAGCTGGGGCGACGCGATCCGTGAAGCCTACGGAAACGCGCGACGGCGGCTGTCCCTCACAGGAACCCCCTTCCGGTCAGATGAAGCGCCGATTCCCTTCGTGCAGTACGCGCCGCAGGGGGACGGGTCGCGCCTCTCCCTGACCGACTACGACTACGGATACGGTCGTGCGCTCGCGGATGGCATCGTGCGCCCGGTCATCTTCATGGTGTACGCCGGCAAGATGCGGTGGCAGACATCGGCGGGCGAGGAGATGGAGGCGGCGCTCGGCGAGGGCAACACGAAGGACGTGACCTCGCAGGCATGGCGGACTGCGCTCGACCCAGCGGGAGACTGGATCGGCAAGGTGCTGCGCGCGGCCGATCGCCGGCTCACCGAGGTGCGGCAGCACGTGCACGATGCCGGAGGGCTCGTGATCGCGACCGACCACGCCTCGGCGCGGTCGTACGCCGCGCAGCTCAATGACATCACGGGGGAGGACGTGGCGCTGATCCTCTCCGACGACGCCGGAGCGTCGGAGAAGATCGATGCCTTCTCGAGCGGGGAGCAGCGCTGGATGGTCGCCGTGCGCATGGTCTCGGAGGGTGTCGACGTGCCGCGGCTCTCCGTGGGCGTCTACGCGACGAGCTCCTCGACGCCGCTCTTCTTCGCGCAGGCGATCGGACGCTTCGTGCGCTCGCGCCGCCGCGGGGAGGTCGCCTCGGTGTTCATCCCCAACGTGCCCGCCCTCATGCAGCTCGCGGCTGAGCTCGAGAAAGAGCGGAACCATGTGCTCGAGGGCCCGAAGAGCGCCGAGGAGATGTGGGACGCCGAGGCCGCACTGATGGCGGAGGCCGAGCGAGGCGACCAGGCATCATCGGAGCTGGTCGAGGGGGAGACGTTCGTCTATCAGGCCCTCGCCTCCGACGCCCACTTCGACCGCGCGGTCTTCGACGGTGCTGAATTCGGCGGCTACGCCGAGGTGGAGACCGAGGAGGAACTCGATTTCCTCGGGTTCCCCGGGCTGCTCGAGCCGCAAGAGGTGAAGGCGCTGCTTCAGCAGCGGCAGGCCAGGCAAGCACGCCGGAGCGCGGGGAAGCAGGGCATTCTCGAACACGCCCCCGACCGAGCCGAATCGCCGGAGGCGTTGCATCGTACGCTCGGGGAGCAGCGGAAGCTGCTGAGCTCGCTCGTGGGCATGTACGCGAAGGTCTCTGGCGAAGCGCACAAAGACATCCACACCGAGCTCCGTCGGGTCTGCGGCGGGCCTGCGGTGGCGCAGGCGTCGGTCACGCAGCTGCAGAAGCGGATCGAGTTGCTGCGCCGACGTCTCCGGCCGTGAGCGGCTCGTTCGCCCGCTGGTACGGGGCGCTGGAAGCCGACGCGCGCGAGATCCCGGGCCGATTCGATCAGCCCTCGAGATCCGTGCTAAGTTATCTTCTGTTCGGCCGATGAAGGTTCCGAATCGTTCGCGCGGGTGGCGGAATGGCAGACGCGCTAGCTTGAGGTGCTAGTGCCCGTATTAGGGCGTGGGGGTTCAAGTCCCCCTCCGCGCACGTGAACGAAAGAGGCTCTCCGAGAGGAGGGCCTCTTTTGCGTTACCGTGAGGGGAGGAGTGGACGATGAACGATTCGCGCGGAGAACGCACCCGGAGAGGGGCTTCGAGCGCCGATCCGACGAAGGTGACGCAGCAACCCGCCCTCACCACGGCGTCCGGGACCATCTGGGTGGTCATGGGGAGCCTCCTGCTCGTCGCGGGTGCGGTTCCGGTCGTCGCGATCATCGCGCTCCGACCCGGACCGATGGTCCCGGTCGCGGTGGCGACGGGAGCGCTCATGCTCGCCTGCACCTGCGTCCTGTTCATCGCCCGCTTCGCCGTGCAGCGGGGACCCCTTCGGCTGCGGGTCATGGCCGCCTCGATGATCGCCTCCGCCGTCGTCGGAGTGCTCGGATTGCTGCTCTGCCTCGTGATCCAGGGCGGCTGAGCGTCCACCGGGCTACGCTGGAAGCATGAGCCTCGAGACCTCCGAGCACGCGCTGTCTGAAACGGCCCGCGTTGCGCGCGATCTGATCCGCATCGACACGTCCAACCGCGGGGGCGGGGATGCCGAGCCCGAGCGGCCGGCGGCCGATTACGTCGCGGCGTACCTGCGCGAGCTCGGTCTCGAACCGGAGATCTTCGAGAGCGACCCCGGTCGCGCGAGCGTCATCGCGCGGGTTGCGGGAGCCGACGCATCGCTGCCGGCACTGGTGCTCCACGGACACCTCGACGTCGTGCCGGCGGATCCCGCGAACTGGTCCGTCGACCCGTTCGCCGGCGTGATCAAGGACGGCATGCTGTGGGGGCGCGGCGCGGTCGACATGAAGGACATGGACGCCATGATCCTCACCGCCGTCGCCGAACTGCTGCGGGGCGGCGAGCGGCCGCGACGCGACGTGATTCTCGCCTTCTTCGCCGATGAGGAGAACGGCGGCGTGTACGGCGCCCAGCATCTCGTGCGGAACCATCCGGAGCTGTTCGCGGGAGCGGAGACGGCGATCAGCGAAGTCGGCGGGTATTCGATCGATATCGCGGGCACGCGGGCCTACCTCGTGCAGACGGGTGAGAAGTCGCTCGAGTGGATTCGGCTGCGGGCGCGCGGCACGGCCGCCCACGGCTCCCGCGTCTGGCACGACAACGCCGTGACCCGCCTCGCCGAAGCGATCGCCGCACTCGGACGGCACGAGTGGCCGGTGACGCTCACCGACACCACCAGAGACCTGGTCGACGCCATCGCCGAGATCCTGGGGGAGGACCCGCACGTCGTATCCCCGGAAGATCTCGTGCTCCGCTTGGGCAAGGGCGGCGGATTCATCCAGGCCAGCCTGCGCAGCACCAGCAACCCGACCGTGCTGCAGGCGGGATACAAGCACAACGTCATTCCCGACACGGCGGAGGCGCTCGTCGACGTGCGCGCGCTGCCGGCCGATCAGGAGTCGATCCTCGACCAGATCCGTGCGATCGTCGGCGACGACATCGAGCTGGAGCAGGTGCACTCCGATATCGGTCTCGAGGTGCCGTTCGCCGGGGAGCTGGTGGACGCCATGACGGCGTGTCTGAAGCGCGCCGACCCAGAAGCCCGCGTGCTGCCGTATCTGCTCTCCGGCGGCACCGACAACAAGTCGCTGGCACGGTTGGGCATCACGGGCTACGGGTTCGCTCCGCTGCGGCTTCCCGCGGATCTCGACTTTCCCGGCATGTTCCACGGCGTCGATGAACGTGTTCCGCTCGAAGCGCTCGACTTCGGCCACGGCGTGCTCGTGGACCTGCTCCGCACCTACTGAATCGTCGGCGCCCGGGCCCGCCCTCACGGGTTCTCAGTGCGCTGTGAGCTAGTCTGGACGGCGGTCCAAACCCGGCGCGGTCGGTTCGCGCGCGTGGTGCAGCCAGGAAAGGAATCATGGGAATCTTCGAGGCGATCCTCCTGGGAATCATTCAGGGACTCACCGAGTTTCTGCCCATCTCGTCGAGTGCGCATCTGCGCATCGCGAGCGAACTGCTCGGCATCGGCGACGCGGGTGCGGCGTTCACCGCGATCACTCAGATCGGAACGGAAGCCGCCGTCATCGTGTTCTTCTGGCGCGACATCGTGCGCATCATCGGACGCTGGGCGCAGTCGCTGGGCGGGAAGCGCGTGCCTCGGAACGATCCGGACGCGCTCATGGGGTGGTGGATCATCATCGGCACCGTTCCGATCGTCGTGCTGGGGCTGCTGTTCCAGGATCAGATCGAGACGACGCTCCGCTCCCTCTGGTTCGTCGCCATCAGCCTCATCGTCTTCGGCCTGCTGCTCGGCGTGGCCGACCGCGTCGGCCAGAAGGTGCGCCCCATCGAAGCGCTCACCTGGAAGCACGGTCTCGTCTACGGATTCGCTCAGGCCCTCGCCCTGATCCCGGGCGTCTCGCGCTCGGGCGGCACGATCACCGCTGGGCTCCTCATGGGGTACACGCGCGAAGCCGCGGCCCGCTACTCCTTCCTGCTCGCGATTCCAGCTGTGCTGGGGTCCGGCTTCTACCAGGTGTTCAAAGCGCTGCGCGCTCCCGCAGGCGAAACCCCCATGGGACTCACCGCGGTGGCCACGGTGGTCGCATTCGTCATCGCACTCTTCGTCATCGGTCTCTTCATGAAGTACATCTCGAAGCGCAGCTTCATGCCGTTCGTCGTCTACCGTGTGCTGATCGGCGGGATCATCATCGTGCTCCTCGCGACCGGCGTACTCTCAGCCGATGGCGGGGCATCCGTCGCCGAAGGCGCTGCAGCCGTGCACGCGGTGACGGCGGGGGGTGTTCGATGAGAACCTGGACCCCGCCCGAGCTCCCCGCGCTGCCGGGAACCGGCGTCGCGCCGAAACTCTTCAACACCGCCACCGAGCGCCTCGAGTACCCGGCCATTCCCGAGGGACGCGCGCACCTTTACGTCTGCGGCATCACGCCGTACGACGCGACGCACCTCGGGCACGCGTTCACCTACCTCGCGTTCGACATCATGCAGCGCGCGTGGCGCGACGCCGGGATCGAAACGGTCTACGCGCAGAACATCACTGACGTCGACGACCCCCTGCTCGAGCGCGCGAACGCCACCGGAGCCGATTGGCGCGCGCTCGCGGACGAGCAGATCGGTCTCTTCCGCTCCGACATGCATCGCATGGGCATGCTGCCTCCCGAGCACTACATCGCGGTGACCGAGCAGATCGATGAGATCGCCGCCGCGGTGCGCGAGCTGCTCGACCGCGGATTCGCCTACACGGTGCCCACCGCAGACGCTGCCGGCGACGACATCTACTTCGATACGGCCGCCGCCGAGCGGGACTCGCAGTGGCGGCTCGGCGACGTCGCGCCGTACGACCGCGAGACGATGCTCCGGTTGAGCGCCGAGCGCGGGGGAGACCCCGAGCGTCCGGGCAAGCGGGGCCCGCTCGACCCGCTGCTCTGGAGGGCGGAGCGCGCCGGGGAGCCGAGTTGGGAGACCCCGGTGGGGTCGGGGCGCCCAGGGTGGCATATCGAGTGCTCCGTGATTGCACGCGGTGCGCTCGGTGGAGCGTTCACCGTGCAGGGCGGGGGCTCCGATCTGGTGTTCCCGCATCACGAATTCACCGCCGCGCACGCGACCGCCCTTTCGGGCACGCCCCTGGCGCACGCCTACTGCCACGCAGGGCTCGTCTCGTACCACGGGCACAAGATGTCGAAATCGAGGGGCAATCTCGTCTTCGTCTCGCGGCTGCTCGACGGAGGAGCCGACCCCTCGGCGATCCGGTTGGGGCTTCTCGCCCACCACTACCGCTCCGAGTGGGAATGGCACGACAGCGACCTCGCGGTGGCGCAGCGCCGGCTGGAGGCCTGGCGGGCCGGGCTGCTGCGCGAGAGCGAGGATCCGACTCCCGCCGCCGCCGTGGTGCGCCAGCTGCGGTCGGCGATCGCCAACGACCTCGATACGCCCGTGATGCTGGCGACCCTCGACGCAGCGCTCGATCAAGGCGTCGACGCACCGGGGCTCGTGGCCGATGCGGTGCTCGCGCTACTCGGAGTGCAGCTCTAGTACGACCGGGGTGACCCGGGCCCGTCTCAGGCCGAGCCGGGCCCGGAGTCGTCGTCCCGGCGGTCCGCAGGGCCGTCCGGAGTCTCCGGACTGCCGGGCGTCTCTCGGTCCGTATCGTGCTCAGGATCCGCGGCGGAATCCGACGCACCCGAGCGCCGCGACCCCGCGTCGGGAACCTCGACATCGCGCGCGAACCGCGGCCCGCCCTTCAGGAACTTCTCGAATTCGAGGGCGATCGCGTCTCCGGTGGTCTCCGCGGCGAGTTCCTCGTCCCGCGATTCCTCGAGCCGGCGGATATACCTCGACATGTCCTCGTCGGCGTCGGCGATGCGATTGATGTTCGCCTCCCACTCGTTCGCCTGAACGAGCAGCTCTCCGCGCGGGATGACGATGTCGAGCAGTTCTTCGAGCTTGTCGAGCAGCGCGAGCGAGGCCTTGGGAGACGGCGTGCTGTGCACGTAATGCGGCACCTGCGCCCAGAGCGACAGCGTCTCGATGCCCGCCTCGGCGAGCGCCAGATCGATGACCGTGGAGATGCCGGCCGGCCCCTCGTACGTGCTTCGCACGGCTCCGACTGCGTCGCGGCGCGCCTCGTGCTCCGACGTCACGGTGGTGACGATCGGCCGCGTGTGGGGCGCATCGGAGAACATCGACCCCAGGATGATGACGAGATCGATCGCCCAGACATCGACCAGCTCGACGATCTCGTCGGCGAAGTTCTGCCAGTCCCTCGCCGGCTCGACGCCCGCGAGGAGGAAGAGATCCCGAACCGGACTCCCGTCGATGCGTCGCACCGTTTCACCGTCAGCGGGTTCCGGAGAGACGACGGCATCCGACGACTCGCCCGGGCGCTGCACCGGACCGAACAACCGGGTGTCGGGCCATTCGAGCACCCGCTTGCCCGACTCGTCGAAGAGCACTTTCGGGCGGTGCACCTGGAAGTCGACGTACCCCTCGGCGCCGATCTCGTGGAGCACCTCGGCATCGATCAGACCGGCGAGGTGCTGCAGCACCTCCGTCGTCGCGTCGCCGGCGTCGCTCCAGCCCTGGAACGCGACGATCAGGACGCGGGAATGCGGGGCCGAGGGTGTGGACATAGGCTCAAGGGTATCGGCTGACGAACAGTACACTGGTTCGGATGAACGCATTCCTCTCTGAGCGGACACTCGACGCTCGTCCCGCCGCCGTCCTCTGGGATATGGACGGCACACTGATCGACTCCGAACCGCTCTGGCTCGCATCGGAGCTGGCGATGCTCGGTCGCTACGGGATCGAACTGACGTCCGAGATCCGCGACTCGCTCATCGGCTCGGGGCTTCGCGCCGCCGCGCGGCGATTCCAGGAACTCGGTGTTCCCATGACGGTCGACGACATCATCGCGGAGTGGACGGCCGGCGTGATCGCTGGGCTCAGCGCGGAGGAGCCCATGTGGCGGCCCGGCGCCGTCGAACTGCTGGAGTCGCTGCGCGACTCGGGTATCCCCTGCGTGCTCGTGACCATGGCTGTGCGGGAGATCGCCGATGCGGTCGTGGCCCTGCTTCCCGACCGTCTCTTCACCCACATCATCGGCGGCGATGAGGTCCCGCACGAGAAGCCGCACCCGGAGCCGTACCGCATGGGCGCGGCTCTGCTCGGCGTCGATATCGAGGCGTGCGTCGCCCTCGAGGACTCCGTCACGGGCCTGCGCTCCGCTCACGCTTCCGGGGCCGTTGCCTTCGGCATTCCGAATCTGATCGATCTGTCCGACGCACCCGCTCACGAAGTCTGGCCGACCCTGGTCGGCGTCGATGCGGCGGTGCTCGGCGAACGGTACGCCGCGCATCGCGGTGCGCCTTCGGCAACCGTGTCGCCGGCAGTGCGCGGCCCCTTCCAGTACGGCGATCGCGTGCAGCTGACGGGGCCGAAGGGGCGTCTCAACACCATCACCCTCGTGCACGATGGCGAGTTCCACAGTCATCGCGGCGTCATCCCGCATTCCGATATCGTGGGCCGGCCCGACGCCTCGGTGGTCGCGAACAGCAGCGGTGAGGAGTACCTCGCGCTGCGTCCGTTGCTCTCCGATTTCGTGATGTCCATGCCGAGGGGTGCCGCGATCGTCTACCCGAAGGATGCGGCGCAGATCCTGTCGCTCGCCGACATCTTCCCGGGAGCTCGTGTCGTCGAGGCCGGCGTGGGCTCCGGCGCGCTGTCGCTGCATCTGCTCAGAGGAGTCGGGCCGGAGGGTGCGCTCTTCTCGTTCGAGCGTCGCGACGAGTTCGCGGAGATCGCCACCGGAAACGTCGTCGCCTTCTCGGGCAGCGTTCCCGAGAACTGGACCGTGACCGTCGGAGACCTGCAGGAAACGCTGCCCGCCGTGTGCGCAGCAGGCAGCATCGATCGCGTCGTGCTCGACATGCTCGCACCGTGGGAATGCGTGGACGTCGCCGCCGATGCGCTCGCACCCGGCGGCGTGCTCATCTGCTACGTCGCCACCGTGACTCAACTCTCCCGCACGGTCGAGCAGATTCGCCGCAGCGGCGAGTTCGCTCATGCTCAGGCATCGGAGACGCTCGTGCGCGGCTGGCACGTCGAGGGCCTGGCGGTGCGGCCCGATCACCGGATGGTCGCGCACACCGGCTTCCTGGTGACGGCGCGAAGGCTCGCGCCCGGCACCGTGCTGCCCGAACTGAAGCGACGCGCGTCGAAGAGCGATTTCAGCGAGACCGACCTCGGCAGCTGGCTGCCCGACCTCGGCCCAGAGGACGAGGCGCCGGCGAGCGCGGAGGTGTGGACACCGGAAGCGGTCGGCGAGCGCACGAAGAGCGACAAGGTGCTGCGCAAGAAGATGCGTGAGACCCAGCAGTTCGCGCGGGAGCGCGGCGGCGAGCTCCCGGGCTCCGATTCCGCGGTGACCGACTGATCGCGCGGCGGCGAGGGTTCTGGCGCCCGTGATCGGACCGGTGGTCGCAGCGCCGGACGACTACGAGGCGCGCATACGCCCAGTCGCGGTTCGATAGGATAGCGGGGTTCACGTCGGCTTCCTCGAGAGGTGCTCATGCTTCGTCGCATCATTCCCGCTACCGCTGCTGCTGCGCTGCTTCTCGCCGGGGTGACCGGCTGCAGCGCGCAGCAGGCGCAGGCGTCAGACTGCAAGACGACGCTGCAGCCGGGCGCTCTGAGCGATGGCACGACGGTTCTCGGGAGCTTCGGCGACGTCCCGGAGATCTCGGCGCCGGAGGATCTCGAGATCCTCTCCACCCAGCGCACCGTCGTCGAACACGGCGACTCCGATGGCTACGTGGCCGAGGAGCAGTCGCTCGTCGGGGTCAACATGGCCTTCTTCGACGCGGCCACAGGCGACGCCCTCTTCCAGAGCGAGGGGTTCACGGATCCCTCGCAGCCGCCGCAGCCCCTGCTCGTCGCCGAGGAGACCGCGAACCCACTGAGTGAGGCGGTGCGATGCTCCGTCCCCGGCGATCGCATCGTGCTGGCGCTCTCGCCAGAGGAGAGCACGCAGCTCGGAGGTCAGCTCGGCGCGACCGGAGCGGACGCGGTCGTGGGCGTGGTGGACGTCGTGTCGACGGCTCCGACCGTAGCGGAGGGTTCGAAGCGCGGTCTTCCCAATGGCTTCCCAGCAGTGGTCACCGACGAGGAGGGTCGTGTCGGCGTCGTGCTGCCGCCCACCGAAGCGCCCGCAGGCACGACCTCGGCAGTGCGCATCGCAGGCGAGGGAGCGGAGGTGACTGCCGACGACAACGTCATCGCGCAGGTGCTCGCCGTCGGCTGGGACGGCATGGAGCAGGAGAACACCTGGGATACGGGGCTCAAGCTGCTCTACACCGAAGCGGACATCGCCCAGTCGGGGGTCACGTATCGTGCGGAACTGACGGGCAAGTCGATCGGCTCGCAGGTGGTCGTCGTCGAGAACGAGGGCGACGCGAATGCCCGTGTCGTGGTCGTCGACATCCTCGGGGTCAGCTGATCGGCCATGCCGAGCAGCTCGGCAGCCTCTGAGGCCCCGGAACGGCGGTCGCGTTCCTCGGTGCCGAGCGAGCAGCGTCTCTTCAGCCTGGTCCTCGCCCTCGTCGTGAGCCCGTTCGGCGCTACGAAGCGCGAGCTCCTCTCCTCGGTCTACGGGTACGCCGACAGATATCGCCACGGCCAGCCGAGTGCGGCTCTGGAAAAGCAGTTCGAGCGCGACAAGGAACAGTTGCGCTCCCTCGGCATCCGGATCGACGCGTTCGAGGATCCGCAGGACGTCGGCAACAACCAGCTCATCAGGTACCGCATTTCCAAGGAGCGGCTGCAGTTCCCAGCCGATCTTCGATTCTCCGAGCGCGAGCTCATGCTGCTGCGGCTCGCGGCTCTCGCCTGGAGCGAGGGAAGCCTCAGCGCGGAGTCGCGCCGTGCCGCGATGAAGCTCGAAGCCCTCGGCGCCGGGCTCGATGTGCAGCATCTGGGCATCGCACCGCGACTGGGAACGGCAGAGGCCGCTGCAGCGCCGTTGCAGCGCGCGATCGATGCCGGGCGGGTGGTGCGCTTCGCGTATCGCTTACCGGATCGGGAGGCGCCGCTGATGCGCAGGGTCGCTCCGCTGCGGCTGCACCGCGCCGAGGGGCGCTGGCACCTCGTGTCGTGGGACCTCGAACGCGACGCGGCTCGCACGTTCCTCCTCGCCCGCATCGAGGGGCGCGTGCAGCAGTCGACTGAGGCATTCGACCCCGAGCTGCGGGTGCGCGCCGATGCGGCGGTGGAAGACCTCGAGCGATTGCGCTCCGACCGGCGCGCCGTGCTCTGCGTCCGTCGCGGAAGCATCGCGGAGGCTCGACTGCTCTCGCGGTCAGGGGATCAGGGCGACCTGCGGCCCGGGCGCTGCGGTTCGGGCGATCACGTCGAGCTCGAAGTCGGGGTGCTCGATCTCCATGTGTTCGCGGTCGAACTCATCGGATACGGAGCGGATGTATCGGTGTGCGAGCCGGCTCAGCTGCGCGAACTCGTCGTCGCGGGCCTGCGGCGCATCGCCGAGGTTCATCACGCACCGGTCGCACCGTCGGGGAATGAGCTCCAGCTCGATGCCCGGCATGACGAAGGGACGGCAGATGCGTAAACAAGTCCTCGCTCCGGAACGCGTGACCTTTCTCCTCTCGCTCGTCGCGTACCTCAGGGATACCGGTTCGGCGACAGTCGGGGAACTGGCGGAGCGCTTCTCGGTGCCGCCGGAACTCGTGCGCACCCTCGTCCGGTTCCTCGGCACCGCCGGTGTGCCAGGAGAGACGATGAACTATCAGGACGAGGATCTCTTCGACATCGACTGGGACGCGCTCGAGCAGCAGGACCTCGTCAGTCTCACGCGGACTGTGGCCGTCGACGATGCACCGCGTTTCGCTCCCATGGAGACGGCTGCCCTCATCGCGGGACTCCAAGCACTCACGAGCATGCTCGGTCCGGAGGACGCAGCGCTCGCCAGAGCCACCGCCGAGAAACTCGGCACGGCGCTCGGAGCGACTCCGGAAGCGCCGATGTCGGTGACCGACGGGCCCGGGGATGCGCGGGTTCCGGAACTCGTGGCCGCCATCGAGGAGGGGCGAGCAGTCTCGTTCGTCTACCGCGACGCCTCCGGTTCGGACTCCCGTCGCACGGTGCGGCCGCAGTCGCTCACGCAGGGATCGGGCACCTGGTACCTGCGCGGGTACTGCTTCGAACGCCTGGCCGATCGCACCTTCCGGGTCGACCAGATGCGCGAGCTCGAACGTGCGGAAATCCCGGGCGCCGCAGGTGCAGCGCCCGGGACCGCGGACCCGGCCGGATCGGACGCGCCGCTCGTACCGGTGCCCGTCGCGGCGCCGCCCGCCACCGCGGCCGAGCAACCAATGGCGCACGAAGGCCCGGTGCACATCACCGCGCGAGTGACAGAGGCGGCACTCGCGCCGCTCGAAGGCTTCGCCCCAGAGGTGCTCGAACAGATCGAAGACGGGCGCTTCCGGGTGCGAGTCGAAGCCTGGCATCGAGGTACGGCAGTGCAGATCGTGCAGGTGCTCCCCGGCGGCGTGGAGATCGAGTCGCCCGACTGGGCGCGGGCGTCGGTGCGCGAGTGGACGGAACGCGCGCTCGCGGCATACGGCGGCTGAGTGTTCCTGGCGCGGTGCGGCGACCGCTGAGATACACTGAACCAATGGCTAACCAGGCTCGCAAGCGGCGAAGTCCCGATGGGCGGATGAGCCTCGGCGAGCACCTCATCGAGTTCCGCAAACGACTCTTGATCTCGGCCGCCGCGATCGTGGTCGCCCTCATCGCCGGCTGGTTCTTGTCGACGTGGGTGTGGGAGATGCTCCGCAAGCCGATCAACGATCTCGAGATGCAGGGCCGTGATGCGATCATCTCGTACGGCGACATCTCGAGCGGCTTCGACACCAAGGTTCAGATCGCGCTCTTCATCGCGGTGCTCATCGCTTCGCCGGTGTGGCTCTACCAGGTCTGGGCGTTTCTCGCCCCGGGTCTGACGCGACGCGAGAAGCTCACCGGGGTGGGATTCATCGGTGCCGCGGTACCGCTGTTCCTCGGCGGCGCGTATGCAGGCTGGCTGGTCCTCCCGAATATCGTCCGCCTCATGGCGAGCTTCCAGCCGGAGGAGGACGCGTTCTATCTCACGGCGCGCAACTATCTCGATTTCGCGATCAAGCTCCTGCTCGCGGTGGGCGTCGGCTTCGTGCTCCCGGTGCTCCTGGTGATGCTCAACTTCATCGGAGTGCTGCGCGGCGCGGCCATCATCCGGAGCTGGCGAGTCGCGATCCTCGTCATCATTCTCTTCGCGGCCATCGCGACACCCGCGGCCGACCTGATGAGCATGTTCTTGCTCGCGGCGCCCATCATCGTGCTGTACTTCGCGGCGGCCGGCGTCGCACTGCTGCACGACCGCAGGGTGGACAAACGCCGGGCCGCCGAGCTCGCCGAGTACGACCTCGACGACGACACCGGACGGGAAGCCGAGCGTGGCGACGCCGACCGCACGAAAGGACGCCGATGAGCATGCCTGACCCCGGCGCGAGTCGGGAGGAGAGCGCGCTCGACGCGTTCTCGGCCCGTCTCGAGTATCCGCTCGACGCGTTTCAGCGCACGGCGTGCGAACGCCTCGAGGAAGGCAGAAGCGTGCTCGTCGCGGCTCCCACCGGGTCGGGCAAGACGACGGTCGCCGAGTTCGCGGTGTACCTCGCCAGGCGGGAGCGCGACGCGCGGATCTTCTACACGGCGCCCATCAAGGCGCTCTCGAACCAGAAGTTCCGAGAGCTCTGCGACGAGTACGGCGAAGACGAAGTGGGTCTGCTCACCGGCGATGTGAATCTGCGCTCGAACGCTCCGATCATCGTGATGACCACCGAGGTGCTTCGGAACATGATCTACGCGGGGTCCGACGCCCTCGACGATCTGGAGTTCGTCGTGCTCGACGAGGTGCACTACCTCGGCGATCGATTCCGAGGCGCGGTGTGGGAGGAGATCATCCTCCACCTGCCGCCCGCCGTGCGACTCGTGTCGCTGTCGGCGACGGTTTCGAACGCGGAGGAGTTCGGCGACTGGATGCACGCCGTGCGCGGCGACACCGACGTGATTCTCTCTGAGCACCGGCCGGTGCCGCTCTACCAGCACGTGCTCACCTCCCGTGCGCTCCTCCCGCTCTACGTCGATCGGGCGGGCGAGCTCGCGACTGGCGGGCGGGTGAATCCGGAGCTGTACGCGCTCGACCGCAGAGGCGGATGGCGTGACCGCGACGGCGACCGTGAGCGAGGCCGCGGGCGGGGAGAGCGCTCTCGCGGGCGGCCACCGGCGCGTCGAAGCCGTCGCATCTCGCGATCCGACATCGCTCGCGCACTCGACGAGACGGATCTCGTGCCGGCGATCGTCTTCATCTTCAGCCGGAACGGATGCGATCAGGCGGTTCGTCAGTGCCTCATGGAGGGCATCACGCTGACCAGCCGTGAGGAGCGCGACGAGATTCGTCGCATCGCGCGCGCAGAGGTCGCGGGGATGAGCGACGAGGAGCGTCGTGTGCTCGGCGTGCGCGAGTGGCTCGCTGGCTTGGAGCGCGGCGTCGCGGCGCACCACGCCGGCCTGCTTCCGGCGTTCAAAGCCGTCGTCGAGCGGCTCTTCCAGCGGCGACTCGTGAAGCTGGTCTTCGCCACCGAGACGCTCGCCCTCGGCATCAACATGCCCGCGCGCGCCGTGGTCATCGAGCGCTTGGATAAATTCAACGGCGAGCAGCGGGTGCCGCTCACCTCCGGAGAGTTCACCCAGTTGACTGGTCGCGCCGGTCGGCGCGGGATCGACGACGAAGGTCACGCCGTTGTCGTGTGGAGCGACGACGTCGATCTCGAAGCACTCGCCCATCTCGCCGGAGCCAGGTCGTTCCCCGTGCGTTCGAGCTTCCGTCCCACGGCCAACATGACTGTGAATCTGCTGCAGCGCATGGACCGGGCTCACGTGAGGGAGATGCTCGAGCTCTCGTTCGCGCAGTTCCAGGCCGATCGCGCCGTCGTCGATCAGGCCAGGGAACTGCGCGCGGAGCAGGAATCACTCGCTGGCTACGATGCGGCGGCGAGCCGTGCGCAGGGCTCCGATCGGAAACGATGGGAGGAACGCGCTCGCAAACTCCGGCGTCGCGTGGAGCGCGGCCGGCGCCAGATCGCTTCCCGGACGGGCACGATCGCCCGTACCTTCGACCGGGTCGTCGACCAGCTGCTCGAACTCGGCTATCTGGAAGCCGACCGCACACGCGAGCCGAACGTCACTCCGTGGGGCAACCTGCTCCGGCGGATCTACGGCGAACGCGATCTGCTCGTCGCCGAGTGCATTCGCGAGGACGCATGGCGCGGGCTGGACGCCGCGGGACTCGCCGCGATGTGCTGCGTGCTGAGTTACGAACCGCGGCGGGACGACGAAGGGGAGGAGCGTCTGCCTGGCGGAGCTGCCTTCGGCGCCGCTTATGATCGGGTGCTCGACATCTGGGTGCGACTCGACGACCTGGCAGAGCGATCGCGGTTGCCGCGGAGCGAGATGCCGCATGCCGGCCTCGCGAAGACGATGCACGCCTGGGCGACCGGGCGACCGATCGAGCTGGTGCTCGAAGCCGCCGGGATCGGAGCGGGTGACTTCGTTCGCTGGGCGAAGCAGACCATCGATCTGCTCGACCAGGTCGCGCAGGCGTGCGAGGCGGCCGTGCTGGACGATGTGGACGCTGATCGACTCGGTGCGCTCGCTCATCTCGCCCGCGAGGCGAAGCGGGGTGTGAAGCGGGGCATCGTCGCAGCGTCGAGCACTTCGTGAGTGCGACGATTGCGGGGGCGCCGAGCGAGCGCTCGATGCTGGTGCGCACCGACGCGAACGGAACGCGGGCTCTGCGCTGGTACGCCTCCGTGATCGCGGCGGTCGCCGGGGGCCTTCTGCTCGATGCCGCGACGCCGGGATTGAGCTGGTGGCCGCTCGCGTTTCCCGCAGTCGCGCTCGTGTGCGCGGCGGTCTGGCAGCAGCGCGCGCGATGGGGGTTCCTGGTCGGCGCCCTTGCGGGCGCTGCGTTCTGGATGCCGCACATCGGCTGGCTGACCCTGTACCTCGGCCCGATTCCCTGGGCGGCGCTGTGCGCTCTGATGATCCTCTGGTTCGGGCTCTTCGGCGTCGCAGCGGCGGTCGCGACACGGGGGCTCCGCCGGATCGCGATCCTGCGCCGCAGCGCTGCGGCGCTGGCCGGAGCGCAGGCGGCGTCGGTCGCGGGCCTCTGGATGCTGCGGGAGCAATTGCAGGGCGCGATTCCCTACGGTGGTTTCGCGTGGGGTCGGCTCGCCACAACGCAAGCCGACGGGCCGCTCCTGCAATCCGTCTCCTGGCTCGGATTCGCTGGTCTTTCCGCCCTGCTGGCCTTCGCGAGCGTGGTTCCGGTGGCGGTAGCGCTCGTCGCCCGCGACCGCGGCACTTCCGTGCGGCCGGTACTTGTCGGAGTCGCGGCGTCCCTCGCGGTGCTGGTCGCGCTCGCGGCATTGCCGGCGGCTCCGCTCGAGCAGTCGGGCGCACTGCGCGTCGCTGCCGTGCAGGGCAACTCGAAGTCGGGAATCTTCGACGATCGCGAAGCGGGCGGCGTGATCCGCGACCATTTCACCGCGACCGAAGAGCTGCTCGATCGCCTCGAAGCGGAGGGGCGAACGGTGGACGTCATCGTCTGGCCGGAGAACAGTGCGGAGTTCGCCGCACCGGACCAGCTCATTCGAAGTCAACGACTCGCGAAGCTCGCCGAGCGCGCAGGCGCGCCGATCGTCGTCGGCACCGTCCTCGCGAACGAAGACGGCACGTACAGCAACAGCTCGCTCGTCTGGAACTCCGAGGGGCCCACCGACGCCCGATACGACAAGCGGTACCCGGTCCCGTTCGCGGAGTACATGCCCAATCGGCCGTTCTTCCGCGCTATCGTGCCGGATCTCGTCGACCTGGTGCAACTCGAATACGCGCCCGGCACGCGCCCCTCGGCGCTGGAGGTCGACACGTCGGCGGGAGTCATCCGGGCTGGCATCGCGATCTGCTTCGACATCATCTTCGATCCGCAGGCGGTCGCGATGGCGAGCGACGGGGCGCAGGTGATCTTCGCGCAGACGAACAACGCGGATTTCGGGCGGACCGATGAGAGCGCTCAGCAGCTGGCCATCGCCCGCACCCGCGCGGTGGAGATGGGTCGTGCTGTCGTCAACGACTCGACGGTCGGCACCAGCGCCGTCGTAGCGCCCGACGGTCGGAGCCTCGACGAACTGCAGCCGTTCACGCGCGACGCGATGGTCGCCGAGGTGCCGCTGGTCGAGGGTCTCACTCCGGCCCTCCGGTTCGGGGGCGCGATCGCCTCGGTCGGGGTGCTCGTCGGCGTCCTCGGCCTGGCGGGAGGGGTCTTCGGGCTCGTACGCGCTCGACGCGTGTCGCGGCACGGCTAGATCGAGGCGCGCGGCCACGTTCGATCGCCCGAGAAGCGGCTACTGAGCGGAGCCGCGTCGCGAGCGCAGCAATCGCAAGCGCTCCTCGAGCAGTTCTTCGAGTTCTTCGCGACTGCGTCGCTCGATGAGCATGTCCCAGGGAGTGCGCTGAGAGGACTCTTTCTCCTCGAACTCGGCCCTCGCGGCGCGGCCCGCCTCGTCGTCCAGGAATCCGACCTCGCCGCTCTTCTGGTCCACCCATTCGGCGGGCGGCTCGGCATCAGCGTCGAACATGATCGTGAATCGGACCCCGCGGTCCGTGAGGTACTCGACTGAACGGCGGGGGGAAAGCTCGACGCCTTCTTCACCCTGCAAACTGGTCGCGCCGATGCGCGTCCCGCGGAGTGTTCGATCGGCCATGTGGAACCCCCTCATGTCTGACGCCCACGTTGCCGGGGCGCCGTGCCTCCTCTTGCAGGGTACCCGCCTGCGGTGCCCCGGCGATAGCCCCGACCTGGGCAACTGCTGGCCGTCCAGTACCCTGGGACGACGGTTATCACCACGATTGAGGAGTACATGTGACCCAGATTCTCGAACCCGGCAGCCTCGCCGGCCGCCGCGCGCTCGTCACGGGATCATCTCGCGGCGTCGGTGCCGACACTGCGCGCTACTTCGCGCAGGCGGGTGCGGACGTGGTCGTCAACTTCCGGAACAAGGCGCCGCGCGCCGAGAAACTCGCTGCGGAGTTCCGCGAACTCGGTGTGCGTGCGCTCGTGCAAGGTGCAGATCTGACCGACCGGGATTCCGTGCAGGCCATGATGGCGGCCGTGCGGGAGGAGTTCGGCGGACTCGACATCCTGGTGCTCAACGCCTCCGGCGGCATGGAGAGCAATATGGGAGAGGACTACGCGCTGCGTCTCAACCGCGATGCGCAGCTGTCCGTGCTCGACGCCGCGCTGCCGTTGATGGGCGAGGGGGCGCGTGTGGTGTTCGTCACGAGTCACCAGGCTCACTTCATCCGGACGACTCCGACGATGCCGGAGTACGTGCCCGTGGCCGAATCGAAGCGAGCGGGCGAGGATGCACTGCGGGAACTCATTCCCGACCTCGCTGCGCGAGGCATCGGGTTCACGGTCGTGTCGGGCGACATGATCGAGGGGACGGTGACGGCCACCCTGTTGAACCGTCTGAACCCCGGTGCCATCGAAGCACGGCGCGAAGAGGCGGGCAAGCTGTACAACGTATCGGAGTTCGCGGCAGAAGTGGCGCGCGCGGCGGTGGATCCGGTTCCGGACGACTACACGCGCCTGGTGGGTGACACGAGCAGCTTCAACGCCGAGGCGTAAGCGCGGGGCACGAGCGCGGTGTTCGATATCTGAGCGGCCGAGAGGGTCGAATCCGATTATCGAACACCGCGTTCTGCGTGTCCCGGCTGCACAGCGGCCCCGCCGTGTTTCAGGAGTGTTTCGCGTCGGAGTCGCGTGCGGCAAAAGTCAATAACTTCCGTCATAAATTCGGCAACAGATGGCGCGCCTCCGAATGCGGGGCACAAGATGCGAGCAGCCGCGTATTTCGTCGAAGAAACGAAGTGCTACATTCGGAGCTCAGCCACCGCCCTGCCGCCCGGACCGCCTCTGGACTCGCGCGAGCAGCGCGGCTTCGTACCGGGACCGACGACGTCCCGTCGACCGAGAGGACGTCGATGCCCGAGCGCTCGCCGAAATCCCATCCGGTGCACCCCTCCATGCCGGGATCGGCCCTCCCGAGCGCCGTCGGACTCTACGATCCTGCGGGTGAGCGCGACGCATGCGGGCTCGCCTCCGTGGTCGCGCTGACCGGGGAGGCCAGCCACGACATCATCGAGATGGCGCTCGAAGCGCTCGAGCACCTCGAGCATCGAGGCGCGGTGGGGTCCGATGCTGGGACGGGAGACGGCGCCGGCATCCTCACCGACCTTCCGGACGCGCTGATCCGCGAGGAACTCGCCCGCCTCGATCCGCACCTGCATCTGCCAGAGCCCGGCGCGTACGCCGCGGGGCTGGCGTTCCTCCCGCAAGCATCGACCGAGCGGCGTGTCACGCAGTACCGCATCGCCGCCATCGCGGCGGAGGAGGGACTGTCGGTCCTCGCATGGCGCCCGGTCGCAGTGCGACCCGATGTGCTCGGGGAGAGCGCACGCGTCGCGAGTCCGGTCATCGAACAGCTGGTGCTCGTGCCGGCTGTCGCAACGGCGCTCTCGGCCGACCAGCTCGAACGCCGAGCCTTCCGAGTGCGCAAGCGCGTGCAGCACGAGACGGGCAGCTACCTGCCTTCGCTGAGCTCCCGGACCATCGTGTACAAGGGAATGGTCACCACCCTGCAGTTGCCCGGCTTCTACGCCGAGCTCACCGATGCTCGTTTCACGAGCCGCTTCGCCATCGTGCACTCCCGGTACTCCACGAACACCTTCCCCTCATGGCATCTCGCGCAGCCGCTGCGGCTCATCGCGCACAACGGCGAGATCAACACGGTGCGGGGCAATCGCAACTGGATGCGGGCGCGCGAAGCCCAACTGGCCTCCGAGCACATCGGAGACATCGAGCCGCTGCTCCCGATCTGCTCCGCCGGAGGCAGCGACTCCGCGAGTTTCGACGAGGTGCTCGAACTGCTCGTCATGGCGGGCCGCACGCTGCCGCACGCACTGGCGATGATGGTTCCCGAGGCGTGGGAATCCGAGCCCGGCATGTCGCCGGCTCTCGTCGACTTCCTCGAGTACCACTCGCTCGTCATGGAACCGTGGGACGGACCCGCCGCGATGATCGCGACCGACGGGCAGGAGCTCGTCGCACTGCTCGACCGCAACGGCCTGCGACCGGGACGCTACCTCGTCACCTCCGATGGCATGCTCGTGATCGCGAGCGAGACCGGCGTACTCGACATCGCCCCGGAGCGCGTCGTGCGGCGCGGCCGTCTGCAGCCCGGTCGCATGCTCGCCGTCGACCTCGCGAGCGGCGTCATTCGGGACGACGAGGCGGTGAAGTCGGAACTCGCGGCCGCCGCGCCGTGGGGCGAGTGGCTCGCAGAGGGGCGGATCCGGCTCTCAGAGCAGCCGGAACGCGAGCACCTCGTGCATCCGCCGGCATCGATCGAGCGGCGCCAGCGCACGTTCGGCTACACCGAGGAGGAGCTTCGCGTGCTCCTCATGCCCATGGCGCGCGACGGCATCGAACCGCTCGCGGCCATGGGAACGGACACGCCGATCGCCGCGCTCTCCGACCGGCCGCGCCTCGTCTTCGACTACTTCGTGCAGCAGTTCGCCCAGGTGACGAACCCGCCGCTCGACGCGCTGCGCGAAGAACTCGTCACCAGTCTCCGCGCGGGTATGGGGCCGCAGGAGAACCTCCTGAGCCAGTCCGCGGAGCACGCGCGCCAGGTGATCCTCGATTTCCCGGTCATCGACAACGATTCGCTCGCCCGCATCCAGCACTTCGGCGACGACCCGGAGCGAGAACGAGCCGTCACCCTTCGCGGCCTGTATCAAGTCGACTCCGGGGCCAGAGGACTGGCCGATCGCCTGGAGACGATGTGCATTGAGGCGAGCGCCGCGATCGAGGCCGGAGCGGAGTTCCTGATCCTCTCCGACCGCGATTCGAACAAGGATCTCGCGCCCGTGCCGTCGCTGCTCGCCGTCTCGGCGGTGCATCACCATCTGATCCGAGAGGGCCTGCGCATGCGCGTCGCCCTCGTCGCCGAAGCGGGGGACGTGCGCGAGGTGCACCACGTGGCGGCGCTCATCGGATACGGCGCGGCAGCGGTGAACCCCTACCTGGCGATGGAGACGGTCGGGTTGCTCGTTCGCGATGGTTCGATTGCCGATCGTTCGGAGACCGATGCCATCGCCGGTCTCATCAAAGCGCTCGGCAAGGGCATGCTCAAGGTGATGAGCAAGATGGGCATCTCGACCGTCGCGTCCTATTGCGGAGCTCAGACCTTCGAAGCGATCGGACTCTCGCAGCAGCTCGTCGACCGCTACTTCACCGGCACGACCTCGCGCCTCGGCGGCGTCGGCCTCGACGTCATCGCGGCAGAGGTGGCCGCCCGCCATCGGGCGGCGTACCCCGACGACCCTGCGGCGAGCGCCCACCGCACACTCGAGACGGGCGGCGAGTACCGGTGGTGCCGTGGCGAGGAACCGCACCTGTTCGACCCGGAGACCATCTACCGGTTGCAGCACGCGACCCGCACCGGCCGACGCGACATCTTCTCGGCCTACACCGAGCGCGTCAACGCGCAGCAGCAGCGGCTGATGACCTTGCGCGGTCTGTTCCGGTTCTCGCCCCAACGGCCCCCGGTGCCGCTCGCCGAGGTCGAGCCGGTGAGCGACATCGTGAAGCGCTTCTCGACCGGGGCGATGAGCTACGGCTCGATCTCACCCGAGGCGCACGAGACGCTCGCCATCGCCATGAACCGGCTCGGGGCGCGATCGAACACTGGCGAGGGCGGGGAGGCCGAGGATCGTCTGCTCGATCCCGAACGGCGCAGCGCCATCAAGCAGGTCGCCTCGGGGCGATTCGGCGTCACCTCCATGTATCTGACCCACGCCGACGAGATCCAGATCAAGCTCGCGCAGGGGGCGAAGCCGGGTGAGGGCGGTCAGCTCCCTCCGACCAAGATGTACCCGTGGATCGCCCGCACGAGGCATGCGACTCCCGGCGTCGGGCTCATCTCGCCGCCGCCGCACCACGACATCTATTCGATCGAGGATCTGAAGCAGCTCATCTTCGACCTGAAGCGCGCGAATCCGTCTGCTCGCATCAGCACGAAGCTCGTCGCGCAGAGCGGCATCGGACCCGTGGCTGCGGGCGTGGCGAAGGCCCTCTCCGACGTCATCCTCGTCTCCGGGCACGATGGAGGCACGGGCGCGAGTCCGATGAACTCCCTGAAGCACGCCGGCTCACCGTGGGAGCTCGGGTTGGCCGAGGCTCAGCAGACGCTCATGCTGAACGGGCTGCGCGAACGCGTGGTGCTCCAGGCGGACGGTCAGTTGAAGACCGGGCGCGACGTCGTCATCGCGGCGTTGCTCGGTGCGGAGGAGTTCGGGTTCGCGACGGCGCCTCTCGTCGTCTCCGGGTGCATCATGATGCGCGTCTGCCATCTCGACACCTGCCCGGTCGGCGTTGCGACGCAGAATCCGGAATTGCGATCGCGCTACACCGGACAGGCCGAGCACGTGATCAACTTCTTCCGCTTCATCGCCGAGGAGGTGCGCGAGATCCTCGCATCCCTCGGGTTCCGCTCGCTCGATGAGGCCGTGGGCGACACCTCGGCCCTCGACGTCGAAGAGGCGATCTCCCATTGGAAGGCGTCGGGTCTCGACCTCACACCCATCCTGCGGGGTCCGGTCTTCGCAGAGGGGGAGCCCCGGCGGCACGGGCGCGCACAGGATCACGAGATCGATGCGCACTTCGACGGCTCGCTCATACGCATGGCAGCGGACGCGCTCGAGCGTCGGGAACCGGTCGTCATCGACCTGCCCATCCGCAACATCGATCGCGCTGTCGGCACCATGCTCGGCCATGCCGTCACGCGACGCTTCGGGGCGGAGGGCCTGACGCCGGAGACCATCGACATCACGCTCACCGGTTCGGCGGGTCAGTCCCTCGGGGCATTCCTGCCGACCGGCATCACCCTCCGGCTCGTCGGCGACGCCAACGATTACGTCGGAAAGGGGCTCTCGGGCGGGGAAGTCGTCATCCGCCCGCATCCGGAGGCGGGCCACCCGGCCTCCGGCAACGTCATCGCGGGCAACGTCATCGGATACGGCGCGACCAGCGGATCCCTGTGGATCGCAGGCGTGGTGGGTGAGCGCTTCCTCGTGCGCGGCTCGGGGGCGACCGCGGTCGTCGAAGGTACGGGGGATCACGCGCTGGAGTACTTCACGGGAGGCTTCGCACTCATTCTCGGACCGACGGGCCGGAACATCGGCGCTGGGATGTCGGGCGGAGAGGCGGTGGTGCTCGATCTCGACCCCGCGCACGTCAACTCCGCAGAACTCGCCTCCGGCTCGCTGATGCTCCAGAGCTTCGGCCGCGTCGGCGCGAGCGGGCCGGGCGTTCCGAGCGGCGAGGAAGCGGCGCTGCGCGCGAAGATCATCGACCTGGTGAAGCGTCACGCAGAACAGACGGGATCGAGCGTCGCGGCGGAACTGCTCGAGAGCATCGAACGCGACCCCGAGCGGACGTTCGCCCGGTTCACCCGTCTGATCCCGCGCGGCTACTCGCGCGTGCTCGAAATCCGAGTGCGCGCCGGCGAACAGGGGATCGACCCTGATGGAGACCACGTCTGGTCTGAGATTCTGGAGGCGACTCATGGCTGATCCCCGCGGATTCCTGAAGGTTCGCGAGCGTGAGCTCGCTCCGAAGCGTCCCGTCGCATTGCGCCTGCAGGATTGGCGCGAAGTCGTCGATCCGGCCGATCCGAAGCTGGTCGCGAAGCAGGCGTCGCGCTGCATGGACTGCGGCGTCGCGTTCTGCCATCAGGGGTGCCCGCTCGGCAACCTGATCCCCGAATGGAACGACCTGATGTTCCGGGGGCGGGAGCGGGAGGCGATCGAACGCTTGCACGCCACGAACAACTTCCCAGAATTCACGGGCCGGGCGTGCCCAGCACCCTGCGAATCAGCGTGCGTGCTCGGCATCAACCAGCCTGCGGTCACCATCAAGCAGATCGAGAACAACATCATCGATCAGGCATTCATGAACGGGTGGGTGGTCCCGCAACCGCCATCGCGCCTCAGCGGCAAGACCGTCGCAGTCGTCGGGTCTGGCCCGGCCGGACTCGCAGCCGCTCAGCAGCTCACCAGAGCGGGCCACACGGTGGCCGTCTACGAGCGCGATGAAGAGCCGGGCGGCCTGCTGCGCTTCGGAATCCCGGATTTCAAGCTCGAGAAGCACCTGGTCATGCGCCGCATCGAGCAGCTCAAGGCGGAGGGCACCCGTTTCCGCTGCGGCGTCGAGATCGGTCGCGACATGTCATGGAGCGAACTCCGCCGCAGGTACGACGCGGTGGTCGTAGCGACGGGCGCGACGGTCGCGCGCGAACTGCCCATCCCCGGTCGCGAGTACGCGGGCATTCTGCCGGCGATGCAATACCTCGCCGCGTCGAACCGTGTGCAATCGGGTGCGCTGGCCGCGACGCCCTTCGATGCCGCAGGCAAGCACGTCATCGTCATCGGGGGAGGCGATACCGGGGCCGACTGCATCGGCACCGCGAACCGGCAAGGGGCCGCCTCGGTGACGAACCTCGCCATCGGCAAGAAGCCCTCGGAGTTTCGCACCGCGGGCCAGCCCTGGCCCGTGCACCCGACGCTCTTCGAGGTCTCGAGCTCGCACGAGGAGGGCGGAGAGCGGCGATTCCTCGCCTCGACGGTGGAATTCGTCGGAAACGACCGAGGCGAGGTGAGCGGTCTGCGCGTCGCCGAGACCGGGTTCACGGAAACCGGGCGCGCGCCCCTGGAGGGCACGGAGCAGCTGCTCGCAGCCGACCTCGTGCTGATCGCGATGGGCTTCACCGGTCCGGAGGAGATCGAGGACCCGGCTCATCGGCTCGAACGCTCGCAACGAGGCGCCTTCGAACGTGGCCGCGACTACGCGACCGGCTTGCCCGGAGTCTTCGTCGCCGGTGACGCGGGACGTGGGCAGTCGCTGATCGTCTGGGCCATCGCGGAAGGTCGAGCGGTCGCAGCCTCGGTCGACGAGTACCTCACCGGCACAACGGTGCTGCCGAGCCCGGTGACCGCGCACGACCGCGCGTTCGCGTGATCGCACGCCGCGTCGGCCCGCGTCCGCGTGTCGGCGCGCGCGCACGCCTTCCGGCTGCGACTACGCTGGGCGGGTGCATGCAGAACTCGTCGATCGTCTCCGCGCCGACCTCCGATCGGCGGCGTTCTCCGCTGAGTCCGTGACGGCACTGCTCGGCGATTCCGCCGAGGGCGCGCGGCAGCGCGGAGTCTTCGCACCGGCTCGACGAGCGCTCATCGGACGGGAGGGCGAGCCCCTCGCGATCCTGGTGCGCTGCTTCCTGCTCGGCGCGGGTACGACACCGCGTGAACTCGATGTCGCGTTTCCCGAACTGCGGGCTGACGGCGCAGTGGCACTCGGTCTCGTGGGCGCCGCGCCCGATGAAGATGCGAGCGGACCTCGGTTCGACGCTGCGCTCTCGCTCAATCCTGTGCGCGTCTCCCCGGACGAGCACTGGGTCGTGCTCTCCGATCTCGACGACCAGTTGCGGCGTGCGCCCGCGCGCAGGGATCACGTGATGGGCGTGGGCGGAGCGACGCGCTCGTTGCTCGCGCAGGCGCCGTCGGCGCGAGTCGATACCGCGCTCGATCTCGGCACGGGGTGCGGCATCGTCGCCATGCATCTCGCCCAGCACGCAGACCGGGTCATCGCCACGGACATCTCGGAACGCGCGCTCTGGCTCGCGCGGTTGAACGCCCGGTTGAACGAGGTCGACAGCCGCATCGAGTTCAGAATGGGGGATCTCTTCGCACCGGTGGAATCGGAGCGCTTCGACCTCATCCTGTCGAACCCGCCCTTCGTCATCACCCCTCGCACGGGCGACGCCCCGGTCTACGAGTATCGGGACGGCGGCCGCACCGGAGACGCCCTGGCGCAGTCCGTGATCGAGACGGCCCCAGCGTTCCTGCGACCAGGGGGGACCCTGCTCTGCCTCGCGAACTGGGAGTCGCCGTGGGGCGCGAACGGGCTCGCCCGCGTCGCGGAGTGGGTCGGAGCGGCCGCGGTCGCCGCGGGATCGCTGAACGCCTGGGTCATCGAGCGAGACCGGGTCGATCCGGCGAGCTATGCCGAGACCTGGGTGCGCGACGGGGGCGCACGGCCGGGCGAGCCCGCGTTCGAGCAGCTGCTCGCAACCTGGATCGATGACTTCGCTGAACGCCGCATCACCGCGGTGGGACTCGGCTCGGTGCGCGTGCAGCGCGTGTCGGGAGACGCATCCGCACCGCCGGTCGTCCACCTGGACACGGCGACCGGCGCGTTCTCAGATGCCGGAGGGCTCGGCGACGCACTGCAACGAGCATTCGAGGTGAGCGCCGCCACGGCGCGCGCCTCCTCCGATGCTGTGCTGGAGACGAGATGGATGCTCGATGGGGCCGTGGCGGAGATCCGCGAGCACCAGCCGGGGGAGGAGTCTCCGCGTCGCATCACTCTGGAGACCGCGCGCCCGATCGCGCGCAGAGTCGCGGCGGATACCCTGCTCGCCGCAGCTCTCGGGGCCTGCGACGGCGAACTCTCGCTGCGGCAGATCGCCGACGCTCTCGCGACCCTGCTCGACGTCGACGCCGCCGCCGCGCAGGAGGCCCTCGTGACCGGGGTGCGAGAGCTGGTCTGGTTCGGCATGCTCGCTCCTGGCGCGTGAGGCGGTGGCTGCCGCGCTTCGGGGCGCGACAGGCTCAGTAGACTGGTCGGGTGATGCGAACGATCGATCTCCGGGGCCGCGCGCTCTCCCGTGATGAACTGCTCAAGCTGGTGCCGCGCGCAGCGGTGAGCGCCGAGATCGCGGTCGAGCGAGTCCGCCCGCTCGTCGCCGACGTCGCCGCACGCGGCGAAGCGGCGCTGCGCGACCAGGCGCGCGAATTCGACCGTGTCGACGGACATCTGCTCCGCGTTCCGAGCGAGAGCATCGCCGACGCGCTGCGCAACTGCCCTCCGGCGGTCGAAGCGGCGCTGCGCGAACTGATCGAACGGCTGCGTCTCGGCTCCTCGGCCCAGGTGCCCGAGGAGCAGGTGACCCGGTTCGCAGATGGCGCTGTCATCCGTCAGCGGTGGCAACCGGTGAGCCGCGTCGGCCTCTACGCCCCGGGCGGCAAGGCGGCGTACCCGTCGTCCGTGGCGATGAACGCGATCGCCGCGCAGACCGCCGGGGTGCCGAGCCTTGCGCTCGCCTCGCCCGCTCAGGCGGACAACGCCGGCCTGCCGCATCCTGCGGTGCTGTGGGCTGCCGCCCTCTGCGGAATCGAGGAGGTCTACGCCATCGGCGGCGCCGGGGCCATCGCGGCCTTCGCGCACGGCGTCCCCGCCATCGGCCTCGACGCGGTCGACGTCGTCACCGGGCCGGGAAACGTCTTCGTCGCGGCCGCCAAGCGCGTGGTGACCGGTCTCGTCGGCATCGACGCGGAGGCCGGCACGACTGAGAT
Organism: Leucobacter alluvii; assembly: GCF_039530485.1. Lineage (NCBI taxonomy): Bacteria > Bacillati > Actinomycetota > Actinomycetes > Micrococcales > Microbacteriaceae > Leucobacter > Leucobacter alluvii. The sequence goes on along the minus strand of NZ_BAAAOP010000005.1, from coordinate 731,083 downwards.
TCTCGTCATCGCCGACGCCTCAGCCGAAGCCGGCTTCGTCGCAGCCGACCTCATCAGTCAGGCCGAGCACGACGAAGCCGCGGCGTCCGTGCTCGTGACCGACTCCGAGGAGCTCGCGCAACGGGTCGCCGCCGAGATCGCATCGCGCGCCGCCGCGACGCGACACGCAGGCCGGGTCGCCGAAGCGCTCTCCGGGCCGCAGTCAGGGATCGTGCTCGTCGACGATCTTCGCGCGGCCGCTCGCGTGAGCAACGCCTACGGTCCGGAGCATCTCGAGATCCAGACGCGCGACGACGCAGCGGTGCTCGCCGAGATCACCGATGCGGGAGCGATCTTCGTCGGCGGGTACACGCCTGTGAGCCTGGGTGATTACCTCGCGGGATCGAACCACGTGCTCCCCACCGGCGGTACCGCGCGCTTCGCGTCCGGCCTCGGCGCGCACACCTTCCTTCGACCCCAGCAGATCGTCAGCTACGACCGAGCTGCCCTCCGTGACCTGGAGGAGCCACTCCGTGCGCTCGCAGAAGCTGAGGGTCTTCCCGCACATGCCGACGCCGTCAGCGCGCGTTTCGAGACCGGAAAGAAGTCCAGCTGATGCACTGCCCATTCTGCCGCCACCCGGATTCCCGCGTGATCGATTCGCGTACCGCCGATGACGGCCTCTCCATTCGCCGACGTCGGCAGTGCCCAGAGTGCGGTCGTCGATTCACGACCACCGAAACCGCCAGCCTGACCGTGATCAAGCGCTCCGGTGTTGTCGAGCCGTTCAGTCGCGAGAAGGTGATGAGCGGCGTGCGCAAGGCGTGCCAGGGGCGCCCCGTCACCGAGGCGGATCTCGCGGTGCTCGCCCAACAGGTCGAGGAGTCCGTGCGCTCGAGCGGTATCGCGCAGTTCGACGCGAACGAGATCGGCCTGGCGATCCTGCCCCACCTGCGCAAACTCGACGAGGTCGCGTATCTGCGCTTCGCCAGTGTCTATCAAGCGTTCGAATCGCTCGCCGACTTCGACGCCGCGATCGAAGAGCTCCGCACCCGCCCGAGCGGATCGGCCGTGCGCGGCCCGCGCTCCGAACCACACGAGGGGGAGTGACCGCGATGCGCTGGTACCCGATTCTCTTCAAGACCGTGCTGAGCCGAATGGACCCCGAGGTAGCCCACCACTGGGCGTTCCGCGTGATCCAGGCAGCGCCGATCGCCGGCGGTCTCGTTCGCCGGCTCTGCGGTCCGGACCCCGCGCTGCGCGTGCGCGCACTCGGAACGACATTTCCGAGTCCTTTCGGGATCGCGGCCGGGTTCGATAAGAACGCGACGGCGATCGACGGCCTCGGACTGCTCGGATTCGGGCACGTCGAGGTCGGCACGCTGACGCGACACGCCCAGGACGGAAATCCGAAGCCGCGCATGTTCCGGCTGGTCGGCGATCGCGGCCTCGTGAACCGCATGGGATTCAACAACGGGGGTGCTGCTGCCGCGGTTCCCCGCGTCGAGCGTGCGCGCATGCGACGTCGACGCCCCATCATCGGTGTGAACATCGGAAAGAGCCGGGTCACCGAAGTCGAGGACGCGGTCGCCGACTACGTATGGAGCGCGCAGCGTCTCGCTCCCGTCGCCGACTATCTCGCGATCAACGTGAGTTCTCCGAACACGCCCGGGCTCCGCGGCCTGCAGGAGCTCGATCTGCTCGAACCGCTGCTGAGCGCGGTGCGCGACGCCGCAGGCAGCACCCCGTTGCTCGTGAAGATCGCTCCCGACATGGAGGACGAGCAGATCGACGGCATCGTCGCGCTCGCACGGCGGCTGGGTCTCGACGGCATCATCGCGACGAACACGACGGTGTCGCGAGACGGCCTGCAGGCGTCAGCGGCTGAGATCGATCGGATCGGTGCAGGCGGGCTCTCGGGCGAGCCGCTCCGAGACCGTTCGCTCGAGGTACTGCGCCGCATCCGGGCGGTCGAGCCCGATCCGGGCTTCTGCGTCATCGCCGTCGGAGGCGTCGAGAGCGCCTTCGACGTGCTCGAACGGCTGCGTGCCGGCGCAACCCTGGTGCAGGGGTACACCGCGTTCCTCTATACCGGCCCGATGTGGGCGCGCAGCATCAATCGCGGGTTGCAGCGCGCCGGATTCCGGGGGAGCGGCGCACCCGCCGACACCCGCTAGCTGGGGAACGCTCCGCGCTTCACCACGGCCTTCGGAGCGCGGAGCGGGCGGAACTGGAAGGCGCGCATCGCCGCGTACCACCGGAACCCCGGCTGCACGCGATCCTCGCCGAACTTCTCCGACAGCTTGCGCTTGAGACGAACCCCCAGGAAGACCGCGTCGAGCACGGCGAGACCAACGAACGCCCAGATCACGAACAGGCTGATGACCTGCACGGTGCCGGGGATGAAGGTCATGACGAGCACGACGAGCATCATCGGGATCAGCATCTCGCCGACGTTCCAGCGGGCATCGACGTAGTCGCGCACGAACCGGCGCTGCGGCCCGCGATCGCGCGGTCCCAGGAACCGCTCATCGCCCTGCATCATGCCCACGCGGGCGCGCTCGCGCAGCTCTGCCTGCTGACGGCGCTGCTCCTTCATCGCGGCTTTATCGCGCGATCCGACGATCGGACGGGCGTTCGCGGCCTCCGCCTGCTTGCGCGACGGCGTCGGGCGTCCTTTTCCGACGACGGCTTCACTGCCGTCCGTTGCACCCTGCTCGTTCGCAGCGCCCTTCTGAGCCACGCAGATCCTCTCGTTCCGGGCGCTGTGCGCGCCGCCTCTCCCGGCGTTCGCCGAAGACTTCTAGCGTACCGCGACTTGGTCGCCCCGCCGCGCCCGGGCGGTAGACTGAAAGCAGAACGATCACGACGTGAGCAAGGAGTTAGGCATGAGCACCGACACGATCGCACCAGAGGGCGCTTCCATAACCGCAGAGCCTGCGCACGGGGTGCAGCTGAGCGCTGATGCGCGCGACAAGGTTCGCAGCCTGCTCGCCCAGGAGGGGAGGGACGACCTCCGCCTCCGCATCGCGGTGCAGCCCGGCGGCTGCTCCGGATTGATCTACCAGCTCTTCTTCGACGAACGCGAGCTCGAGAATGACGCCGTGGTCGATTTCGACGGCGTCGGAGTCGTCGTCGACATGATGAGCATCCCCTACTTGAACGGGGCGACCATCGACTTCGAGGACACGATCCAGAAGCAGGGATTCACGATCGATAATCCGAACGCGCAGGGGAGCTGCGCCTGCGGCGACAGCTTCAGCTGACCGCGCAGCGGGATGCATCGGCGACCGAAGATGACGACACCCCTCGGTGGTTCGGGGAACCGTCTCGTTCGCGCTAAGCTGTCAGGGAGTCATCAGCTTCGTTCGCATGCGTGCGGCGAAACAACGTTTTCGAAAGGTATGCGGTGCGTTCCAATCGTCGAATGAAATGGGTCGCAGCCCCGGTGGCGCTCTCCGCAGCGCTGGTCCTGGCTGGCTGTACCCCCGAGCAGCAGCGAGGCTTCCTCCCCGCTGGCTCCGAAGGGGCAACGAACCTCACTGATGGAGTGACTGGCCTCTGGGTCACCTCCTGGATCGTCCTGCTCGCGGTTGGTGTGATCACGTGGGGATTGATCATCTGGGCGACCATCGCCTACCGTCGCCGCAAGGGCCAGACGGGGCTTCCCGTTCAGCTTCGGTACAACATGCCGATCGAGACGTTCTTCACCGTCGTGCCCGTGATCCTCGTCATCGGCTTCTTCGCGTTCACCGCGCAGGAGCAGAGCAAGATCGAGGCTCGCTACGACAACCCCGAGAACGTTGTCGAGGTGCTCGGCAAGCGCTGGTCGTGGGACTTCAACTACGTCGACGATGACGTCTTCTTCCAGGGCATCCAGGTGCAGACCGACGGTGACGGCGAGGCCGAGGCGGAAACGATGCCCGTGCTCTACCTCCCCGTCGACAAGACCACGGAAATCCGGCTCGAGACCCGCGACGTCATCCACTCCTTCTGGGTGGTCGAGTTCCTGTACAAGAAGGACATGATCCCCGGCCAGACGAACTACATGAGCTTCACCCCGACCAAGACGGGAACGTTCATGGGCAAGTGCGCCGAGCTGTGCGGCGAGTACCACTCCATGATGCTGTTCCAGGTCAAGGTCGTCGAGCAGGACGAGTACGACGCGTACATCGAGACGCTCCGCGAGGCCGGCAACACCGGTCAGGTGACCGAGGAGTACAACCCGAACCAGGATCACTTCGAAGGTGACCAGGCCAAGGCTCAGAACGAGTAACGAGGGATAGCAAGAAGATGAAGAAGGGCAATGTCATTGTCTCGTGGGTGACGTCCACGGATCACAAGGTGATCGGATACATGTATCTGATCAGCTCCTTCGTATGGTTCCTGGTCGGCGGCCTCATGGCCCTCGTGATCCGTGCGCAGCTGTTCGCCCCCGGGCTCGAGGTCGTGGCCACCAAGGAGCAGTACAACCAGCTGTTCACCATGCACGGCACGATCATGCTGCTCATGTTCGCGACGCCGCTGTTCGCAGGGTTCGCCAACGTGATCATGCCGCTGCAGATCGGTGCTCCCGATGTCGCGTTCCCGCGGCTCAACGCTTTCGCCTTCTGGCTGTACACCTTCGGGTCCCTCATCGCCGTCGGCGGATTCCTGACGCCCCAGGGCGCTGCGTCGTTCGGCTGGTTCGCGTACGCTCCGCTCTCCGATATGACGTACTCCCCGGGTGTCGGCGGAAACCTCTGGGTACTCGGACTCGGCGTCTCCGGCTTCGGCACGATCATGGGTGGCGTGAACTTCATCACGACGATCATCACGATGCGCGCTCCGGGTATGACGATGTGGCGCATGTCGGTGTTCACCTGGAACACGCTCATCACCTCGATCTTGGTGCTCCTCGTCTTCCCGGTGCTCGCAGCAGCGATGTTCGGCCTCGCCGCCGACCGCATCTTCGGCGCTCAGATCTACAACGGAGAGGGCGGCGCCATTCTCTGGCAGCACCTCTTCTGGTTCTTCGGGCACCCCGAGGTGTACATCATCGCGCTCCCGTTCTTCGGAATTGTGTCGGAGATCTTCCCGGTGTTCAGCCGGAAGCCCATCTTCGGGTACAAGACGCTGATCTACGCGACCATCGCGATCGCGGCTCTGTCGATGACCGTATGGGCGCACCACATGTATGTGACCGGCTCCGTGCTGCTGCCGTTCTTCGCACTGATGACGATGTTGATCGCGGTCCCGACCGGCGTGAAGATCTTCAACTGGCTCGGCACGATGTGGCGCGGTTCGATCACGTTCGAGACTCCGATGCTCTGGTCGCTCGGCTTCCTCGTGACCTTCATCTTCGGTGGCCTCACCGGCGTGATCCTGGCGTCGCCCGCACTCGACTTCCACCTCTCCGACACGTACTTCGTGGTGGCGCACTTCCACTATGTGGTCTTCGGCACGGTCGTGTTCGCCATGTTCGCCGGATTCTACTTCTGGTGGCCGAAGTGGACAGGCAAGATGCTCGACGAGCGTCTCGGCAAGATCCACTTCTGGGTGCTCTTCATCGGCTTCCACACCACGTTCCTGGTGCAGCATTGGCTCGGCGTCATGGCAATGCCCCGCCGCTACTACACCTACCTGCCGTCGGACGGCGTGACGTGGGGCAACCAGCTCTCCACGGTCGGCGCGATGATTCTCGGCGCATCGATGATCCCCTTCCTGTTGAACGTCTACCTCACGGCGCGGCGCGCGCCGAAGGTGACCGTCGACGATCCGTGGGGCTACGGTCGATCGCTCGAGTGGGCGACGTCCTGCCCGCCGCCGCGACACAACTTCACGTCGATCCCGCGTATCCGTTCCGAGTCTCCTGCCTTCGATCTCAACCACCCCGAGATCAGCGGCGTGGAACAACCGGTACGGCAAACCGAGCGCGAGCTCGCTGAAAAGCAGTGAGCTGAGGAGTAACGAGCTATGAAATCCAATATCGTCATCTTCTGGATTTTGACGGTCTACCTGGTCGTTCTGGCCACGGTGTACACCGTGTGGAACATGCTGGCGCACGGCTACCCGGAGTGGGCAGGGTCGACCGCGATCCTCCTGTCGGGTGGACTGACGGGCTTCATCGCCTCCTATCTCATGCTTGTTCAGCGCAAGCAGGGCGGAGTGCTGGTCGAAGACCGCGACGATTCCGACATCGACGACGGGGATCCGGAGCTCGGCGAGTTCAGCCCCTGGAGCTGGTGGCCCATCGTGCTGGCCTTCGGTGCCTCGATGGTCGTTCTCGGTCTCTGCGTCGGCTTCAACTTCTGGCTCTCCTTCCTGTCGCTGCCGATCGTGCTCGTCGCGATCGTCGGCTGGGTGTATGAGTACTACCGCGGCAACTTCGCCCGCTAAGGACGGTTCGGTGTGAGCATCATCATTCGGCGGGGTCGAAGCGACGACGACACGGCAGTCTTCGGACTCGCGCGCCAGTTCACGACTGGCCGCGAACCGATCGGACGTGACGAGTTCTCGGTCGCCTACGACAACGTGCTGCGGCACCGCGATCAAGAGGCGAACGTGCTCTTCATCGCTGAACTCGACGACACGGTCGTCGGTTACTCGCTGATGACGGTCTCTCGCCTGCTGCACGCACCCGGACTGACCGCTCACCTCCAAGAGATCGTCGTCGACGAGGCCGCTCGAGGCCATGGCGTCGGAGATCGCCTGATGCAGGCGAACGAGCACTACTGCATGGGTCGTGGCGTGCGTCAGCTGTCCGCCTCCACTGCCCGTTTCGGCTCGTTCTACAACCATCGTGGTTTTGAAGCGGTGGGCGAGCACTACCGCAAGATTCTCGAACTCGGGTAATCGTGAACCAACGTCGTGCTCGGAGAAAGCCCGGCGAGAACCGCGAACGCCTGATTGAGGCCGGACTCACCGAGTTCGGCCTCTTCGGCTTTCACGGGGCCTCGACCGCTGCCATCGCAGCACGAGCGGGAGTCCCGCAGCCACACGTCTACGCGAACTTTCCCAACAAACATGCGCTCTTCGTCGAGACCTGCGCCGCCGCCGCACACATCGTGCGTACGCACCCAGACGACTCTGCGGAGACCGATCAACTGCGCGGCAGCGAGCCCCCCACCTCCGAAGACGTTCGCACGAGCGCACAGCGCGCCGTGCTGCAGGCGATCTCTGCTGTAGCCATCCCCGAACTTCGAGACGATCTGCTGTCTCTTCTCGTGCCGCTACGCAATGGGCTCGGCACGGAACGATTTGTGCGCGACTACGGCCTCGCAAGCACGACCCTCATCGATCATGCGCTGACCCTGCGCTGAGCTCCCGGCGCGACCCCATGCATCGGCACGGTCTGCGTCTTGCTCCGATCGGTCGGCGCCCCGTCGGCTCCGTGGTC
>NZ_BAAAOP010000005.1:723328-723675 GCF_039530485.1 Leucobacter alluvii | reverse complement strand
GATGCACGACGACTCTGGTACGCGCCGCTTCGAGGTGCGCTGAGCGCGGCAAGCGCCGACGGAGTCCGCTGAGCGCGGCAAGCGCCGACGGAGTCTACTGAGCGCCGCTGTCGCGGCTTCGCGCCGGTCGGTGAGCGGCAGCCAGCTGAAACAGGCCGGGTGAGCGGCGGGCCGCGCCTGTCTCCCCGGGTGTGCAAGGGCTCTGGGAGGGGTGGAATTGCCCGGTGTCGGTCCGGTGTCGGTGACGCGCGTGCACTGGTCCGAGTGCCATGCGGCGCACCGCATCGCACTCCGCAACCCACCCCCGGTGCTGCCAGGAACTCGGGATCTTTGGAAGGTTCGTTGAT
>NZ_BAAAOP010000005.1:393956-723274 GCF_039530485.1 Leucobacter alluvii | reverse complement strand
CGACGGCCGGTACGACGAACACACCCCGGGTGTCGGACCAGAACTGCGGTCCAACACCCGGGGTGTGTTCAGAGGGGAGCCCTCCGCTGGGTCGTGCGAGGGCTAGTGGCCCTCGTGGTGACCCTGCTCGATCTCACCCTTGCTCGGCGGAACGATGCGGTCCTCGAAGAACCAGCGGCTGAACCCTGCACGAAGTCGCTTCGAGAACGGGATGCGGCCGTCGTCGTTCGGGCGGAGCATCATCGGTGCGTAGTCGTGGTAGCTGACGAGCTGCCACGACTCGTACTCGTCGAGCGGTTTGTGCACCTCGACGAATTCGCCGCCGGGCATGCGCACGATGCGACCGGACTCGTACCCGTGTAGTGCGATCGAGCGGTCCTTCTTCTGGAGCGCGATGCATGTGCGCTTCGTCACCTGGTAGGCGATGATCGGCCCGAGGATCAGCAGCGCCTGGAGGCCGTGGATCACCCCTTCCATCGACAGCTGGAAGTGGGTCGCCATGAGGTCGGAGCTGGCTCCTGCCCACATCACCGCGTAGAACGTCACGCCGGCAGCGCCGATGGCGGTGCGGGTCGGGGCGTTGCGGGGACGGTCGAGGATGTGGTGCTCGCGCTTGTCGCCCGTCACCCAGGCCTCGATGAAGGGGTACACCATGACGAGAACGATGAAGATCCCGATGATGCCGAGGGGGAGGAGCATGTTCCAAGACCAGGTGTACCCGAACCACTCGGTCTCGAGCCCCGGCGGAATCAGACGGAGCATGCCGTCCGCGAATCCGATGTACCAGTCGGGCTGGGTACCGGCCGACACCGGGGATGGGTCGTACGGACCGTAGTTCCAGATCGGGTTGATGCCTACCAAGGAGGCGATCAGCACGATCACACCGAACACGATGAAGAAGAAGCCGCCGGCCTTCGCCGCGTACACGGGGAGGACCGGGAAGCCGACGACGTTCTGCTGCGTCTTGCCCGGGCCAGGGTACTGCGTGTGCTTGTGGATGACCACGAACGCGAGGTGCAGAGCGATGAAGAGGATCACCAACGCCGGCAGCACCATGATGTGGAGCATGTACAGGCGTCCGACGATCGCAGTGCCCGGGAACTCTCCACCGAAGAAGAAGAAGGAGAGGTACGTTCCGATGACGGGGATCGCCTTGATAATGCCGTCGATGATGCGGAGGCCGTTGCCCGAGAGCACATCGTCGGGGAGCGAGTATCCGGTGAAGCCCTCAGCCATGGCGAGGATGAACAGCACGAAGCCGATCACCCAGTTGAGCTCGCGCGGCTTGCGGAATGCGCCCGTGAAGAAGATGCGGAGCATGTGCAGGCCGATGGAGGCCACGAAGAGCAGCGCCGCCCAGTGGTGCACGTGGCGCATGAGCAGCCCGCCGCGCACCGAGAAGGAGATGTCGAGGGTCGAGGCCATGGCCACCGACATCTCGACGCCCTTCATCGGAACGTAGGGGCCCGTGTAATGGGTCTCCACCATTGACGCCTGGAAGAAGAGCGTCAGGAAGGTTCCGGAGAGGAGGATGACGACGAAGCTGTAGAGCGCGACTTCACCGAGAAGGAAGGACCAGTGGTCGGGGAAGACCTTGCGGCCGAACTCCTTGACGGCGACGCCGATCTTGGTGCGCTCGTCGATGTAGTTCGCGGCGGCGGCCGTGAAGCGGCTCGATCCGTTCTGAGCCTGCTGGCTCGACGCGGGGGATTCGGTGACGGTGCTGCTCACTTGAGGCGCTCCCAAAAGCTCGGGCCGACGGGTTCATGGAAATCACTCTGAGCGACGAGGTAGCCCTCGTCGTCGACAGTGATCGGCAGCTGCGGCAACGGACGCTTCGCCGGTCCGAAGATCACCTTCGCGTGCTCCGAGACATCGAACTGCGACTGGTGGCAGGGGCACAGGAGATGGTGGGTGTGCTGCTCGTAGAGCGCGACGGGGCACCCGACGTGCGTGCAGACCTTCGAGTACGCGACGATGCCGTCGTACGACCAGTCCTTGCGCTCCGGAAGTTCGCGGAGATCTTCCTGGTTCAAGCGCATGAGCAGCACGATGGCCTTCGCCTTGGCGTCGAGCAGGTGGACGCTGCCACCGCGCTCATCGAGGGTCATCTTCTCGAAATCCTCGTGATTCAACGTCTCGGGGATCACGTGGAATGCCGAGCCGATGGTCACTTCGCTGGCCTTGATGGGGACGCCGGAAGGATCGCGTGCGAGTCGCACGCCCTCGGCCCACATCGTGTGGTGCGCGAGTTCGACGGGATCGCGATCCTGCGGTCCGAGACCGCGCAGGAGCGTGATTCCGGGCAGCGGGAATGCGATGAGCGCTCCGATGAGGCTGTTGCGCACGAGCGAGCGCCGGGAGAAGCCCGACTCCTCATCAGCGAGCTTGAAGACCTCGGCCGAGCCCTCGCGGGTCGGCGCGTCGCTCGGGGTCGGGTGGCGGTAATCGATGGACTCGTGGTCCGCCATGATCGCCTTGCCCCAGTGCACTGCGCCGATGCCCACGGCGAGCAGGGCGAGAGCCATGCCGAGGCCGACGAACATCGTGTGCAGGCGGATCGCCATCAGTTCGCCCGTTTCGATCGGGAAGAACATGTAGGCGAGCACGGCGCCGAGGCTGCCCGCGATCGACAGGTAGAAGAGGCTGTACACCGTGCGTTCAGCGCGCTTCTCCTTCTTCGGATCGAGATCCGTAACACGCTTGCGGTGCGGGGGAAGGCCCGGATTCTGCACGGCGTCGGACGGGATGACCGCGGTACCTGCGGCTGCCTCGGCCGAGCCGTGGCCGGCGGCAACGACAACGGCGTGCTCGCCGCCGTTGTTCTTCGCTTCCTCTGCCATGTTGCTCCTTGACTCCTGACTCATGAAAACTGTGACGCGTTGTCGACTAGTTCGACTTCGCGGTGACCCAGACCGTGAGGCCGATGACGGCTCCCAGGCCGATCACCCAGATGAACAGACCTTCGGCGACGGGGCCGATCGATCCGAGGGTGAGGCCGCCGACCGCCGGCTGATTCTCGATGTACTTCAAGTACGAGATGATGTCGGCCTTCTCCTGCGGGGTGATGTTCGCATCGTTGAACACCGGCATGTTCTGCGGTCCGGTGATCATGGCTTCGTAGATGTGCGTCGGAGCGACACCGGTCAGCTTCGGAGCGAATTTGCCCTCGGTGAGCGCGCCGCCGGCGGCCGCCACGTTGTGGCACATCGCGCAGTTGATGCGGAAGAGCTCAGCGCCGTTCGCGATGCCCTCGTCGTCGCTGTCAGCCTGCAGGTAGCGCGTCTCGGGAAGCCCGGGTCCGGGAGCGAGCGAGGCGACGTACGCCGCCATCTGCAGCGTCTGCTCCTCGGTGAACTGCTGGGGCTTCACCATGCCCTGCGGCCCCTGGAAGGCGAGGGGCATGCGTCCCGTGCCCACCTGGAAGTTGACGGACGCTGCTCCCACACCGATGAGTGTGGGGCCATCGGGAGTGCCCTCTGCGGCTGCTCCGTGGCACGTGGCGCAGTTGGCGCCGAACAGCTTCTCGCCCGCTTCGATCGTCGCGGGGGAGGTGAGGTCGACCTCTGCCGTGGCGGAGGTCTGGCTGAAACCGGCGTACGCTGCGCCGGTCACGAGCAAGCCGACGGCGACGAGTGCGGCCGTCGCGAGCGGGTGCCTGCGGCCGGACTTGCGAAGATTCTTCTTGGCGCGAGCCATGATGTCGATTGCTCCTGACCCTATTTGAGGACGTAGATGACGATGAAGAGGATGATCCACACGATGTCGACGAAGTGCCAGTAGTAGGACACGACGACTGCGGTGGTCTCTTCTTTATGCGTGAAGTTCTTGACGGCGTAGATGCGGCCGATGACCAGCAGGAAGGCGACGAGGCCCAGGGACACGTGAATGCCATGGAAACCGGTGGTCATGTAGAACGCCGAGCCGTAGGGATCGGAGGCCAGGGTGATGCCCTCTGACACGAAGGTCGCGTACTCGTACGCCTGGCCGGCGACGAAGATGGCTCCCATGAAGAAGGTCAGGTAGAACCACTCGACGGTTCCCCACTTCTTCATGCTGGCGCCGGTGGCGCGCGGCTGCATGCGCTCCGCCGCGAAGACACCCGCCTGTGCGGTGAATGACGATGCGACCAGAATGAGCGTATTGATCAGCGCGAACGTGAAGTTGTGCTTCTCGGTCTGCTCGGCCCACAATTCGGGGTTCATCGCCCGCAGCGTGAAGTAAATCGCGAAGAGGCCCGCGAAGAACATGACCTCGCTGCCGAGCCACACGATCGTGCCGACGGCGACGAGATTCGGTCGCTTCACCGCAGGCACGGCTGACTTGGTATTCATAGTGGTCGTTGTCACCCTTCCATTATGGCTGAAAGTCAGGTGTGGATTTTCACCCGGGCACGGCGAGCCGAACTTTCTGCATCGTTCACCGGTAGCCTACCGTCTCCGGTGGCCGACGGATCGCACGCGAAGCCCTCATTCATCGGATGAAGTGGCGTGATCTCGCGGGTTTCCAGCCGTCGATAGAATCGACGCATGATCGACGAACGGACTTGGCCGACCGTACTCACCACCCTTCTCGAAGGGGATGATCTCAGCGTCTCGCAAGCCGAATGGGCGATGTCCCGGTTCATGACGGGAGACGCGAGCGGCGCGCAGATCGGTGCGTTCCTCGTGGCGCTGCGATCGAAGGGCGTCACCGTCGATGAGGTCATCGGGTTCCGCGACGCGATTCTCGCGGAAGCGCTCCCGCTGGATCTGCCCGCCATGTCACTGGACATCGTCGGCACAGGCGGAGATCGCTTCGGTACCGTGAACATCTCGACGATGGCATCGATCACCGCCGCCGCGGCCGGTGCGCCGGTGGTGAAGCACGGCAACAAGGCGGCGAGCAGCCTCTCCGGCTCCTCGGACGTGTTGAGCGCGCTCGGCATCGATCTGGCTCTCGACGGGCCGCAGCTCTCGCGCGCCTTCGAGGCATCAGGGATCGCGTTCGTGCACGCGGCGAGGTTCCTCCCGGGGTTCCGCCATGTCGGAGCAGCCCGTAAGGAACTCGGGATCCCGACGGTCTTCAACTTCCTCGGCCCGCTCTGCAATCCGGTGAGGCCAGAAGCATCGGCGGTCGGCGTGGCCGACATCGACCGCATCCCGATCTTCGTCGGCGTCTTCCGACTGCGAGGTGCTTCAGCGCTCGTGTTCCGGGGCGATGACGGGCTCGACGAACTGACGACGACGGGCCACTCGCGACTCTGGGAGGTGAGCCGGGGCGGGCTGACCGAGCATGACATCGATCCACGTGATCTCGGGCTCCCGCGCGCTCAGATCAGCGACCTCGTCGGGGGCTCGCCCGATGAGAACGCCGAGGTGGTCCGCCGCGTCCTCGCCGGCGAGTCCGGGCCGATTCGAGACATCGTGCTGCTCAATGCGGCGGCGGGTCTCGTCGCGTTCGATCTCGCGCAGCGCCCCGAGACGGCGGAACGCGCGCTGCTCGAGCGCTTGGGCGAGAAGCTCGTCGTAGCCGCAGAGGCGATCGACTCGGGGAAAGCGGCTGCGAAACTCGACGACTGGGCTCGCGCCACGTCGTCAGCTTCTGACGCCTGATACAGGCGTGCACGGGGGAGCGCTGCGCGGGAGTGCCCGTCTAACTCGAGGGCGGCTCTTCCCGATCCGGCGTTCGGGCGGGAACCGGTGACGCATCGCGGTCGGTGCGGTAGTACTTCGCGAGGAACGGCATCGGATCCACCGGCTCATCCTCGACGCGCAGCGCGAGGTGGAGATGAGCTCCGAACGAGATACCCGTGGAACCGACCCGCCCTGCGGGCTCGCCCATCTCGATTCGATCGCCGACCTTCCAGGAGTGGGAGCCGGACTGCATGTGGCAGTAGCGGCTCGTCACGTCCTTTCCGTCGATCTCGTGATCGATCGTGAGCGCGAAACCGCATCCGTCCGTGGCGTCGCCGGCTTCCGAGACGACTCCATCGGCGATCGCGAGGATCTCCGTGCCCGCGCCAGCCGCGAAATCCTGTGCGTCGTGGAACTGCTCGACCGGCGCCGTGCGATATCCGAACGGGTCGGTGAGCGCCACGGGGGTCGCGAACGGATAGTTCACGACGGAGCGCGCCCGGAACGAGTAGCCGATCGAAGAGGGCGCGTCGGTGTCGACGACATCGATCTCTGCGAGCGACGACGGCAGGTCGTCGACGGACACCTCTGAGAACAGTCGCTGCTGCACGGCCGCAGCGTCGGCAGTTCCCGACTCCTGCATCAGCGGCAGCGCGAACGTGGCGACAAGCCCGCAGACGCTGACCGCTGCCGCACCGCGGGAGAGACGGGTCCGTCGAGCTCGCGAAGCGGCCGGGGCGTTCGGCATCTCAGCGTCCGGCACATGCGCGCGCCGTGGACTGGTCACGTATTCAGGTTCGGCGGACTCTGCCGAAGCAGTGCCGTTCGAGCTGTCTAGCGGAGGTGCGGAGGTCGTCATGCAAACTTTCATCTGGGGGGAGCGAGTGGATCCGCTCGGGCATAGGGGCCAGGGTACCGGCTCGCGTCCGTGGGCGCCACCGAGGGCCGCGGGCGGCATGACGCATGCCGCCCGCGATCCTCACTCGGTGCCGAGCTGCTGACGACGGCGCGCGACGAGGGTGCCGCCCGCAGCGAGCAGCGCTGCCGCGAGTGCGACGAGCCCCGCGATTCCGGCGCCAGTGACGGGCAATGATCCGTCTCCCGGTTCACCGGCGCCGCCTGACGCGCCGTCCGCATCGCTTGCCGCCTCTGCCTGCGTTCCCGCGGCGGCGCCCGACGCATCGCCCGCGGCGTCGGATGCCGAAGCGTCTGCGTCCCCGGAGCTCGCGCCCCCAGCATCGGCGCCGTCGGCGGCGCTCGATCCGGCGGCATCGGATCCGGATCCTGCTCCGCCAGCTGCGGCAGCGGCATCCGAATCCGCGTCCGCTGCGAGCACCGCATCCGAGGTCACCAACGAGACGAAGGGGGAGCTTCCCGTTCCGTGCGCGAATACCCATGCCGTCACAGATTCGCCCACGAGCTCGTCGGTCAGGTCAAGGCTGGTGCTGGTGCTCTCGAGCGCCCTCTCCCCGGCGCTCCAACGATGGGAGACGGACTCGAGATCCGGATCGAATGCGGGATCGACAACGGTCAGCGTTTCACCCGAGCGCGCTTCTCCTGCGATGGTCGGTTGGTCCGCAGCGAACTCCCCTTCCGGCGCGGTGCCCAGGGGGATCGAGCCGAAATCGACGGAGGCGCCCGCGAAGACCAGCGCATCCTGCGGCGCCGGTGCGGCAGCCTCTCCTCGCGCGGCGACCCACGGCACATAGCCTCCGGCCGGGACCCGGGGAATCGTGATCTCGCCCTCCTCGTCGGCGTATTCGCGCTGCGACTCGCTCGGGGCGCCGTTCACATCGATGCCTCGCACATGCGCGGCGGCATCATCGAGATCGATGAGCGTCTCTCCGCCCTCAATGATCGAAAGAGTGATCTCGCCGCCCCACCGCTCGAGGTCGTGCTCCGCGAACGGTGCCGCATCGCTCACCCCATCGGTGATCTCGAACGCGGGCCGATCGTCCGCGTACGAGGAGTTTCCGCCGAGTGACTCCCCGAGCGCGAAACGGGCGTTCGAGACGGACGTATCGTACTGCAGCGTGTAGGCGCCATCCGGCAGGAAATCGAGCGCCCAGGACCCGTCGGAGCCCGTCTCGGTCGCCTGTTCGAAGACGTAGGACTGCTGATCCCCTTCCCATCGGTAGGCAGAGACCTCCACGCGGCCGACGGGGGCGTCGTCTTCGGTCACGCTTCCGGTGATGGTGGCATCGACGGCGGCTGCGCTCGTCGCGCTCAACGGTGCTGCGATCAGCACTGCAGCGAGGAGGGCGGCCGGCATTCCACGGCGAAGGGCGGGGCGAGAGGTCATGCTGTTCTTTCTGGTCGTGACGGTTGTCGTGCGCATGTTCAGGCCACCCGCGCCTTCCCGAATGCCGTGAGCGTTACCGGCCCCATGAGCCCGTAGGCCTGCGACGGCACGACGCCGTAGACAGCCGGATTGACGACCCTGAGACGGTTGATCAGCGGGGACGCGACCTCGACGCGCAGCGTGTTGCGGCCGGTGCGCACGTAGTCGGTGATGTCGAGTTCCGTATCACTCAGATCCACATGGTCGACCGGCACGCTGTTCACCCACACGCGGAAGGTGTCGAGTACCTGCCCCAGGGAGAGGCGGACACCGCCCGAGCCGGGCCGCCACGACGCGTCGAGCGCGAAGGTGGTGCGATAGTCCCCGATTCCGGCGACGTCGGCGTACCCCAATTGCGTCCAAGCACCGAGCGCACCGCTCTCCACGCGGTGGGAGACATGGTCGGTGGCGACGCCGTCCGCAGCGGGCTGCCAGTCGTGGAGCGTGAGCGACCACTCGGCGAGCTCGATGGGGTCCGGGAGGGAGGGCACGAGCGTCTGCTTCTGCCGGCCGTCGGCGAAGCGCACCGAATGAGGGCCCGCCTGCGAGGCGTGGAGGTACACCGCTCCGTCAGCGCGCACGGACACATCGTCTCCACTCGTCTCGATGACGACCGCGCGGGGCGTCGTCGCTCCGGCCCAGCCCTGCGGCGCGAGCACGACGACGGTCGACTGCGCCGGTTGCAATCGCAGATGCACGGTGATGGCCGCACCGTCTCGCGTGTATTTCGCGAGCGGCCGGATCGCTCCCGTCCACGCGTCGAGTTCGTAGGGCACGTGCGAATCCGAGGTGGCGAGTACGGTGACATCCTGCTCGACGTACGCGAGCTTATCCTTGCCCGGATTGTGCTTGGCGTTGACGAAGTAGAAGTAGTCGACGCCGTCGGAAACCCGGTGCACGTGCTTCACGCTCGAGCTGGAATGGCTGACGGTTCGGGTCACACCCAGCGCGGCCAGGGCCAGCGGAATGTCGTCGTTGCCCGCGGCATCGGCCACATTCGGGAGTGCGCGCATCTGGGCGATGATGTCGACGACTCGCTGATTCGTGGCGGCGTCGCGGAACCCGGTCGACGCAGGTGCGCTCCAATTGCCGAAGAAGACGATGGGGAAGCCCGACTGAGCCAGGGCGAGCAACGCCTCACCGGCGCGCACCGACATCGTGGCCTCGTTGCCGCGGAACCGGTCGATGTCGAGGATGAACGCGCGGTAGTTGCCGCCGTCCGGCGCGAAGCGACCGCCCTGGAGCACCGAGAGTTCTTGGAAGAGTCCTGATTCGTTCAGGAATCCGTGCGACCACCCGATCGGGATGCCCGCAGCCGTCGCCCACGGCGCACCGATGCCCGTCTGCGCCCAGCCCTTCTGCCGGAAGAACGCGATGTCGTACACGGGGCGTCCCTGCTGGAGTACCCACTGCGTGCGCGAGATGGCTGCCGCGACCCGGTCGAGGTGCTTCCACACGGGCATGCGCGGACCCCATGCCTCGGAGTAGCCGACGCCGCCGTTGTAGGGGGAGAAGGCGGCGAACCCTGGCCATGCGGCGCCCGGTGCGGCCGCGTACGCGTATCCGTGCAGCACCGTCTGATTCACTCCGCCGCAGAAGGTCTCGGCGAGCGTGTAGAGCACTTCGTTGCGCCACGTCGTGAGATACGCCTTGTTGAGGTACGCCGACGATTCGCAACTGAGCAGCTTGCGCCCAGCGATGTCTCGCCCGCTTGCGAGCACGCGGTAGTCGTCGACGTTCTTCGCGCCGAGGGACTCCGTCTCCGGGATGTCGACGATGCCGGCCTGCTCGATGGAATCCTGCTCGAGGCCGTATGCCTGCACGCGGTATTCGAGTCCGTACGAGTGCGCCCAATCCCGCAGCGGAATGAGGTGGTACTCGGAGTACAGCTCGCTCATGACCTGGTTGAAATCGTCTCGGACGCGAGTGGTGACGACGTCGTCGAAGTCGTAGAGGTACTTCTCCTTCGTCTCGACGAGTGCGGGCAGGAACGGGAAGACGTCGTAGCTCATGCGCTTCTGGAACTCTTCGCGAGCCTTCGGCGTCCAGATGGTGGCGTGCGTCTCGATCTCGAGCGAATCCTCGAAGAAGCTGCCGCCGACGGTCCCGAGCAGTCCTTTGATGCGGTCAGTGAGGAGGTTCGTCTCCCAGTAGTCGATGAGCGTCTGCGCGCCTGTCGCGCTGAAATGATCGACCACGTACGACGTGGGGTTCGTGTGGTCGCCGCCCTCCGGGCGCTGACCGCTCCCGCGTTCCCAGTACGCGAGGAGCACCCAGGAGCCGCCCGTGGCGGGCGCCGTCCACTCGAGGCGTTCGTTCGCGACGTCGCCCGTCAGGTCGACGAGGCTGCTGCGCTTCAGCACGGTCGTCTTCCCGACGCTGACGATCTCGAGCGCGTGCACGCCGATGAGCGCGCGCTCGGTCACCCCTGGCTCCGGGGGAGTGATGGGCTCGGGGAGCGGCCCCGAGAACGCGCTGCCCGGGGCGAGCGTCGTCGATCCGTGGGCGATCTCCTTGATCGCGGCCTCGGACTGGGGCGTGATGTTCGGCGTCGCCGCGGGCCATGACGGCCCGAGGGTGATATCGATCTCGATGCCCTCTTCCTCCGCGGTGGCGAGGGCGGTCTCGACTGCGGCGATCCAGTGCTCACCGCCCCATCCGAAGTTGTCGATGTCGAGCCCGCCCTTGACGCTGTGGTGGACATCGGAGATCTCGAGGCCGCCGAAGCCGGATCGCGCTGCGGTGCGCACCTCTGCCGCGATCTGCTCGAGGTCCACCTGACCGTTGGGCCACCACCAGCGGAATCGCGGAGCCGTGGCCATCGTCGGGTTCGTGAACCCGTCGAGCGTCGCGGCTCCGGTGCCGGTCTCAGCGCCAGCGACGGCGAGGGCGGCGGCGGGGTGGGACGCCGAGAGGGCGGCCACCCCCGCGGCGGTCACCGCCGAGTAGCGGATGAGTTGTCGGCGAGTCAGGCCAGATGGCCGGCGGTCGACGTGGTGTGGCATGCGATTGCGCTCCCTTGCGACAACGGCGCCGCAGCTTTCGCACACTCGCCGTCGAGTTGAATCGTTTCAAAACCGTGCAGCAAAAGCCTACTGACCGTTCATCGGCAATGTCAACGTTGCCGAGACGCAACACAACGTGCTATTCGCGGCCGATCCGTGCATCGAGCATGACGCTCGCAAGTCCGTGCGATGCCGACGCGGTTGCATGCCGCGCGTCGCCATCGCACGGACTCAGCGGTCGGTCTCTCGCTCCGTCTCTCGCTCGGCATCCTCGATCGCGTGAGCGACCCCGGGAGAGGAGCCGGGGGAGGAACCGGGGGTGGGTTCCTCTTCGGGCGCGGCGATGGTGTCGATCGGCCCCGTCGTCGCGTCGACGTACCAGTCGGTGAGCGCGGGATCCTCGCTGTCGAAGCCGGCGCCGGCGCCTTGGTGGGCGGGCACGCTGTTCGTGCCGAAGACGAAGTCATCGCCGAACTCGTCGATGCCGCGCCTCACGCCCTGCGCGATCGCAGCACGAGCATACGCGCGACGGATGATGTACGGATCGGTCCGCAGGTCCTTCGCCCAGGCGATCATGATCCCGATCACGATGAAAGCGAACGGCAGCGCTGACACCACCATCAGCGACTGGAGGCCGGCGAGCGTGTCTCGTCCACCCGCAAGGAGGAGAGCGACGGCGATGAGGCTGAGGAGGAGACCCCAGACGATCGTCACCCATTTCGCCGGCTCCGGCCGTCCCATCTGCGACATCGAGGCCATCACGATGGATGCGGAGTCGGCAGCCGTCACGAAGAAGACGAGCACAGCGATCATCGCGACCACGGAGGCGATCATGCCGAACGGCAGCTCGTTCAGCATGTCGAAGAGCACTGACTCGCCGGAGCCTCCGGTGTCGAGCTGAGCGCCATGGAGCGCCTGGAAAATGGCCGTACCGCCGTAGATCACGAACCAGGTGATGACGATCGCCGAGGGCACGAGGACCACGGTCGTCACGAACTCTCGCAAGGTGCGGCCGCGGGAGATCTTCGCGATGAACATGCCGACGAAGGGCGTCCATGAGACCCACCAGGCCCAGTAGTACGTCGTCCAGGTCGACAGGAACTGCGTCGCATCCTCTCCCTGATTGGGGTTGCGCGCGAGCATGATCATCGCCTGCTGGAAGAACTCGATGATGGACGACGGCAGGAAGTTGAGCAGGTAGACCGTCGGTCCGACGATGAAGACGAAGAGGGCGAGCAGGCCGGTGAGGAACATGTTGATGTTCGAGAGGCGCCGGATGCCCTTCTTGACTCCGGCGACCGCCGAAGCGATGAAGCAGGCCGTCAGGATCGCGATCGAACCCACGATGAAGGCGTTGCCCATGGGGCCGAGCCCGGTCACGATGCGGAAACCGCTCTCGATCTGCAGGGCGCCGATTCCGAGCGAAACCGCGGTGCCGAACAGGGTCACGATGATCGCGAAGATATCGATGATCCGGCCCAGAATGCGGTTGCTGCTTCCGGGGAACACCGGCTCGAAGAGGGCGGAGATGAGTGGCGCGCGGCCGCGACGGTACGCACTGTAGGCGATCGCGCCCCCGACCAGTGCGTAGAAGGACCACGCGATCGGACCCCAGTGGAGGATGGTCTGCGCGAGTGCCGGAAGAGCTGCGTCCCCGCTGCCGGGCTCGACCTCGAGACCCGGTGCCGGATCGAGGAAGTAGGTCAGGGGTTCGAGCGGGCCGTAGAAGAGCAGGCCGATCCCGAGCCCAGCTGCGAAGAGCATCGAGATCCACGACAGGGTCGAGAACTCCGGTTCCTCGTCATCCGAACCGAGGCGGATGCCACCGGTGCGGCCGTAGCCAACGACGAGCATGAAGCAGACCACCGCGATGGCGAGGGAACCGAACAGCCAGCTGAAGTTCTCGGTGACCCAGGTGAGCGAGTTCCCGCCGACGACGGCGATGGTGTCCGGCGCGATGAAGGCCCAGACGATCACTGCGAGCGTGCAGGCGACGGCGACACCGAGGACCACCCAGTTCGTGGCGAAGCGGACTCCGGTCTGCTCGACCCCGATGCCCGGGATGAGGCCGGGGTGGGGGACCGGAGGCGGGGTGACCAGTGTGATCTTGCGCGTGCGCTTGCCTGGCTCGTGCCGGTCACTCATATGAAATATCGCTTTCGTCGGTAGGCGCGAGTTGCGCGCGTGCCGCTTCGATGAAGCGGCGGATCAGTTCTGGGTGCTTCTGGCCAGGGGAGCGCTCGACGCCGCTGGAGACGTCGACGCCGCCGGGTCGAGCGGTGGAGATCGCTGCTGCGACATTCTCGGGGGAGAGGCCGCCGGCCAGCAGCCAGTCCGGGCCGATACGGCGCGTGAGTTCGCTGTCGCTCCCGAGCGGAGAGAGATCCCACGTGTCGCCCGAACCAGGGATCGCGCCGTCGAGGAGGAGTCGTTCCTCATTCAGCTCCCCGGCGTACAACTGCGGAGCTTCGGTCAGCGACGTCGCGCGCCACACTCGAGGGAGCAGCGCCTGCGCGCTCGCCACGTCATCCGCGGTATACGACCCGTGCAGCTGCAAGACATCGAATCCGAGATCGAGTGCCAGCCGTGCCGCTTCCGCAGCGGGGATCGAGTTCACGACGAGCACGGTGTCGACGTCCGGCCGAGCGCTCCGCGCAGCGCTGATCACGGCCCGCGCGTCATCCGCCGATGCGTGGCGGGGGCTGCGCGGGCTCATGACGACGCCGATGGCATCGGCGCCGAGCTCGACTGCAAGCGCTGCGTGCGCGGGCTCGCGAAGCCCGCAGATCTTGACGTACATACCCATCCCTCGTTTCGGCGACTCTCCAGGGTACCCAATGGGCCGCGATCGACATCACGGGGCGCCGGTCGCGGGAATCGAGCGGATGAACACCGGGCTCGCCGAGCCCATGCGTCGACGTATGTTCGTTACGCTCAAGGGGTGTCTTGGCGTGCGCAGAGCCGGTCTCGGGTGCTTGAGGTGTTCGCCGTGTTCTTGCGACTCGGGTGCACCTCGTTCGGCGGCCCGATCGCCCATCTTGGGTATTTTCGCGAGGAGTTCGTCGTACGTCGACGCTGGATGAGCGACGCGGAGTACGCCCAACTCGTCGCGCTGTGCCAGTTCCTCCCCGGCCCGGCGTCGAGCCAGGTCGGCTTCGGGCTCGGACTGCGTCGGGCGGGCCTCCCCGGGGCCATCGGGGCATGGATCGCGTTCACTCTTCCGTCGGTGGCCGTCATGATCGCCCTCGCACTGGGCGCGGCTTCTCTGACGGGGCCAGTCGCCGACGGCGTGATGCACGGTGTGCTCGCGGTCGCTGTCGCCGTCGTCGCGCACGCCGTGCACGGTATGGCACGATCCCTCGCGCCGGACCTGCCGCGCGCCGGGATCGCCGCGTTCGCAGGAATCGTCGCATTGCTCGTCGGTGGCGTCTGGGGGCAGCTCGCTGTACTGTGCGGTGGCGCCGCCGCCGGAGTCCTCCTGCTGAGGCGATCTGCGGAGGTCGAAACGGACGTGGGCGCGCAGGGGAGCGGGCGGGCCATGGGCGTCTCGCGACGGAGCGGAGCCGTCGCCTTGGCGATCGGTGGCGCACTCCTCGTCGCTCTCCCGATCATTGCGGGCGCGGTGCAGCACACCGCTCTGTCGGTCACCGACGCCGCGTACCGCGCCGGAGCGACCGTATTCGGGGGAGGCCACGTCGTGCTGGCGACCCTGCAAGCGGAGCCGGCGCTCGCTCGCGGAATCGATCAGGATCAGCTGCTCTTCGGATACGGCGCCGCGCAGGCCATGCCCGGACCTCTGTTCAGCATCGCCGCGTACGTCGGCGCGCTCGCTGACGGGGCGGGGAGTGTTTCAGAGCGCGTGGGCCTCGCAGTGCTTGCGATCGTGGCGATCTTCACCCCGGGGTTCTTGCTGCTCCTCGGCGTGCTGCCCTTCTGGGTGCGGCTCCAGCGAACCCCGAGAATCGCCGCGGCGGTGCGGGGGATCAACGCTGCCGTGGTCGGCGTGCTCGCTGCGGCCTTCATCGATCCCGTGCTGACTCACGGTGTGACGGATGTCGCTGCACTCGCACTGGCGCTCGCCGCGCTGGTCGCCCTGTACCTGCGCGTGCCGCCGTGGATCGTCGTCGTGACGGGCGCGGTCTGCGGCGCCGCGTCGACTCTGCTGTAGTGCGTTGGCAGTCTGCGCGGTCGCCAACGAACTCGCCACTCGTCGTCTCGATGATCCAGAGGCCGTGTCCGTGTGTGGCGTAGTTCTTCTGATCTCAGCCAATCCACTCGGCAGCCTCGGCACGCGTCTTCTGCGATGGATAGAAGGCCCTACGAAGCACCGCATTCACACTGAACTGACATAATATAGATTATCATGCACGCTGGGCGGAGTGCGAGCGAGACCTGATCCACGCTGACGGCTGTGCGTTCGGCGCGAACATTACGCGCAACAATCGCATATGCGCCGTTGCGCGTTCAGTCCCTGGAAGCTGCCCGTCGAAAACCTGAGGCACGGAATCTCTGCGCTCGAATCGTCGCAGCATGTGTCGATTCTGGAACTCATCGTCGTCGATGAGCTCGGGCATTCCATTTCTGACATAACTCCGATCGAAACACGTGCCGATCCGCGCGCACGGTTCACGATCCGCGCTTCACACTCCTACGCCCGGCGTGAGCCGAGCAGCAGCATGGTGCGCGCAGCGAGGGCCGCCGCTCCGACGCCGCCGAACTCCCCCGCGCTGAGCATCAGGGCGGAATTCTCCGTCGCGACAGCTACACCGACGAGCACGACGGCAGCGCCCACGGTCACCCACCCGGCAATTGCGAGACCGACCGATGCACTGCCGCCGAGTACGGTCTCACCGCGCGACGTCGGCGGTCGAATCAGCGACGCAGCTGCGAACGCGACGACGGCCAACGCGATTCCTCCGTACACGTCGCTCGGACGGTGCCATCCGTAAGCGAGCAGCTGCCACCCGACAGCTGCGATGAGGGCAGCGCCTCCGAGCGCGACGAACGCGCGCACGCGGCTCGGCACCGCCCAGATGAGCGCCGCGGTGATAGCAGCGAAGACCGTCATATGGCCGCTCGGAAACGTGTTCGCCGCGTCGAGCTCGAAGAGCTCGGGGCGGGTCAGGAGCCGCAGCTTCAGCAGCTGAGCGGCGAGGATCGACAGCGCCGGGATGACGGTCACGACGAGCGCTCGTCTGAAGCCGTGCGACACCCAGGCGATCACGCCGACGACGACGAGTGCGATCGCGACCGTCGGAATCGACACGAGGTTGAGCGGCGGAGGCGGGGTGAACGTGAAATCTGCGGCGTCGAGCACGCTCTCCTCGGCGCGCTGCCCGACGACGTTGCGCACCCCGAGCACGTACGACGCGATGCCGACAGCAGCCCAGAATACGAGGAACCAGGTCGCGCGGAGCCGGCCGCTCGCGGCGACGACGCCGCTCACGCGCGGGCTCCGAGCACCGAGACCGAGCCGGCCCCCGAGCGGGCATCCGCCGTGCGCACCGCCCAGAGCGCGAGCGCTGCCGCAGTCGATACGTTGAGCGAATCGACGCCGTGCTCCATCGGAATGACCACGGCGCGCGTCGAGGCGGCAAGCGCACGATGCGTCAGGCCGGCGCCCTCAGTGCCGAACATCAGTGCGAGACGCTCCGGAAGCTCGTCGACGTAGTCGGCGAGATCCTCAGCGTCGTCGCGCAGCGCGAACGCGGTGAGTTCGTACCCGGCGTCGCGGATCATCGGGCCGGCCTCCCGCCAATCGGGCAGCCGCGCCCACGGCACCTGCAGCACGGCGCCCATGCTCACGCGCACAGCGCGACGGTACAGCGGATCAGCGCATGCCGGCGTCAGCAGCACCGCATCTGCTCCGAGCGCCGCGACGGAGCGGAAGATGGCTCCGACGTTGGTGTGATCGGCGAGGTCTTCGAGTACGACGATACGCCGAGAGTCCCTGAGCAGGGCTTCGGGGTCTCGGGCCTGAGGTCGGTGCATGGAGGCGAGAGCTCCGCGGTGCAGATGGAACCCCGTGAGCGCCGCGAGCTGATCCGACTCCCCCACGTACACCTCCACATCGGGGAACGCTTCGAGCAGCGGTTCGACGCGCGGCAGCCACTCCTCGAGCAGCAGAACGGAGCGCGGGCGATGCCCCGCTCGCAGGGCACGCTCGATCACCTTCGGCGACTCGGCGAGGTAGAGGCCTTCTTCCGGCTCCCGCACCCGGCGCAGCGCGACATCCGTGAGCTGGGTGTAGTCGGCGAGCTGCGGGATGTCGAGATCAGTGATTCGCGTCACCCTCACGCGCGGCCCCCTGCGATGGCTTCTGCGGCGATGCTGCGCGTCGACGGAGACACGACCGTGAGCGGAGCGATGAAGTCTGCGACATACGCAGCCGAGTCGTGCACGGCCTCGTAGTGCACCAGATGGCCGGTGCCGGGAATGATGCGGAGCTGCGATCCGCGTACGCGTCGCTGCAGGTCGAGCTGCTTGGCGAGCGGGGTGATGTCATCCCGCTCCCCCGCGATCAACAGTGTCGGCATCGTGAACGCGTCAGAGTACTCGACGACGGTGTGCGAGACCGAAGCGCGGAAGGCTTCGAGCAGCGTCGAGGGGTCGGCGAACGTGCTGAAATACTGCGCGTGCTGGCCGTGAATCCATGCCCGAAGTTCAGGATCCCTCGTCTTCGCCATCACCTCGCTCATGATTCGAACGATGGCGGGATTGCCGAGGAGTGCTCGTGCGCCGCGTTCGGGCAGGAGCTCCGCGGCCCGATAGTAGCCGATCGCGAGCTGCGTGAGAGCGGCCTGCGGCCCTGCGAGTGCTGGCGCCGAGATCGGATTGATGAGGATCAGTCGGAGCGGGTCCAAGCCTTGCGCGATTGCCCGTGCCACCACGAGCGAGCCGAACGAGTGGCCGAGCACGTTGAATCCGCTGGGCGCGGCCGTGGCTGCGAACGAGCGGAGCCACTCCCCGTACAGGGCGAGATCGTGCGTACGACCGGGAATCGCTGGGCTCTCACCGAAACCCGGGAGGTCGGGAACGAGGATCCGCAATTCTGGGCGGAGCTCCACAATCCGGGCCGCGATGCCTTCGAGGCCGTGGTGATCGCCGCGAAAGCCGTGGACGAGGATCAGCGTCTCCCCCGTCTCGTCACCGTACTCCCAGGCTCGGGTGTCGACACCGAGGGCGGGAACGTGCAGAGAACGAGGGGCGAAAGTCACGGGACAGATTCTACCGAGACCCCCTGACAGCCTCCTGCTGCTGGCGGGAGGCTGTCTGGGGTTCGGGCCGAAGGCGAACGACGCGCCCGGCAGTCGATACCATCGACGGAGACGAAAGGACTTCCGTGACCGAAACGCTCCCGCTGTGGGCCGCAGACCTGGCCGTGTTCGATACCGAGACGACGGGCATCGACACCGCGCACGCCCGCATTGTGAGCGCTTCGATCGCCCTCCTCGGTGCGGGCGGCGAAGTGTCGGAACGATACGACTGGCTGCTCGACCCAGGCATTGAGATTCCCGCTGCAGCGGTGCAAGTCCACGGCATCAGCAACGAGATCGCCCGTACCAGCGGCATCGAGGCCGCAGTGGGAGTGCGCCAGATCGTCGATCAGCTGCTCGAGATGATCGAGCGCGGGTTTCCCGTCGTCGCGTACAACGCTCCTTACGACCTCACGCTGCTCGCAGCTGAGGCGGCTCGGCATGGTGTGCCATGGCCGGCGGAGATCTCCCCGGTGATCGATCCGCTCATCCTCGACAAACAGCTCGATCGCTACCGCAAGGGCAAGCGCACGCTCGAAGCGGTGGCGGCGCATCACGGGGTCGACATCGGCAATGCGCACGATGCCGGTGATGATGCGATCGCTGCGGGGCGAGTGCTCCAGAAGATTGCGGCGAAGTATGCGGACGTGGTTCCGGCGGAGCTCGACGAGCTCCATCGGCAGCAGATCGAGTGGGCTGCTGCTCAGGCGGCGAGTTTTCAGGACTACATGCGGCGGGTGCGCGACGCATCATTCGTCGCCGACGGGCGCTGGCCGATCCGCTGACGCGCCGCGGAAGCGAGAAAGGGCCGGGCGATCCGCAGAGGATCGCCCGGCCCTTTCCAGTGCCGCAGTCGCGACTTAGGCGCCGAAGCCCTTGAAGCGCTGGTTGAACTTCTCGACGCGACCGGCCGAGTCCATGATGCGCTGCTTGCCCGTGTAGAACGGGTGCGATGCGCTCGAGATCTCGACATCGAGGACGGGGTAGGTCTCGCCGTCGAGCTCGATGGTCTTCTCGCTGGTGAGCGTCGAACGGGTGAGGAACGTCTCCCCCGACGCGAGGTCGCGGAAGACGATTGCGTTGTACTCGGGGTGGGTATCGGTCTTCATGAGAGTTCCTTCGTGTTTGCCTGGGAGAGAGCGTGTAACAGCACGCCCGGAGGTCTTGGGATCGGCGAATTTCGTCGCACCAAAGTGCTACTTTAGCAGACCGAGAGGCGTATGAGTGAGATCAGGGCTTCGGGCGTGCCACAGCGGAATACCGGCCATCCGTGGACGACAGTTCGAACGGCATGTCGAAGGTCGCTTCCAGGGACTCGGCGGTGAGCGTGTCAGCAATCGGGCCGGCGGCCTGGATCTTGCCGTCGCGCAGCATGAGGACGTGGGTGAAGCCGGGTGGGATCTCCTCGACATGGTGGGTCACCATGATCATGGCCGGCGACGAAGGGGACGCTGCGAAGCCGGAGAGCATCAGCAGCAACCGCTCGCGAGCTCCGAGATCGAGGTTCGCGCTCGGCTCGTCGAGCAGCAGCAACTCGGGATCGGTCATGACCGCGCGGGCGATGAGGGCGCGCTTTCGCTCACCGTCGCTCAGCGTGCCGAAGGTATGGTCAGCGTACGCTCCGAGGTCCCACTCCGCGAGAATGCGCTCGGCTTGACGCACGTCGATGCTGTCGTAGTGCTCATTCCACCGGCCCTCGACCGAGTAGGCGGCGGTCAGCACGACGTCGCGCACGAGTTCGTTCGCCGGGATGCGCCTGGCCGATGCCGACGACACGAATCCGATGCGGTTGCGGAGCTCGAAGATGTCGACCTTGCCCAGTCGCTCGTCGAGCACCTCGACGGTGCCGCGAGTCGCGTAGTCGTTGGCCGTCGCGAGCTTCATGAGCGTCGTCTTCCCTGCGCCGTTCGGCCCGAGGATCACCCACCGCTCCGAATCCTCGACCGACCAGGTGACCCCGTCGAGGATCGGCCGGCGGTCGCGCACATAGGAGACATCGGTGAGGCGGAGCACATTGACCATAGCGCTCAGCCTATCCTGGGAATCATGACTTCTCCCGGCACCACACGCCCCCTCGTCGTGCTCGATTGCGACTCCACCACCATCCAGGACGAGGTGATCGAGTTGCTCGCCGAGGCGGCGGGGAGCCTCGACGAGGTGGCAGCGGTCACCGAGCGCGCCATGCGAGGGGAGCTCGATTTCGCGGAGAGCCTGCGAGATCGCGTCGCGACACTCGCCGGGACCCCCGAGTCGGTCTTCGCCGAAGCCTACGAGCGCGTGCGGCCGACCTCGGGCATCCGCGAACTCATCGCCGCAGTGCATGCCCGAGGCGGCAAGGTCGGCGTCGTGTCGGGTGGATTCCACGAGGTGCTCGATCCGCTCGCGGCGGATCTCGGCATCGATCTCTGGCGCGCCAATCGGCTGGACCTGGTGAACGGAATCCTCTCGGGGAGCACCGTTGGGCCGATCATCGACGCATCGGCGAAGGCGGCGGCGCTGATCGAGTGGGCGGCGGCCGAAGATATCCCGCTCTCCGCCACCATCGCTATCGGAGACGGTGCCAACGATCTTGAGATGATGGCGATCGCCGGCATCGGCGTGGCCTTCAACGGCAAGCCGATCGTGCGCGAGCGCGCCGACATTTCGATCGAAGACGATCTTGCGCTCGCCATCCCGCTGCTCGAACGGCTCGCCTGAGTCGTCTCGCCTGAGCACTCAGAAGTTGTTGAGCGCTTCCGTATCCGCTGGGATGACTCCGTCGGCCAGCAGCGACTCGCCGAGCCGCTTGAGCGCGGTCAGGGCGACGTTCTGCGGCATGGGTCCGTACGAGACACGAGCGACGCCGAGCGCTTCGTACTCGGCGGCGGTGAGGGCGCCGGGAAGGCCGATGACGCTGATCTTGCGCTCGCCGATGCCGTCGACGAGTGCCCGAGTGTCGTCGGCATCGAGCACGCCAGGCACGAACACGCACGTGGCGCCGACGTCGAGATAGGCGCGTCCCCGCTCGATCGCGTCTGCGATCGCGATCTCGCGCGGGCGGTCGCCGCCCTTGACGAGCGCGTCGGTGCGCGCGTTCAGCACGAAGGAGACCCCTTCGCGCTCCCCCGCCGCCATCGCCGCACGCATCACGGCGACCGACTCGTCGAGCGGTCGCATCTGATCCTCGATGTTCGCGCCCGAGGCCCCGGCCCCGATCGCGCGTCGCACCGTCTCGCCTGCATCGCCGAACCCTCCGTCGAGGTCGGCGGACACGGGCAGATCCGTGGCGGAAGCGATTCGCGCGATCGCCGCGATCATAGTGTCCAGCGGAATCTGCTCACCGTCGGCGTACCCGTGGCTCGCCGCGATGCCGTGACCCGCCGTGGCGATCGCACGAGTCCCCGGCAGCTGCGAGACGACGCGGGCGCTGACGGCGTCCCACACGTTCACGACGCGGAGAGCGGTCGGCGCCGCATACAGGTCGGCGAGGGTCTGGGCGTCGACAGCGACGCGGGTCAGGGAGCGGGGCTGGTGTGATGAACTCATGGGCACAGGCTACTGGTCGTGGCGCGACGGGCGAAAGGGCGCTCTCGCACCCGATCGGACTCCGTCAGTGCCCCATGCCCAGGCCGCCGTCGACGGGGATCACCGCGCCCGAGATGTATGCGGCGTCGTCCCCGGCGAGGAACGATGCCGCTCCGGCGATTTCGGCGACCTGACCGAAGCGTCCGGCCGGAATCGAGCCGAGGTACTGCTGCTGCTGGGCCTCCGGGAGGGCAGCCGTCATATCGGTCTCGACGAAGCCGGGCGCGATCACATTGGCGGTGATGCCGCGCGATCCGAGCTCTCGAGTGAGCGAGCGAGCGAATCCGACGAGTCCGGCTTTCGATGACGAGTAGTTGATCTGTCCCGGTCCCCCGTACAGCCCCACGACGCTCGAGATCAGAATCACGCGTCCGAATCGACCCTTCAGCAGGCCCTTCGCGGCGCGTTTCACCACGCGGAACGTGCCGGTGAGGTTTGTGTCGATGACGCTGGTGAACTCCTCTTCCGTCATCCTCAGGAGCAGGGTGTCCTTCGTGATGCCGGCGTTTGCGACGATCACCTCGACAGGCCCGAGTTGTGCTTCGACCTCGGTGAACGCGGCGTCGATCGAAGCCGCGTCGGTCATCTCCGCGCGTACCGTCAGCGATCCTTCCGGGCCCTCGCCCGACCGCGAGGTCACAGCGACGCGATGACCGTCCGCGAGCATGCGTTCTGCGATGGCGTAACCGATACCGCGGTTTCCGCCGGTGACGAGTACGGTGCGCGAGGTGGGCATGGGATTCCTTCCGTCTGAACAACTGCCGACCAGCCTACCCATCCGAGGGCGCTGGAAGCCGGGGACGACGGCGATCCCGGGCGCGGATTCAGGTGAACGGCGTAGGCTTGGCGGGTACGGAGAAGGGGCGCATGGCGAAGAGTTACGACGTGACGTCGGCTGGGGTGAACCCCGCCGAGGATCGCGCGCACCGCATGCGCATGTACTTCATCGCGATGACCCTGCGAGTCGCCTGCGTCGTATCGCTGTTCTGGGTCAGGGACTGGTGGGTGCTGTTGTCTGCAGCTGGGGCGATCTTCCTGCCCTGGTTCGCGGTGCTCGTCGGCAACGCGGTCGCGCACGGAGGCGAGCAGGTGCCGGACGCGCCCGAGCCATTGCAGATCAAGGCATCGGAAGCCGAACCCATCGAAGCGACGGACGTCGCCCACGAGGTCATCGTGGTCGATGTCGACCCGGAGCGACGCGGTTCCCACCCCCGTCCGCAGGCTCCTGGAGCAGAGCTGTGAACGGTGTGGTCACGCCGTCGTTGAATCTTGGCAGCGTTCCGGAGCGTCGCTTCGAATGCTCGCGAGCCGGTTGTCGAGAGGATGCCCCGTGGGCCATCCTCTGGCGCAACCCGAAGATCCACGGCCCCGAGCGCCGCAAGACCTGGCTGGCCTGCGATGAGCATCGCGCGACGCTGTACGATTTTCTCGAGGCCAGAAGCTTCCCGCTCGAGGTGCGCACGGTGGGAGAGCTCGATGACTGAACACGGAACGCTCGACCGCGACATGCCCGCGCCGTCCGCCCAGAACGCTGGGCAGCACCAGCGCGACCGCGTCGGCTGGGGGTTTCTGCGATCCGGCCGCTGGGCGGGGTACGCCGCGATGCTGCTGATCTTCTCGATCGCCTGCGTCCTCCTCGGCAACTGGCAGTTCGAGCGCCGCGCAGAGGCCCGTGCTGAGATCGACCGCATCGACAACAACTACGACGCGCCGCCGGCAGTGCTCGCCGACGAACTGCCGGAGCTGTCGGAGTTCGACGAGGATCGCCAGAAGTGGCGCACGGTGCTGGTCGAGGGCGAGTACACCGGAGACCCGTTCCTCGCACGAAACCGGCCCGGGCCCGGCGGAGTCGGCTCGGACCTGATCCAGGCATTGCGCACCGCAGAAGGATCCACGTTCTTCGTCGATCGCGGATGGGTGCCCGTCGACGGTGCGTCGGCGGAGGACATCGATCCGGAAGCCTTGCCGTCGCCCCCGGAGGGGCCGGTGACGGTAGAGGCGCGATTGCGCGCCTCGGAGCCCGAGATTCCGGGCCGCACGACGTCTGGTCGAGCGGTCGCGAGCATTGAGTTGCCGGAGATCGCCGCGCTGGCGGGAGTCTCAGATTCTGCGTACACGGGCGCCTACGGGATGCTCGTCAGCGAGTCCCCGGATGCTGAGCACGGGGTGCTTCCCGCGAAGCCCGCACGCGACGAGGGGCCGCACCTCTCGTATGCCGTGCAGTGGTACATCTTCATCGCCATCGCGGCGATCGGCGTGACGTACGCAGCCAGGCGAGAGTACCGCACCCTCAATATCGGCAGCGACGAAGTGCTCGAGTACGACCGGAGGACGGCGGAGCGAAAGCGCCGACGTGGACCGAGCGACTCAGACATCGAGGATGCATTGCTCGATGGGTGAGTCACATGTGCGAGGGATGCTGCGTCGGCTGTCCCTGCCGGGCTCGATCGTGCTCCTGGGCGCAGCGCTGGCGATGAGCGGGTGCGCCGCGCCGGTCGATCCGGCGACGACGCGAGAATCGCTCTCCGACGTGACGGAGGATCCGGCACCGCCTGAGGCGGCTGAGCTCTACGACGCGGAACTGCACCCGGAGCCGGTTGTGGATCCCGTCGATTGCGATCCCTATCTGGTGATCACCGCCCGCGGCACGGGTGAGCCGAGCCAGGGCCAGCTGCTCTCACCTGTGGCGCGAACCATTTCACAGGCACGACCCGGCGATGTGGGAGTGCTCGACCTCGACTACCCGGCCGACACGGATGTGAAAGAGGGCGGCACCCTGGGGGTGCGCACTCTCATCGACGTGCTGAACGTGCAAGCCGACGCCTGCCCCGCACAGAGATTCGTGCTGCTCGGCTACTCTCAGGGCGCTCTCGTCGTCGGCGACGGGCTCGCCGAGCCGGAGGCCCGGATGGTGGGAGCCACCGTCGGTACCGTCGCCGAGGAAGCGCTCGATCGTGTGCTCGCGGTCGTCTTCTACGGTGATCCGCGCTTCGTGGGTGCCGAGGAGTACAACGTCGGGAGCTTCGACCCGGAGACCGATGGGCTGCTCCCCCGACCTGAAGGCGCGCTCGACGCCGTCGAAGAACGCGTGCGCGATTACTGCGTGGCGGGAGATTTCATCTGCCAGAGCAGCCTGGACTTCGACGAGGAGCCGCACGTCGAGTACTACTCCAACGGGATGCAGGGCGATGGTGCCGCGTTCGTGATCACGCGACTCGACGACGCCGGTGCCGAGTTCCGCGAGGAGGACGGGGAGCGAACGCCGCCGTCGACGCCCACTCCCCGCCCGCGTTCCTAAGCGAGCTCGATGAGCTCGAGGTACTCCTTCGACCAGTGATCTTCGGTCGCGTCGGGCATGATGAGGACGCGCTCGGGGTTCAGCGCTTCGACGGCTCCCGGATCGTGCGAGACGAGCACGACGGCTCCCGAGAAGTGCGCGAGCGCGTCGAGCACCTCTTCGCGGCTCGCCGGGTCGAGGTTGTTCGTCGGCTCGTCGAGCAGCAGCACATTCGCACTCGACACCACGAGCATGGCGAGGGCGAGGCGGGTCTTCTCTCCGCCTGAGAGCACCCCGGCGGGTTTGTGCACGTCATCCCCGGTGAAGAGGAACGACCCGAGCACACGACGTGCTTCCGTCTCCGTGAGGTGCTGCGACACGGAGACCATGTTCTGCAGCACGCTCGCCTTGACGTCGAGGGTCTCGTGCTCCTGGGCGTAGTAGCCGACCTTGAGCCCGTGACCGGCGATGAGCTCACCGGTATCGGGCTCATCGACGCCCGCGAGCAGGCGCAGCAGTGTGGTCTTGCCCGCACCGTTGAGGCCCAGAATGACGACCTTCGATCCGCGATCGATCGCCAGGTCCACGCCCGCGAAGATCTCCAGAGAACCGTACGACTTCGAGAGCCCTTCGGCCATGAGCGGCGTCTTGCCGCACGGCGACGGATCGGGGAAGCGCAGTTTCGCGACCCGCTCGACTTGACGCTCGTCTTCGAGACCCGCGAGCATCTTGTCGGCGCGCGCGACCATCTGGTGCGCGGCAGCGGCCTTCGACGCCTTCGCCCCGAAGCGCGCGGCCTGATCTTTCAGCACCGAGGCCTTCTTCTCGATGTTGCTGCGCTCCTTGCGGCGACGCTCCTCGTCGGCGGCGCGCTGGCGCAGGTACAGCTTCCAGTTCATGTTGTAGATGTCGATGACCTGACGGTTGCCGTCGAGGTAGAAGACGCGGTTGACGGTCTCGCCCACGAGGTCGATGTCGTGGCTGATGACGATCACGCCGGCCTTCGAGTGCTTCAAGAACTCGCGCAGCCACACGATCGAGTCGGCGTCGAGGTGGTTCGTCGGCTCATCGAGAATCATCGTGTCGGCGTCGGAGAACAGGATGCGGGCGAGTTCGATGCGACGGCGCTGACCGCCCGAGAGCGTTTTCAGCGGCTGATCGAGAATGCGGTCGGGCAGACCGAGGTTGTTCGAGATCGACGCCGCCTCCGACTCGGCGGCGTACCCGCCGAGCGCCTGGAAGCGGTCTGTGAGATTGCCGAACCGCTTCATGGCTTTCTCTGCGACCGCCGGGTCGCTCGAGCCCATGTCCTCGGTCGCTTTCGCGATGTTCTGCTGCAGCGTGCCGAGCCCGCGCGCGTCGAGGATGCGGTGACGCGCGATCTGCTCGGGATCGCCGGTGCGCGGATCCTGCGGAAGGAAACCGAGTTCGCCGGTGACCTTGATCGCGCCTTCCGCGGGAGGCAGCTCCCCCGACAACGTGCGGGTGAGCGTGGTCTTGCCGGCGCCGTTGCGACCGACGAGGCCGATCTTGTCGCCGGGGTTCACGCGGAACGTGACCCCCGACATGAGGCGACGGGCGCCGACGTCGATGGCGAGGTCTTCGACGGAAATCATGGTGTGAGGCTCCTAGATCGTGCCGGCTCAGCGCATCACGGGGAGACGTTCTCGCGCCAGGGCTGAGCGAATGGGCAACCTCACCATCCTAGCTGCTCGAAGCAGATGGCGCTCCCAGAGCCGCGGTGTCCGCCCAGAGCACGGTCTCCGCTGCTCCGAAGACCCGTGCCGCAGGGAGCAGCGGGGCGCTCCGAGCGATGGTCCGACCGACCGCCTCCGCTTTCGCGGTGCCCGCCGCGATGAGCCAGACGTGCTCAGCACGTCGCAGCGCCGGAAGGGTCAAGGTGACGCGCTCCGGCGGTGGTTTCGGCGAATTTCTGATCGGGAGCGCTTCCGGCGCTTCGTCTGAGACGATCTCGAGCTCGTCCCTGCCGGGAAACAGAGATGCGATGTGGCCATCGGGGCCCACACCGTTCAACGCGACATCGATACGGTCGATGCCATGGACGACGGCTGCGTAGGCGCCGGCGGTCTCGTCGAGCGTGAGCCCGGAATCCGGCCCCGCCACCCGGTGCACGAGCGAAGGATCGACGGCGACCGCGTCGAAGAGCGTGCGGTCGGCGAGAAGATCATTGCGATCCTCATGACCCGACGGGACCCACCGCTCGTCGCCCCAGATGAACCGGACCCGGGTCCACTCGACGGTGTCGCGATCCGGATGGGAGCTCAGGGCCTCGAGCACACGCTCGCCGCCGGAGCCACCGGTGAGCACCGCGCACGGCACTCCCCCATCGCCCTGGCGCTGCCGGCAGACCTCGATGAACGCTCCCGCGAGCGCGTGGGCCAGTTCATCGAGGGTCGGGTGCTGCGAGATGCGCATGGACATACGAATTCGCCTGCGCCTAGGCGGAGATCTCGCTGCGGTCGCCCGACCAGAGCGTGTGGAACGATCCCGGGCGGTCGGTGCGGCGGTACGTATGCGCTCCGAAGAAATCGCGCTGCCCCTGCACGAGCGCGGCGGGGAGGCGCTCGGCCCGCAGCCCGTCGTAGTAGGCGAGCGACGAGGAGAACGCCGGTGCCGGAATTCCAGCCCCGGTTGCGTGGACGACGACGCGTCGCCACGCCTCCTGGCTCTTCGCGAGAGCCTCGGCGAAGTACGGTGCGCTCATCAGCAGGGCGAGGTCGGATTCAGCCGCATAGGCATCGGCGATCCGGTTCAGGAACTGCGCCCGAATGATGCAGCCGGCGCGCCAGATGCGTGAAATCGCACCGAGATCGATGGTCCAGCCGTATTCTGCGGCGCCCGCGCGGATCTCATCGAAACCCTGCGAGTACGCGACGATCTTTGAGGCGTAGAGCGCCTGGCGCACGTCCTCGATGAATGCGGCTTCGTCGGCAACTGCGGGCTGCTCGCTTGGGCCCGGAAGCGACGAGGCTGCCGCTCGCTGCTCAGGGTGAGATGACAGCGAGCGCGCGAACGTGGCCTCGGCGATGCCCGACACGGGAACGCCGAGCGCGAGCGCGGTCTGCACCGTCCAGGCGCCCGTGCCTTTCGCACCGGCTTGATCGAGGATCACGTCGACGAGTGGCTTGCCGGTCGCGGCATCGTTCTGACGGAGTACCTCCGCCGTGATCTCGATGAGGTACGACTCGAGTTCACCGTCGTTCCACTCGGCGAAGATGTCGGCGATCTCCGCAGGCGACTTTCCGGTGCCCCGTCGGATGAGGTCGTAGGCCTCGGCGATGAGCTGCATATCGGCGTACTCGATGCCGTTGTGGACCATCTTGACGAAGTGGCCGGCGCCATCGTGGCCCACGTGCGTCACGCACGGTTCGCCCTCTGCGACCGCGGCGATGGAGCGCAGGATCGGGCCGAGCGTCTGCCAGGCTTCGTCGGAACCGCCCGGCATGATGCTCGGACCGTTGAGCGCGCCTTCCTCGCCGCCCGAGATGCCGGCGCCCACGAAGTTGATGCCCGTCGCCCGCACGGCGCGCTCGCGCCGGATGGTGTCAGGGAAGTATGCGTTGCCGCCGTCGACGATGATGTCACCGGGTTCGAAGACGTCGACGAGGGCATCGATCGTCGCATCGGTGGCCGCGCCGGCCTGCACCATGATGATGGCCGTTCGCGGCTTCTGCAGCGACGCCGCGAACTCCTCGTAGGTGAACGCCGGCACGAACTGCGCCTCCGGGTGAGCTGCGACCAACGCCTCGGTGCGCTGCGGGCTGCGGTTGAACACCGCCACGGTGTTCCCCTCCCGGCTGGCCAGGTTGCGCGATAGATTCGCGCCCATCACGGCGAGGCCTACGACCCCGATGTTCGCTGCGGCTTCAGACACGCCAGCTCCTTCATTCATGCGTCAGTGTGGGTGGTGCGCGCAGCGCGGCTGCGCGCGAGTTGTTCGAGTACGCGGCCGTACATGACGTCCTCGCCCAGCCCGCGCAGTTCCTCCGCGAGGCATTCGCTCAACGTGCGGCGAGGCAGAACGATCTGGTGCGTCGGTTGCCCTGGCTGGCTGAGCGCCGCGTGCACGGGCGACAAGCGTTTGAGCACCGCGTCGC
Organism: Leucobacter alluvii; assembly: GCF_039530485.1. NCBI lineage: Bacteria > Bacillati > Actinomycetota > Actinomycetes > Micrococcales > Microbacteriaceae > Leucobacter > Leucobacter alluvii. Next base: position 694,098 of record NZ_BAAAOP010000005.1, on the reverse strand, counting down.
CGCTCTGGCGCGTCAGCGTCACCGAGTGCAGCCCCTCCGCGTGGAGAGCGCGATCGAGCAGCGTGCACTTCGTCGGAACCCCGAGCGCAAGCTCGAGCCAAGCCGCGAGCAGCTCCGTCGACGGCGACGCCTCAGAGCCGACGACCTCGACTGCTGTCACCGGCTCGAACGGCGGTTCATCGAGCACCGCGGCGAGGTACTCGCGCCAGCGCGTGAGCCGCGTCCAGGCAAGATCGGTGTCACCGGCGGAGTACCCGGAGATACGCACGTCCCACGCCGAACCGTCGGGAGCTGCGGCGTCCGTGATGCGCCGCTGCCCGATTCGGCCGAGCGGGTCGGCGCCTGGGCGATCCGGTGCCTCTTCCGGCCACCACACCGCGACCGGGGCGTCGGGCAACAGCAAACCGGTGACGAGCGCCTCGACTCCGCTGGCGACCTCACCGGAAGCGCGCAGCACGATCACATCGCTCGCACCCGCGTCCGCGCCCACGCGGATCTCCGCGTCGAGCCGATTCTCCGCCTCGGGGCGGCTGAGCAGGACGATCACTCGCATCGGGTGCTCGCTGGACGCGTGATTCGCGGCCGCGATCGCCGACTCGTCGAGCTCGCCGGAGGCCGAGATGACGAGGGTGAGCACGTGACCGAGCGCCGAGACACCGCTCTCCTGGCGCATCGAGACGAGCCGGCGCGTCACCGCGCTGACCGTCGTGTCGGGCAGACTCTCGATCATGGCCGTCTCCAGGTGCGTCCGTCGCGGGCGAGCATCTCGTCGGCCGACGCCGGGCCCCAGGAGCCCGGAACGTACTGCTCGACGGGCGCGTCGCTCTCCGCCCAGTGTCGTTCGATCGGGTCGAGGATCCGCCAGGAGAGCTCGACCTCTGCCTGACGGGGAAACAGGGGCGCGTCACCCAGGAGCACGTCGAGGATGAGGCGCTCGTACGCCTCCGGGCTGGCCTCGGTGAACGCGTGACCGTAGCCGAAGTCCATCGTCACGTCGCGCACGCGGGTGCCACTGCCGGGAACCTTCGCACCGAAACGAATGGTGATGCCCTCATCGGGCTGGACGCGGATCACGAGCGCGTTCGATCCCTGCTCAGAACGCTGCGCCTGACCGAAGAGGTTTCCAGGCTCCTTGCGGAACACGACGGCGATCTCCGTGACGCGTCGGCCGAGCCGCTTTCCGGTTCGCAGGTAGAAGGGCACCCCCGTCCAGCGGCGCGTGTTGACGTGCAGCTTCATCGCCGCGAAGGTCTCCGTGCGCGACTGCGGATCCATGCCGTCCTCATCCAGGAAGCCATTCACGAGCTCGCCGCCCTGCCACCCGGGCGCGTACTGCCCGCGAGCCGTCGATCGCTCGAGATCTTCCGGCAGCGACACCGCCTCGAGCACCTTCTCCTTCTCCGCACGCAGATGCTGAGCTCCCAGGCTGATCGGCTGCTCCATCGCGGTGAGTGCGAGGAGTTGCAGGAGATGATTCTGGATCACGTCGCGCGCTGCGCCGACGCCGTCGTAATAGCCGGCGCGGCCGCCGACGCCGATGTCTTCGGCCATCGTGATCTGCACGTGGTCGACGTAGTTCCGGTTCCAGATCGGCTCGTACATCGCATTCGCGAAGCGAAGTGCGAGGATGTTCTGCACCGTCTCCTTGCCGAGGTAGTGGTCGATGCGGAAGATCGAATCAGCGGGAAACGCGGATTCAAGCACATCGTTCAGCTCCCGAGCGGAGGCGAGGTCATGGCCGAACGGCTTCTCGATGACGACGCGCCGCCATCGCTGATCGTCTCCCGTGCGATCCACGAGCCCCGAGCTCGAGAGGTGCTTCGCCACCTCCGGGAACGCGGTCGGCGGAATCGAGAGGTAGAACGCGTGATTGCCCATCGTGCCGCGCTCTCGGTCGAGCGTCTCGACCGTGTCGCGGAGACGGTCGTACGCCTCGGGGTCGTCGAACTGCCCCTGCACGAAGCGAATACCCTCCGCGAGCTGCTCCCACGTCTCTTCGCGGAACGGCGTCCGCGCATACTTGCGCACAGCATCGTGCACGATCTCCGCGAAATCTCGATCCTTCCAGTCGCGGCGAGCGAACCCCACAAGTGCGAACCCGGGCGGCAGAAGACCTCGGTTCGCGAGGTCGTACACCGCGGGCATCAACTTCTTGCGCGACAGGTCACCCGTCACCCCGAAGATCACGAGCGAGCTGGGCCCCGCGATACGACTGAGCCTGGGATCATCCGCAGAGCGGAGCGGGTTGGAAGGAAGCTTCATCCCATCCTTTCTCACAGATCAGGAATTCAAGACGCCCCGAGCTGCCTGCGGCAGGGCACTCGGGTGTGAGAGAGCCCACCGGGCTCTCTCAGATCGCAAACCCGAGCTGCCTCCGGCAGGGCACTCGGGTGTGAGAGAGCCCACCGGGCTCTCTCAGATCGCAAACCCGAGCTGCCTCCGGCAGGGCACTCGGGTGTGAGAGAGCCCACCGGGCTCTCTCAGATCGCAAACCCGAGTGCCCGCATCATGTCGCGGCCATCGTCCGTGATGCGCTCCGGCGTCCACGGCGGCATCCACACCCAGTTGATGCGGAACGCCGTCACGAGACCGTCGAGTGCCTCCGCGATGTCGTTCTCGATCACGTCCGTGAGCGGGCAACCGGCGCTCGTCAGCGTCATGCTGATCACGAGCGCGTCGTGCTCCTCGTCGAAGGCGAGATCGTAGATCAGCCCGAGATCGACGATGTTCACGCCGAGCTCGGGGTCCGAGACATTCTTCAGCGCCTCGTACGCCTGTTCGCGGAACTCCGGATCGATCGACTGGGGTACCGTCGTGGTTTCCTCGCTCATAGCGACCAGCCTACGCCTTATGCGCTCTCGAGGAAGCGGTCGTAGCCCTCTTCCTCGAGTCGGTTCGCGAGCTCGGGCCCGCCCTCTTCGGCGACGCGGCCGTTGACGAAGACGTGCACGAAGTCGGGCTGGATGTACCGGAGGATGCGCGTGTAGTGCGTGATCAGCAGGACGCCGAGCCCGGTGTTCTGCTTCGCGCGGTTCACTCCCTCGGAGACGACCTTCAGCGCGTCGACGTCGAGGCCGGAATCGGTCTCGTCGAGCACCGCGAACTTCGGCTTCAGCAGTTCGAGCTGCAGAATCTCGTTGCGCTTCTTCTCGCCGCCCGAGAAGCCCTCGTTGACGTTGCGCGCCGCGAAGGACTCGTCCATGCGCAGATTGCCCATGGCCTCCTTCACGTCCTTCATCCAGGTGCGGATCGCCGGCGCCTCGCCGTCGATCGCGGTCTTTGCGGTGCGGAGGAAGTTCGCGTTGGTCACGCCCGGAATCTCGACGGGGTACTGCATCGCGAGGAACATGCCGGCCTGCGCACGCTCGTCCACGCCCATCTCGAGCACCTCTTCGCCGTCGAGCAGGATCGACCCGCCCGTGACCTCGTAGCGCGGGTGGCCGGCGATCGCGTAGGCGAGCGTCGACTTGCCCGAACCATTCGGTCCCATGATGGCGTGGGTCTCACCCTGCTTGATGGTGAGGTCGACACCCTTGAGGATCGGCTTGGCGCCCTGCTCGGTCTCGACGCTGACGTGCAGGTCTTTGATTTCAAGAACGGAGCTCATGTGTTAAATCTCTTTCGTAACGTTGGGGTCGATGTATACGTCGCCGTCCTCGATCTCGACGACGAAGACGGGAACCGGTTCGTAGGCCGGGAAATTCTCGGGCACTCCGGTCACCAGCGAGAACGCCGAACCGTGCGCCCAGCACTCGAGGGTGTCGCCGTCCACGAAGCCTTCGGCAAGGCTGACCTGACCGTGGCTGCACGTATCGCCGATCGCGTGCACGGCGCCGGTCCCGTCGAGCACGACCGCGATCGGCACATCGTCGACGACGACGCGGATCGCTTGGTCCTGCACGAGGTCGCTGACTGCGAGCACCTTCTGCCGCGGCATCAGCGGACGGAGTCCGCGAGCTCGGATTCGACGGCGGCGTGGAGGCGTTCCTCCGTCGCAGCGTCGCCGATCCGGGCGATGACCTCGAACAGGAAGCCGCGCACCACGAGCTTGCGCGCCTCCTCCGCGGAGATGCCTCGGCTCTGCAGGTAGAAGATGTGCTCGTCGTCGAAGCGTCCGGTCGCGCTGGCGTGACCGGCTCCCTCGATGTCGCCGGTCTCGATCTCGAGATTCGGGATCGAATCCGCCCGCGTGCCCTCGGTCAGCACCAGGTTTCGGTTCTGCTCATAGCTGTCGGTGCCGTTGGCGTTGTTGCGGATCAGCACGTCGCCGATCCAGACGGTGTGAGCGCCCTCGCCCTGCAGCGCGCCCTTGTAGGTGACGCGGCTGCGCGTGTGGGGAGCGTCGTGGTCCATGTACACCTGGTGCTCCAAGTGCTGACCGGCGTCGGCGAAGTACGCGCCGAGCGCTTCCCCGTTGGCGCCCTCGTGATCGAGATGGATCGAGGGGTTCAAGCGGACGATCTTCCCGCCGAGTGACACGACGATGTGCGTCACCGACGCGTCACGACCGACCGTCGCGTAGTGGCTCGCGAGGTGAATGGCCTCGTCGTTCCACTGCTGCACGCTCACGACCGTCAGCTTCGCGCCGTCGCCGACGACGATTTCGACATTCTCGGAGAGATGAGCGGCGCCCGTGTTCTCGAGGATGACGAGGCCCTGGGAGTGCGGGGCCGCTTCGATGACGGTGTGGCCGGCGCGCGGCGTCGTGTCGAGTGCGTCACGCGTGACCACAGCGGTCACCAGCTCTTCCGACGACACCGTCACGACGTGCGCCTCACCGAACGCCGACCAGGCCGCAGCAGCGCCGCGCTCCTCGGGCGTTCCGGCGCGTCCGATGCGCGCGTCCGATCGCGCGACCCACTCCGACGTCACGCCGGCGACCGCCGAAACGGACACGGGTACCCGCGATCCATCGAGCTGGCCGTTGAGCACCGCGTCGAGTTTCGCGACGGGCGTGTACTTCCAGACCGCTTCGCGGCCCGTCACCTCGGCGAAGTCGGCGACATCGGTCGATACTGGCCGCTCCGACCGAGTCTGGACGGGCACGCGGTTCGCCCAGTCCCCGTCGGAGTGCGCGGTCAGGCCGTGCTGAGCAGTTTCCTTCGGTGCAACAGCTTGCGTCATTATCCGACGGATCCTTCCATGCCCATCTCGATGAGCTTGTTCAGTTCGAGCGCGTACTCCATGGGCAACTCGCGAGCGATCGGCTCGATGAAGCCGCGGACGATCATCGCCATGCCCTCTTCCTCGGCGAGCCCGCGGCTCATGAGGTAGAACAGCTGCTCCTCGCTGACGCGGGAGACCGTGGCTTCGTGTCCGAGCTCCGCGTCATCCGTGCGGATGTCGATCGCCGGGTAGGTGTCGCTGCGCGAGATCGTGTCGACGAGCAGCGCGTCGCAGACCACCGAGTTGGCGGAGTGCCGGGCGTTGGCCTCGATGCGCACCTCACCGCGGTAGCCGGTGCGTCCGCCGCCCCGAGCGATGGACTTCGCGAGGATCGAGGACTTCGTGTTCGGCGCGAGGTGGATCATCTTCGCACCGGTGTCCTGGTGCTGGCCCGGTCCCGCGAAGGCGACCGACAGCGTTTCGCCCTTGGCGTGCTCACCCGTGAGGTAGATCGACGGGTACTTCATGGTGACCTTCGAGCCGATGTTGCCATCGACCCACTCCATGGTCGCGCCTTCTTCGGCGATCGCGCGCTTGGTGACCAGGTTGTACACGTTGGTCGACCAGTTCTGGATCGTGGTGTAGCGCACTCGCGCGTTCTTCTTCACGATGATCTCGACGACGGCGGAGTGCAGCGAGTCCGACTTGTAGATCGGCGCCGTGCAACCCTCGATGTAGTGCACGTAGCTGCCCTCGTCGGCGATGATGAGCGTGCGCTCGAACTGGCCCATGTTCTCCGTGTTGATGCGGAAGTAGGCCTGGAGCGGGATCTCGACGTGGACGCCCTTGGGGACGTACACGAAGGAGCCGCCCGACCAGACGGCCGTGTTCAGCGCCGCGAACTTGTTGTCGCCGGAGGGAATGACGGTGCCGAAGTACTCTTCGAAGATCTCGGGGTGCTCGCGGAGCGCCGTGTCGGTGTCGAGGAAGAGCACGCCCTGCTCCTCCAGGTCCTCGCGGATCTGGTGGTAGACGACCTCCGACTCGTACTGAGCCGCCACGCCGGCGACGAGGCGCTGGCGCTCTGCCTCGGGGATGCCGAGACGCTCGTAGGTCTCCTTGATCTCCTCGGGCAGCTCCTCCCACGTGGTGGCCTGCTTCTCCGTGGAGCGCACGAAGTACTTGATGTTGTCGAAGTCGATATCGGAGAGGTCGGCGCCCCACGCTGGCATCGGCTTCCGACCGAAGATCTGCAGCGCTTTCAGGCGACGCTGGAGCATCCATTCCGGCTCGTTCTTCAGTGCCGAAATCTCGCGCACGACCTGCTCGCTGAGTCCGCGCTTTGCAATCGCGCCGGCTTCGTCGCTGTCGTGCCAGCCGAATTCGTACTGGCCCAAGCCTTCGAGCTCGGGTCGGTCGATCAGTACCTCTGGCATGATCCCTCCCTCATTCTTCGTCTCGCCCGGGAAACCCTGGCCGAGCCGGAGGGATCCGGTCGGCGGAGTGCGCGCGTTCCGTGGATGGATGCGCACATCGGGTTCCCTGCAGCGGTGCAGTATTCTGGGCTTCGTACGTCACCGGGCAGATCCGATGCAGAGCACCGAAACACTCGGTTCGACGTTCGCAACCACAGCTTCCCATTCTACAGGTTTCCGATAGTTTCGGGGGATGTCCGCTCAGGGCGTCTCATGACTCTGGGAAGCAGCCGAGAGGAGACCCGTTGTCCAGCGCGCCCACCGCAAGCACCATCGCCCCGCGGCCGCCCGTCCCGCATCTCGGGGTCGCCTCGCGCTTCCTCCGGATCGTGGCCTGGGCGTCCTTCGTGCTGAACACGTTCATCATCGGCACCGGCGGTGCCGTGCGGCTCACCGGCTCCGGCCTCGGCTGCCCGAACTGGCCGCTCTGCGCCCCCGGCTCGCTCGTTCCCACAGAGGAGCTGACCTACCACTCGCTGATCGAGTTCGGAAACCGCACCATCTCCGGACCGTTGCTGATCAGCGCGATTCTCGTCTTCGTGCTCACGTGGCGGCTGCGCGCGAGCCGGCGCGACCTCTTCGCGATCGCGTCGGTGGTCCTGGGTCTCGTGGTGCTGCAGGCCCTCATCGGAGGCGTCATCGTCTGGCTGCACCTGAACGCGAACCTCGTCGGCATTCACTACGTGATCTCGCTCGCCCTCGTCTGCATCACGGCGGCCTACCTCACCCGCATGTACGAGATGGGCGGGCCGCGCGAACGCGTGGTGCCGAAGGGGTTCGCGATCCTCACGCACGTGACCACGCTCGCGATGGCGGTCACGGTGATCTTCGGTGTGCTGACGACCGGGTCGGGCCCGCACTCGGGCGACTCGACCATCCAACGCGACGGCATCGACGCAGTGCTCATGAGTCACATCCACGCGTGGCCCGGGTACATCGCCTTCGCGTTGACGCTGGCTCTCCTCGTGTGGGCCGCGGCTCGCCGCCTGCGTCCGCTCCGCTGGATCATCGCGCTGTTCGCGGCACTCATCGTGCAGATCGCGATCGGGATCTACCAGGCGCGCGCCGGGCTCCCCCCGTTCGCGGTCGGGGTGCACATGGTGCTCGCGGCGCTCACCGCTGCGGCCATGACGGTCGTAGTGCTGCGTCTCAAGCGGCCGGCAGCTGCACCCGCGGCGGCGATCGAGGTCGAGTAGGGCTGCTCGCGCTCCGGTCGTTCTTCGGCTATGCGCACGTCGCTCGGCAGCGGCCCGGGGCGCAGTCGCCTGCCGAGCTCTGCCGCCAGCAGGCCCGACGCCTACGGGGCTGGCGCCTGCCGTCTAGCGGATGCCGGAGCCCGATCCCTGCCCCACCTTCCCCGAAAGCGCATTTCGGCACCTGAGTTCGTCCCCGCTGAGCACCAACCGCGCTTTCGGCGACTATCTTCTATCTTCGGCGCGGTGCGGCTGGCTCGAGCGACGACGTGCGGCCCTCCGAGAGAAACTTCGCGACGGGACTCGAAATGCGCTTCCGTTCGCGTCCGAGCCGAACGAGCATGCGTGCCGCCGTGCGATCGGGCGTTTGGAGCACGTCCTCCGCATGGAAGCGCAGCCCGCGCCATCCGGCATCACGCGCACCGTCATAGCGGGCGATGTCCCGGAGGTACTGCGTGCGAGAGGTCCGGTGCTGCGCTCCGTCGTACTCGAAGAAGCTCCGCGTCGCCTCGTCGGTGAGGTCGAATCGGCCGATCTCCCCGTACACGGTTCGAATCGCGCCCTGAGTGATGAGATCTGAGATTCCGACGCTTTCGCCGATGAGCCGCAAGAGCGTCTCCATTCGCGACTCAGCGCCGTGCCTCGCGAGTCTCAGCGCGATACTGAGGCGCACGGCGCCCCGCGTGCGACGGGCTGCACAAAGATTCTCCTTCAGGTGCTCTGAGAGAATCGCCACCGCGTTGTCGAAGTGAGCGGGGCCCCTGTGCAGGAGCGAGTCGAGCGCGACCACCAGCTCCGGCCCGGGAAGCATGGTGGCGGCTTCCCTCACAGCGTCGGCCGGGAGCGAAATGGGGAGGCTCAGCGCACCTTCATTCGTCCACAATCCTGCGGGCACCTGTAGCTCGAGCGCGAGTCCGTTCGCCGCGCGGTGCCCGGCCACGCCAGCCCTGCGCATCGGCGTGGTACCCGGTGCGGAGGCCACATCCACTGGGGTTCCGGGCGTGACGTGAAGCGGGCAGCCCAGAAGTGCAAGGGCGGTCGCGTGGCTGAAGCGGTCGCCCGGGCGCAGCTTCGGCCGGAGGGCGATTGCCCGGCTCACGAGCGAGGGGTCGACCTCGCATGCCGTGCGCACGCCGCGGTGCGGGCGTGTGAGCGTGCGGTTGCGCAGCGCTCCCCTGCCGAAACCGGCGTCGAGTGCCGTTGTGACGGAGAACGGTTGCGTGCCGAATGTGTGAGTGATCCTCAGGAGCTGTCGTGACATGCGGAGAGGTTGTCACCGTGGGGACTCGTCGCGCAGGTGTTATCCACAGGCTCGCCAGCGCTTCAGCGCGCCGCGCGAGGTGCGATGCACGATGTGGAATGCGCGATGTGGAATGCGCGATGTGGAATGCGCGATGTGGAGGACTTCGATTGGTCTGTGGGTCCCGGCCGCCTGAGAGTCTGCGCGCGAGAGCGCAGTTCAGCACCGATCCGCTCTCGGACCGAGCATGAAGCGCGCTTTCGACGGAGGCGCGGATGCGAAGAGGTGCGGAGGGGCGGAGGCGCGGACGCGAAGAGGTGCGGTGGCGCCTGCGGCGTTGCACGGGAGCGGAGTGGCGCGGAGGGAACGACGGCGGCCTGGAGAAGGCGCTCGAGAGCGCAGTTCGGCATGTAGCCCACCCTGAATCGAGCACCAATTGCGCTCTCGGACGGCGTGCGGGAGCGGGCGGGGCGCGCTTGAGCGGGAGCGGGCAGGGCGCGCGGGAGCGGGCGGGAGCGGGCGGGAGCGGGCGGCGCGCAGGCGCGTGCGCGCGCGGGACGCGAAGGACCGGGAGCGCGCGTGCTGAGCGAAGCGGCGCGCGCCGCTCAGAAGGGGAGCAGTGCGTCGACCGCGATCACGAGCGAGATGACCGAGAGGTAGATGTTCGCCGTGTGGAACACCTGCATCGGCTTCCCGGCCTCGCCCCGGATCGCGTGCGCGTACAGCCGGTGCGCCTGCACGATGAAGTATCCGCCGAACACGAGTGACGCGACGGTGTAGGTCCAGCCCATCTCGGCGACGGGGATCAGCAGCAGGCTCGCCGCGACGGTCGCCCAGGTGTACAGGATGACCTGCAGCCCGACGGTGACCCGACCGCGTACGACTCCGAGCATCGGCACGCCGGCGGCCGCGTAGTCGTTGCGGTACTTCATCGAGAGCGGCCAGTAGTGCGCCGGCGTCCAGAGGAAGATGACGAGGAACAGCACCCACGCGGGCCAGTCCAGTGTGCCGGTGACAGCGGCCCACCCGATGAGCACGGGGAAGCAGCCGGCGATCCCGCCCCAGACGATGTTCTGCTCGCTGTGACGCTTCAGCACGATCGTGTAGATGACGACGTAGAAGAAGATCGCACCTGCGGAGAGCGCGGCGGCGAGCAGGTTCGTCGTCAGCGCCAGCCATACGACGGAGAGGGAGCCCATCACCCAGGAGAAGATCAGGGCGTTGCGATCGGAGATCTCACCGGTGACGAGGGGGCGGTTCTCCGTACGCTTCATCTTGCGATCCATGTCGCGGTCGATGTAGCAGTTGAACGCTCCCGCCGACCCGGCGCTCATGGCGCCGCCGATGAGGGTCGCGAGCACGAGCCACAGGTTGGGGAGGCCGCCCTGCGCGAGGATCATCGCGGGAACGGTGACCACCAGCAACAGCTCCATGACCCGGGGTTTCGTCAGGGCGACGTAGTTCTTGACCGTACGGCCGAACGAGGGTCGCCCTGCGGTAGCGCGGGCCTGAGTCTGGGCTGGGATCTGCGTGGACATCACCTTCTATGGTACCCCGCCGTTCGATAAGATTGTGCGGGGGTGCGCCAGGGCGGCGTTCACCCCGATTCAGCCGGAAAGGAACGTCTTGGCGAACGAACTGCAGTGGGATGAACTCGACGATCGCGCGGTCGACACCGCGCGGGTACTTGCGGCGGATGCCGTGGAACAGGTGGGCAACGGGCACCCGGGCACGGCGATCAGCCTCGCACCGGTCTCGTACCTGCTGCACCAGAAGGTGCTCCGTCACGATCCGTCGGATCCTCACTGGGTCGGGCGCGACCGGTTCATCCTCTCCGTTGGCCACTCGTCGCTCACGCAGTACGTGCAGCTGTACCTCGGCGGGTACGGTCTCGAGCTCGACGATCTGAAGTCGTTGCGCACCTGGGGTTCGAAGACGCCGGGCCACCCGGAGTACGGTCACACCGACGGCGTCGAGATCACCACCGGCCCCCTCGGGCAGGGCCTCGCTTCGGCAGTCGGGTTCGCGTACGCCGCGCGCTACGAGCGCGGCCTGTTCGACCCGGAGGCGGCACCCGGGACGAGCCCCTTCGATCACTTCATCTACGTCGTCGCCGGAGACGGCGATCTGCAGGAGGGCGTGACGAGCGAGGCGTCGTCGCTCGCCGGTCACCAGGAGCTCGGCAATCTCATCGCGATCTACGATTCCAACCAGATCTCGATCGAGGACGACACGAACATCTCGTTCTCCGAGGACGTGGCGAAGCGCTACGAGGCCTACGGGTGGCAGGTCATCGAGGTCGACTGGAAGAAGACGGGGTCGTACGTCGAGGACATCGCCGAGCTGCACGGAGCGATCGAAGCCGCTCAGGCGGAGACCTCGAAGCCCTCGCTCATCATCGTCAACACGATCATCGGCTGGCCCTCCCCCGGGAAGCAGAACACCGGCGGCATTCACGGCGCGAAGCTCGGCTCCGAGGAGCTCGCAGGCCTGAAGACCGCGCTCGGGTTCGATCCGGAGCAGCATTTCGCCGTCGCGCCTGAGGTGATCGAGCACACCCGCGCGGCCGTGCAGCGCGGGGCGGAGAAGCGTGCTGAATGGCAGGTGGGATTCGATGCGTGGGCGACTGCGAATCCGGATCGCAAGGCGCTCTTCGACCGGGTCGAAGCCCAGCAGCTTCCGGCCGAAGCGCTCGAGGTGCTGCCGACGTTCGAGCCCGGCGAGAGCATCGCGACCCGTTCCGCGAGCGGCAAGGTGCTCGCCGCGCTCGGCCCCGTGATGCCCGAGCTCTGGGGCGGATCCGCCGACCTCGCCGGATCGAACAACACGACCATCCCGAACGCGCCGTCCTTCGTCCCTGCGGAGCGCTCCACCAACGCGTGGCAGGGCGATCCCTACGGCCGTGTGCTGCACTTCGGCATTCGCGAGCACGCGATGGGCGCGATCCTCAACGGCATCCAGCTGCACGGGAGGACGCGCAGCTACGGCGGCACCTTCCTGATCTTCAGCGACTACATGCGGCCCGCTGTGCGCCTCGCCGCCCTGATGAACGTGCCCAGCGTGTTCGTCTGGACGCACGATTCGGTCGCCCTCGGAGAGGACGGACCGACGCACCAGCCGATCGAGCAGCTCGCCACGCTCCGCGCGATTCCGAATCTCGCAGTGGTGCGCCCTGCCGACGCCAACGAGACGGCCATCGCTTGGCACGAGATCCTCACGCGCAATGCGGGCCCGTCGGGCCTCGCGCTCACCCGGCAGAACGTGCCGGTGCTGCCGCGCGGCGGAGATTTCGCGAGCATCGAGCAGGCCGCGGAGGGAGTGCGAAGGGGCGCCTACGTGCTCGCCGACTCCCCCACGGATTCGACGGACGTCCTGCTGATCGCCACCGGCTCCGAGGTGCAGCTCGCCGTCGAGGCGCGCGAGCGTCTCGCCGCCGAGGGCGTGGGAGCGCGCGTCGTGTCGGCGCCGAGCCTCGAGTGGTTCGCCGAGCAGACGGAGGAGTACCGCGAGAGCGTGCTCCCGAAGGCGGTGACCGCGCGCGTGAGCGTCGAGGCCGGTCTTTCCCTCGGCTGGGACCGGATCGTGGGCGACCGCGGTCGCTCCGTGTCGATCGAGCACTTCGGCGCCTCCGCCGACTACCAGACACTCTTCCGCGAGTTCGGCATCACGACCGACGCCGTCGTCGCAGCTGCGCACGCGTCGCTCGCCGCCTGAACCCGCATCTCTGAAAGGATCATCACAGGATGACGAACCCTCATACCTCCGCCCTCAGTGAGGCCGGAGTCAGCATCTGGCTCGACGATCTGTCGCGCCATCGCCTCGAGAGCGGCGAGCTCGCCTCGCTGGTGGAAACGGTGAACGTGGTCGGTGTGACCACGAATCCGACGATCTTCGCGAACGCCATCGGCGGCGGCGACGGCTACGGAGACCGGCTCAAGGACGCCGCTGCGCGCGGACTCGACACGGATGCGGCGATCGTGGAGCTCACGACCGCGGATGTGGCCGACGCATGCGACCTGCTCGCCGACGTGTACGCGTCGACGGGTGGACGAGACGGCCGGGTGTCGATCGAGGTCGAGCCGGGCCTGGCCCGCGACACGACCGGTACGGCGACCCAGGCTCAGGATCTCTGGGCTCGCGTCGACCGTCCGAACGCCATGATCAAGATTCCGGCGACCGTCGAGGGGCTCGATGCGATCACCGAGACCATCGCGGCGGGGATCAGCGTCAACGTCACGTTGATCTTCAGCCTCGAGCGCTACCGCCAGGTGATCAACGCGTACCTCGCTGGCCTCGAGCGCGCTCGTGCTGCGGGCATCGATCTCTCGACGATTCATTCGGTCGCGTCCTTCTTCGTGTCTCGCGTCGACTCCGAGATCGACCGTCGACTTCGCGAGATCGGCACACCGGAGGCGCTCGCGCTCACCGGACAGGCAGGCATTGCGAATGCCCGCCTCGCATACGAGGTGTTCGAGCAGTCCTTCGACACCGAGCGTGCTCGGTTCCTCGTCGGGCTCGGCGCGAATCCGCAGCGTCCGCTGTGGGCGTCGACGGGCGTGAAGGATCCCGCGCTCGCGGATACGGCGTATGTGACGGGTCTCATCGCTCCGAACACCGTGAATACGATGCCGGAGGCGACGCTGCGGGCATTCGCCGACCACGGGCACGTCCCCGGCGACACGATCTCGGGATCGTACCTGGAGTCGAACCAGGTGCTCAACGCGATCGACGCCCTCGGCGTCGACTACGCCGAGGTCACCGAGCTGCTGGAGCAGGAGGGCCTGCAGAAGTTCGAGGCTTCCTGGTCGGAGCTGCTCGGCACGGTCGAGCAGGCACTTCGAGAGGCTCGTTGATCATGGCCCTGGAGGTCAACGTCGATGGCGGTCTGCGCGACGCGGAAGCAGCGCTCGCGACGCTCGTCGAGGATCGTGTCGCGGGACGTATCTTCGCCCACGACGCGACCCTCTGGGGTGAAGCGGCTGCGGCGGAAGCCGCGATTCGGCTCGGCTGGACCGATGTCGCCGCCACCGCTGAGCGCCTGATCCCGGAGATCGAGCAGCTGCGCTCGGACTTGCGCGCGGATGGAGTCGATCGCATCGTGCTCTGCGGCATGGGCGGATCGAGCCTGGCGCCTGCAGTCATCACTCGCTGGGCCGGAGTCGATCTCACCATGATCGACTCCACCCATCCCGATGTGGTGCGACGCGCGCTCGCCGGAGATTTGGCCCGCACCGCGGTCGTCGTGAGCTCGAAGTCGGGTGGAACGATCGAGACCCGCAGCCACCTCGCCGCGTTCGAGGATGCGTTCCGCGTAGCCGGGATCGAGCCGTCTGAGCGCATCATCATCGTGACCGACCCGGGCTCCCCGCTCGACGAGGAGTCCCGTGCCGCCGGCCGTCGCGTGTTCACGGCCGACCCGAATGTGGGAGGCCGCTTCTCAGCACTGACCGCATTCGGCCTGGTGCCCGCCGGGCTCGCCGGAGCCGACCTGGGGCGCCTCCTCCAGGATGCGGAGGATGTGCGCGCCCGCGTCTCCTCAGACCACGCGGAGAACCCCGCGTTGCGCCTCGCTTCGGCGATCTACGCCGGGCTGCCGCGTCGCTTCGTGCTGGCTCTCGTGGAAGACGGTTCGGCCGCTTGGGGGCTCGGCCACTGGATCGAGCAGCTCGTCGCCGAATCGACCGGCAAGGAGGGGCAGGGCGTCTTGCCGGTCGCACTCGATGCGGGTGCTCCGGAGTTCGCGACCGTGCCCGCGAGCGTGACCGTGGTCGGGCTTGCCGACGACGGTGGCGAAGCAGCTGAGGTCTCCGGCCAGCGCGCGTCGATCGGCGTCGCAGGCACGCTGGGCGCTCAGATGCTCACCTGGGAAGTCGCAACTGCAGTGCTGGGCCGGCTCATGGGCATCGACCCGTTCAACCAGCCCGATGTCGAGTCGGCGAAGGTCGCTGCGCGGTCGGCGCTCGACAATGACACAGCTGCACCGGGCGGTGACGACGGAGCCGAACTCGCCGGCTCCGGAGGCGCCAGGGTACTCTCGACCCCGTCCGGAGTGGACGTGTCCGACGTGACGGGATTCATCGGGCAGGTGCGCCAGGCGGCTCAGCATGCGGGCTATCTCTCGCTCCAGGCGTACCTCGACCCGCAGGGCGACGAGTCGGAACCGTTGCACAAGCTTCGCGACCGGCTCGCGGAGGCGACCGGCTGCCCGGTCGCCCTCGGGTGGGGCCCGAGCTATCTGCACTCCACCGGCCAGCTGCACAAGGGCGGCCCTGCAGCGGCAGTCTTCCTGCAGCTCACGGAGTCGGATCCGGAACCGCTGCCGATCCCAGGCTCGGATCGCGGCTTCGACGCTCTGATCACAGCGCAGGCCCGAGGCGATCGCTCAGTTCTCGCCGAGCGCGATCGGCCCGTGTTCGCGATCGAGTGCGCTGACCCTGCAGCCACGGTCCGCGCACTCACCGAGGCGTTGTCGTCGCTCGACTGAGAGCGAAAGCGCCGATCGACGAAAACGGCCCCAGAGCGTAGTGCTCTGGGGCCGTTTTCGTCTGCGGGGCTACGCCGACTTGCGCGCGGTGCCTCGTCGAGTGCGCAGCTTCTGCAGCGCAGCCTCGAGAAGCTCTTCCGCCTCCTCGGGCGTGCGACGCTCCTTCACATACGCGAGGTGCGTCTTGAACGGTTCGTTCTTCGGAAGCAGCGGAGGATTCTCCTTGTCGCGCCCGGCGGGGAGGCCGGTCGTCGGAGAATCGATCTGCTCGGGAATCTCCTCATCGGGAACGTCGGATGCGAAATAGCGCACCGTTTCGTTTCCGAGGGCATCCCAGTATGAGATCTGCGTGCGTTCGGCGCGTGAGCCGTGATCCTTCTCCCCCATGGGGCCGGAACCGACTCGGGCGCCACGGATGGCGTTACTGCCTGCCACGAATTGCCTTTCTACTGCTGGATCGGGTGAGCGCGCCGTCTAGACGACGGAGAAGCGCGCGATGAGCCCGAGCGCGATGATCGAAGCTCCCCAAATGAGGGACACGACGACGGTGATGCGATTGAGGTTGCGCTCCGCGACTCCCGATGAGCCGAGGCTCGACGTCACCCCGCCTCCGAACATGTCGGAGAGCCCTCCCCCGCGCCCCTTGTGGAGCAGGATGAACAGGGTGAGCAGCAGGCTCGTGATCACGAGGATGACGAGCAGGATGATCTTCAGAATGAGCACGAAGTGCACCTTTCGAGGTCGCGGGCGCGTAAGGCCAACGACCAGTATAGCGTGGAGTCGTTTTAGCCGGCCGTCACATGCTTCTGGAACTGAATGATCCGAGTGAACTCATCGACCTTCAAGCTCGCTCCGCCGACAAGAGCACCGTCGACATTGGGCTGGCGCATGAATCCGGCGATGTTCTGGCTGGCGACTGATCCTCCGTAGAGAATGCGCGTGCGCGCGGCGCGGTCATCGCCTCGCAGATCGCGCAGGTGCTCGCGCAGCGCCCGAGCGACGTCTTCCGCCTGCTCCGGGGTGGCCGCCTGCCCGCTGCCGATCGCCCACACGGGCTCGTACGCAACGACGAACTCCGCATCCTCCGGGAGCTGCGCCAGAGCGGTCGTCAGCTGAGCGACGGGGATCGCCGCAGCGCCGTGCTCCTCCAAGTCCGCAGCCGTCTCACCGACGCAGATCATCGGCACCATTCCCGAAGCATGAGCGGCCCGGGCCTTCAGCCCGACGGTCTCATCGCTCTCGCCGTGTCCCTGACGTCGCTCGGAGTGCCCGACGAGTACATACGATACGTCGAGCTTCGCGAGCATCGCCGCGGAGATGTCTCCGGTGTACGCGCCGGCTTCGTGCGGCGAGACATCCTGTGCTCCGAGGGTGAGCGAGAGCTTGTCGGCTGCGAGCAGGGTCTGCACCGAGCGGAGATCGGTGAACGGAGGGAAGACGGCCACTTCGGCGGCCGAGAAATCATGCCGCACATCTGACAGGCCCCAAGCGAGCTTCTGCACGAGTGCGATCGCCTGAAGATGGTCGAGGTTCATCTTCCAATTGCCCGCGATCAGCGGCGTGCGCTCCGTGAACGGCAGCGGCTGCCTGGCATCCGCGCCTTCCTGGGTGTTTCTGGTCATGCCAGTACCTCCAAGCCGGGCAGTGACTTGCCCTCCAAGTATTCGAGACTCGCACCGCCGCCGGTGGAGATGTGGCCGAACTGGTCGTCCGAGAACCCCAGCGCGCGGACCGCTGCAGCGGAGTCACCACCCCCGACGACGGTGAAGCCATCGGTCTCCGTCAAAGCGCGTGCGACGGTCCGAGTGCCCGACGCGAACGCGTCGAGCTCGAACACGCCCATCGGGCCGTTCCAGAAGACGGTCGCCGATTCGGCGATGACGGCGGCAAAGGCGTCTGCTGACTTCGGCCCGATATCGAGACCGAGGCCCTTCGCTCCGAAGCTCGAGGACTCGATGGCATCGGCCGGCACCGTCTCATGCGCGGCGTCGGCGGCGAACTTCTCGGCCACGATGATGTCCGTGGGGAGCACGATGCGCACCCCGCGACGTTCAGCCTCCGAGAGGTACCCGCGCACGGTGTCGAGCTGGTCGGCTTCGAGGAGGCTCGCAGCGACCCTGTGACCTTGTGCGGCGAGGAATGTGAACAGCATCCCTCCGCCGATGAGCAGCGTGTCGACCCGCTCGAGCAGATGGGAGATCACACCGAGCTTGTCGGAGACTTTCGAGCCGCCGAGCACCACGGTGTACGGCCGAGCCGCGTTCACGGTCAGGCGCTGCAGCACGTCCAGCTCTGCGACGACGAGACGACCGGCAGCGCTCGGCAGCAACTGCGCGAGTTCGTAGACGCTCGCCTGCTGCCGGTGCACGACGCCGAAGCCGTCCGAGACGAAGGCGTCCCCGAACGCTGCCAAACGCTCAGCGAAGGCACGTCGCTCGGCAGCATCGGCGCTTGTCTCCGCGGCCGAGAACCGCAGATTCTCGAGGAGCACCACCTCGCCGTCGGAGAGACCGGAGACCGCAGCCGAGGCGGCGTCTCCGATCGTCTCTTCGACGAAGCGCACCGGTGCCCCGAGCAGTTCGCTCATGCGCTCAGCGACCGGACGCAACGAGTACCGAGCGTCCGGTTCGCCCTTCGGGCGACCGAGATGGCTGATGAGCACGAGCTTCGCCCCGGCATCGCGCAATTCGCGGATGGTCGAGAGCGAAGCACGGATACGGCCGTCATCCGAGATGACGCCGTCGCTCAGAGGAACGTTGAGATCGCATCGGACGACGACCGTCTTCGATCGCAGCGATCCGAGTGATTCTATGGTGCGCATGAACAGGTGGGCTCCTCGAGGTGCGGAATTCAGATCAGGCCGGAAGTCTGCGTGCGCGCCGCTTCGAAGCGACGTGCCACGTCCTGCCAGTTCGCGATGTTCCAGAACGCCTTGACGTAGTCGGCGCGCACGTTGAGGTAGTCGAGGTAGTAGGCGTGCTCCCAGACATCGAGCTGCAGCAGCGGAATCGTGCCTGCGGGGAGGTTGCCCTGCTGGTCGAAGAGCTGCACGATGTTCGGGCGCTGACCGAGCACGTCCCACGCGAGCACTGCCCATCCCGAGCCCTGAACGCCGAGAGCCGTCGCGGTGAAATGCGCCTGGAACCTCTCGAAACCGCCGAAGTACTCGTCGATCGCAGCGGCGAGCTCGCCTTCGGGGCGGTCTCCACCCTCCGGCGAGAGGTTGTTCCAGAAGATCGTGTGGTTGACGTGGCCGCCGAGGTTGAACGCGAGGTCCTTCTCCAGCTTGTTGACGGCCGCGAGGTTGTTCGACTCGCGCGCCTCTGCCAGCTGCTCGAGAGCGGTGTTCGCGCCGGTCACGTAGGCCTGGTGGTGCTTGTCGTGATGCAACTGCATGATCTTGCCGCTGATGTGCGGCTCGAGAGCGGCGTAATCATAAGGAAGCTCGGGAAGTGAGTAGGCGGCCATGTGGCGATCCAATCTCTCGGTGAACAGTTGTCGGATTCAGTCTATGGCGGGAGCTCTCCCCGTGGTGGGAAAGGCAGTCCGAGACGACCGTCTGATCGCCGCTGTTCGCCAGACGCTAAATTCTGTCGAGTTCGTCGGGCAGGCTCGCCTCCGTGCCCGGCACGCCGCGCACTTCCGCTTCCTTGTCGGCCATTGCGAGCAACCGCCTGATGCGGCCGGCCACGGCATCCTTCGTGAGGGGCGGATCAGCCCGTGCCCCGAGGTCGTCGAGGCTCGCCTCCCGATGTGTGAGTCGCAGTTCGCCGGCGTAGCGCAGATGCTCGGGAATGCTGTCTCCGAGCAGCTCCATGGCTCGCTCCACTCGGGCGCACGCAGCAACCGACGCCTGCGCGGAGCGGCGAAGGTTCGCATCGTCGAAGTTCACGAGGCGGTTCGCGGTTGCACGAGTCTCCCGGGCGCGACGCAATTCGTCCCAGTTCTTCCGCGCCTCCTGGGCGCCGATCAACCCCAGCATCTCGCTGATCGCTTCGCTGTCGCGAATGAGCACCTTGTGCTGCCCGCGGATCTCACGGCTCTTCGCGTCGACGCCGATGCGGCTCGCCGCTCCGACGAGCGCCATGGCGACCTCGTTGCTCGGGCACACGATCTCGAGGTTCGCGGAACGACCCGGTGCGGTCAGCCCGCCCCTGGCGAGGAACGCGCCTCGCCAGATCGCTGCGAGTTCAGCCTGCGCGCCCGTGGTCAGTCGATTCGGCAAGCCGCGAATCTGTCGGCGCCGCTGGTCGAGCAGTCCGAGCTGTCGGGCGAGTGTCTCGCCGTCGAGGACGCGGACGAGGAACTGCGGCGCGCCGGGTCGGGTGCTCGAAGGGGGCAGCTGCTTGGCGTCGGAGCGGATTCCGTACAATTCGGCGAGATCCTTGCGCACGCGCTGCACGATTTGGGGGGTGTGAAGCTCGGCCTCCAGAGCGATGCGGCCGGAAATGGTGTGCAGCCCGCCTGCAAGACGGAGGATCGTGGCGACCTCGGCAACGCGTTCGCCGGTGCTCTGCACCGGGAATCGCACGAGTTCGCTCTTGACCTCGGGGGTAGACAGCACGAATGAGTCCTTTCGGAGAGGGTGTTTCAATGAATCGGTCGACGTGCGGAACGTCGACTACTCGCGACCGAGGTCGCGGTGGCGCAGGCTCACGCTGACGCCGGGAAGCCCGGCAAGTCGGTCGGCGAGCTCTCGAGCGGTGGCGACCGAGCGGTGCTTGCCGCCGGTGCATCCTACCGCGAGCGATGCATGTCGTTTGTTCTCGCGCTGGAATCCGGCCAGGACCGGAGTGAGCGCAGCGACATAATTATCGAGGAACTCGGCGGCACCCTCGCGGCCGAGTACGTATTCTTTGACCTCGGGATCGACTCCGGTGAGGGCCCGGAGCTCCGGCTCCCAGAACGGATTCGGGAGAAAGCGCATGTCGACCATCAGGTCGACATCGGTCGGCGCGCCGTACTTGAAACCGAAACTCGACACCGAGAGCTGCAGCCCGGGGGTGTTGTCATCGGAGAACAGCTCCCGCGTTGCGGTCGAGAGATCGTGAACGTTGTAGCGCGAGGTGTCGATGACCACATCGCACGATGCGCGGAGCTCCTGCAGGCGTTCGCGCTCGAGGCGGATGCCCTCGAGCAGACTGCGCTCTTCGCCCTGCAGCGGGTGCGGACGACGCACCGACTCGTACCGGCGCACGAGAATCTCGTCGGTCGCGTCGAGGAAGACGACGCGCACCGTCGCGTTGTCGCGCAGCTCGTCGACTGTCGCCTGAATGTCGGCGAACAGGTCGCGGCCGCGAACGTCGACGACCGCCACGATGCGCGGCAGAGCGCCGCCCGAACGGTCGGCCATGTCGGCGAGCGTCTTCAACATCGGGAGCGGGAGATTGTCGACGACGTACCAACCGAGGTCTTCCAGCGTGTTGGCGACCGTGCTACGGCCGGCTCCGGACATGCCGGTGACGATGAGGATCTCCTGCTGGGATGCCGCGTCGTTCATGCGCCGAGTTCCTCTCCCTGCTTCGCGTCCACGTGAGCTTCTAGCTTAGCGCCCGCCCCTGCGTCCGATTGCAGATGGGCCAGGATCTGCTCTCCCAGTTTCGGTCCGACGCCTGGCGCGGCGGCGAGCTCGGCGAGTGACGCCGCACGGAGCCGTGTCACCGAGCCGAAGTACTTGAGCAGGGCCTGAACGCGTTTGGGTCCGAGCCCGGGGATTTCTGAGAGTCGGCTCGAGATCGAAGTACTGCGACGCTGACGCTGGAATGTGATCGCGAACCGGTGCGCTTCGTCACGGACGCGCTGCACCAGGAAGAGCGCCTCGCTGGTGCGCGGCAGGATGACCGGGAATGGGTCGCCTGGCAGCCAGATCTCCTCGAGTCGCTTCGCGATCCCGCACAGGGCGATATCGGTGATTCCCGCCTCTGCGAGCGCCCGAGCTGCGGCCTTCACCTGCGGCTCACCGCCGTCGACGATCAGCAGCTGCGGTCGATCGCGGTAGATGCCGCTCGGCTGCTCCCCCGCTTCCCGAGCGGCGTTCAGTTGTGCGGCACGGCGCGAAACGACCTGGTAGATGGAATCCGTGTCGTCCGTCGTCTGCTCGATGCGGTACTTGCGATAGGCGCCCTTCGCAGGCAGCCCGTCCTCGAAAACGACCAGTGACGCGACGACGCCCGTGCCCTGAAGATGCGACACGTCGATGCACTCGATGCGCAGCGGCGCTTCGTCCATGTCGAGGGCGCGCTGCAGCTCGGCGAGCGCGTCGGTGCGTGCGGTGAGGTCTGCAGCTCGTTTGAGTTTGTGCCGGATCAGGTGCTCACCGGCGTTGCGCATCGCTCGATCCATCAGTTGCACCTTGTCGCCGCGCTCCGGCACGCGCACGGTGACGCGCCCGCGACGAGGTCGGCGTGCGCCGAGCGCCTCCTCGAGCGCTGCCGAGTTCGCCGGGAGCTGGGGGACGAGGATCTGCGGCGGCGGTTCGCGATCGCCCTCGTACGCGGATTGCAGTACCTGCTCGAGCAGCGTCTCGGGCGAATCGTCGAGTTCGACGTCGACGATCCAGCTGCGTTCGCCGCGGATGCGCCCGCCGCGGATGATGAACTGATGCGCAGCGGCGGCGAGTTCGTCCGATCGGAGCCCGAACACGTCGAGATTCACGTCGAGCCCGAGCACGACGGCGTTCTTCTCCATGACGTGCTCCACCGCTTGCGCCTGGTCGCGGAGACGGGCGGCCTCCTCGTATCGCTGCTCGCTCGCGGCCTCGCGCATGGCGCGCTGCAGAGCCTTCAGATGGCTCGTGTCGCTGCCTCCGAGGAAGGCGACCAGTTCGCCCACTCGTGCGCGGTGCTCCTCCACGGTGAGCTTCTGCGAGCAGGGGCCGCTGCATCGCCCGATCTGCCCGGCGAGGCAGGGCTTGCCGGAGCTCATCGCGCGCTGGTAATCGGCGTCGTTGCAGGTGCGGATCGGAAACGCCTGCTGCAGCAACGCGGTGGTCTCGCGCAGCGCCCACACCTTCGGGTAGGGGCCGAAGTAGCGCGCTCCGCGGATGCGTTCGTTCCGGGTGATGACGAGGCGCGGCGCTTCCTCGCGCAACGTCACCGCGAGGTACGGATAGGTCTTGTCGTCCTTGAATTGGACGTTGAACGGCGGTTTGTACTCGGTGATCCACGTGTGCTCGAGGATGAGCGACTCGGTGTCGGTTGCGACGACCGTCCAATCCACCTTGGCGGCGATGGAGAGCATCGTGCGCGTGCGCGGCATGAGCGAGTGCAGCGGCTGGAAGTAGTTCGCGAGGCGGGCTCGCAGGTTCTTCGCCTTGCCGATGTAGAGCACTCGCCCATGCCGGTCGCTGAACCGGTACACGCCGGGCGACGTCGGGATCTCCCCCTGGGCGGGTCGGAACGACGCGCGGTTATCGGTGCCGTTCAAGCGGAGGCTTTCGCCCGACCGTTCAGCACCTCGTTCAGGAACTGACCGGTGTGGCTCTCGGATGCGTTCACCAGTTGCTCGGGTGTGCCCTCGGCGATGATCATGCCGCCGCCCGATCCGCCCTCCGGACCGAGATCGATGACCCAGTCGGCGCTTCTGATGACGTCGAGGTTGTGCTCGATCGTGATCACCGTATTGCCCTTGTCGACGAGACCGTTGAGCACGAGCAGGAGCTTGCGCACGTCTTCGAAGTGGAGACCCGTCGTCGGCTCGTCGAGCACGTAGATGCTGCGGCCGTTCGATCGCTTCTGCAACTCGGTGGCGAGCTTCACGCGCTGGGCTTCACCGCCCGAGAGTGTTGTCGCGCTCTGACCGAGCCGCACGTAGCCCAGTCCGACATCGACAAGCGTCTTCATGTAGCGATGAATCGAGGAGATCGGCTCGAAGAACTGCTCAGCCTCGGCGATCGGCATTTCGAGCACCTCGGAGATGTTCTTGCCCTTGTAGCGCACCTGCAGGGTCTCGCGGTTGTAGCGCGACCCACCGCAGACCTCGCATGCCACGTACACGTCGGGGAGGAAGTTCATCTCGATCTTGAGCGTGCCGTCGCCGGAGCACGCCTCGCACCGGCCGCCCTTCACGTTGAAGCTGAACCTTCCGGGAAGGTAGCCTCGTGTCTTCGCCTCCTGGGTCTCGGCGAAGAGGTTGCGGATCTTGTCGAAGACCCCCGTGTACGTCGCGGGATTCGATCGCGGTGTGCGACCGATGGGCGCTTGATCGACATGGACGACCTTGTCGAGGTGCTCGAGCCCGGTGACGCGCGTGTGCTTCCCTGGGACGAGTCGCGCACCGTTCAGCTGGTTCGCGAGCACCCGGTAGAGGATGTCGTTGACGAGCGTCGATTTGCCCGATCCGGAGACCCCGGTCACGGCGGTCATGACGCCCAGGGGGAACGTGGCATCGACGTTCCGGAGGTTGTTCGAGCGAGCGCCCACGACCTTGAGCTCTCGCTTGCGGTCTCGCTTGCGACGACGCTTCGGGGTTTCGATGCTCCGCCGCCCGGCGAGGTAGTCCCCCGTCATGGAGTCGCGGTTGTTCAGCAGTTCATCGTAGTGCCCCGAGTGCACCACGGTCCCGCCCTCGACGCCCGCCCCTGGGCCGATGTCGACGATCCAGTCGGCCGCTTCGATGGTCTCCTCGTCGTGCTCGACGACGATGAGCGTATTCCCGAGATCGCGCAACTTCATCAGCGTCTCGATCAGGCGCCGATTGTCGCGCTGGTGCAGTCCGATGCTCGGCTCGTCGAGCACGTAGAGCACGCCGGTGAGTCCTGACCCGATCTGCGTGGCCAGGCGGATGCGCTGCGCCTCGCCGCCGGACAGCGTCCCGGCCGCACGCGCCAGGGTGAGGTAGCCGAGGCCGACCTCGATCAGGAAGTCGAACCGGAGCCGGATCTCGCGGAGCACCTGCGCCGCGATCTTCGCCTCTCGCTCGGTGAGCACGACATCGTCGAAGAAGGTCTTCGCATTGAGCAGGCTGAGCTCGCCGACCGAAGCGATCGACCGATCATTGACCGTCACCGCGAGCACCTCGGGCTTGAGCCGCTGCCCCTGGCACGCATGACACGGAACCTCACGGAGGAACTCCGCCCAGCGATCGCGCTTGGCGTCGGATTCAGCTTCCGCGTACTGGCGCTCGATGAACGGGATGACACCTTCGAATCCCGAGGAGTACTTCACCTCCCGGCCGAAGCGATTGCGCCACCGCACGTTCACCTTGAAGTCGTTGCCGTACAGGACCGCCTGCTGCACGTCCTCGCTCAGGCCCGACCAGGGCGTCTGCAACGAGAACTTCAGATCGTCGGAGAGGCCGATCAGGAGCTTCTCGTAGTACTGGTAGAGGCTCTTCCCCTGGCTCGTCCAGGGCACGATGACGCCCTCTGAGATGGAGAGTTGCGGATCGCCGAGCACGAGATCCTCGTCCACGGACATGCTCGTTCCCAGCCCCGAGCAGACCGGGCATGCACCGAACGGCGCGTTGAATGAGAACGTTCGCGGCTCGATCTCGGTGAGCTGCACCGGGTGCTGGTTCGGGCATGAGAGCTGCTCCGAGAACTGCTGCACGCGATCGTCAGCCTTCGCCTCACGGTCGACGAAGTCGACGGCGACGATGCCTCCGGCGAGGCGCAGAGCGGTCTCGAGCGAGTCGGTGAGACGGCCGAGAATATCGGGGCCTGCCACGAGGCGATCGATCACGACCGAGATGTCGTGCTTGACCTGCTTCTTGAGCTTCGGCGGGTCGGAGAGCTGGATCACGTCGCCGTCCACGATCGCGCGGGAGTATCCGCTCGCGGCGAGGTCCTGGAAGAGATCGACGAACTCTCCCTTCTTCTTGCTGACGACCGGCGCGAGCACCTGGTACCGCGTCCGCTCCTCGAGTCCCATGAGGCGATCTGCGATCTGCTGGACCGTCTGCGCCTCGATCCGCTCACCGCAGACGGCGCAGTGCGGGACGCCGATGCGCGCCCAGAGGAGACGCATGTAGTCGTAGATCTCGGTGATCGTGCCGACCGTGGATCGCGGATTGCGGTTCGTCGACTTCTGATCGATGGAGACCGCCGGGCTCAGTCCCTCGATGAAATCGACGTCGGGTCGGTCGACCTGCCCGAGGAACTGCCGAGCGTAAGCGCTCAGCGATTCCACGTATCTCCGCTGGCCCTCCGCGAAGATCGTGTCGAAGGCGAGACTCGACTTCCCGCTCCCCGACAACCCCGTGAAGACCACCATCGAGTCCCGCGGGATGGCGAGATCGACGTTCTGCAGGTTATGCACACGGGCGCCCTGCACGCTGATCTGCGCGTGGGCTGCGGAGGATCGGATCGGAGTTGAGTGCTTCGAAGTCACCGACTCATTCTATCCGCTCCTGCGCCCGAATTCGAACATACCTACGATGCTTTCGCCAGGAGCGCACCGATCGACGGCATTATCGGTTACTATTGTCGTAAGCACATGCAAGGAGTACTCATGTCGATCGCGCATCTCAGCCCGTCCCCGATCAGCGCGGCGTCGCGTGCGGGCGACCCCACTCGGAAGCGTCTGATCGATCTCGTGGCTCACCTCGATTCGTCGCGGATGGATTCAGCGGAAGCGCTTCTCTCGGGGCTGCTCGCGCATCAGCAGGCGGGAACTCGGGCGCTCACGGAGACGGAGGTCTCGGCGCTCGCTCGGTTCGGGGTGTCTGAAGATGCGTTGCGTCGACCGGACGCACTGGAGGCGACAACACAGGGGCTCATGGCAGACCAGTCGTTGGCCGCTCGGAGCGCGACCGTGGCGGAGGCTGCGGACATGCTCGGCGTCACTCCGGCTCGGGTGCGTCAACGCTGCGCTGCTGGCACCCTCCTCGCGCAGCGACGCAGCCACGGGTGGCATCTCCCCCGCTTCCAGTTCCCCGAGGATCGTGAGCTGCCGGGGTGGGCGTCGGTCGCGCTGGTGATCCCGCGCGGCACCCCTCTGCTGTTCGCCGAACGTGTATTGACTTCGCCCGCCCCCGCGCTGCTGAGTGATGGTGAAGAACTCGCACCCTTCGAATGGCTGGCGCAGGGCGGAGATCCTCGGGTCGCGGCGACGGCGGTGGACGACGCACTGCATCGGCTCCCGTGAGCGAGTACCTGCCGCCGCCCCGAGCGGACGCACTCCCCGACCTCGCGCGGGATCCCGGATGGGTGCGAGAGGTACCCAGCGGCACAGCGCTGGCGCGGATTTTCACAGCGGGCGGACGCTATCCGGTCGCGTGGCACGAGTTTCGCACGTACGGACCGGTCGATGCACGTTTCGATCCGCATCCCGAGCCGCCTGCTGAGTATGCGGATTCCGGCGTGCTCTACGCCGCGCTCGAACTGCCCGGCGCTGCACGAGAATCTGCTTCACCACTCGCTGCGTGTCTCCTGGAGGTGTTCCAGTCCACCCGAATCGTGCGCCGCTCCGACGGAACACCCACACTCGCCATCTTCGAGACGTCGAGGACGTTGCGCCTCCTCGACCTGAGCGATAGCGACTGGGTCGCGGTGGCGGGCGGCAACGCGGCGATCTCGTCGGGAGACCGCATGGCGTCCCGCGCCTGGGCGCGGGCGATTCGCACCCGGTATCCCAGCCTCGACGGCGTGGTCTCCGCGTCGTCCGTCGTTCCCA
Source organism: Leucobacter alluvii (assembly GCF_039530485.1). Lineage (NCBI taxonomy): Bacteria > Bacillati > Actinomycetota > Actinomycetes > Micrococcales > Microbacteriaceae > Leucobacter > Leucobacter alluvii. The sequence goes on along the minus strand of NZ_BAAAOP010000005.1, from coordinate 666,988 downwards.
GTGCGCGCGTCGTCGCACTCTGGTCGCCGGCGGAGGACGCGATGCCGCGCCATCCGATCGCCCAGCTGCGTCTGGATCGAGACGAACTCACCGGCGTGATCGACCGGATCGCAGCGCGGTACGGCTATGTGGTCGTGTGAAGCCCCGTCGTGGCGCGGCGCCTCCCCCGGTGTCACGACGGCTTGCCGCGTGTCCGATTCATACAAGACGGGGATCGCGCCCTCCGCGTAACCTGAGCCCATGACACTGAATTTTGATTTCATCGGCATCGTCACCGCGGATCTGGGACGTTCTCTCGACTTCTATCGTTCGCTGGGGGTCCCGATTCCAGAAGGGCTGGATGACGCGCCTCATGTGGAGGTTCAGTTGCCCGGCGACATGAAGCTCGCGTGGGACCCGGTGGCGACGATCGAGAGCTTCTTCCCCGGGTTCGAGCTCCCGGAGGGCGAGAACCGCATCGCCTTTGCGTGCAGTGCGGCGTCACCGGCCGAGGTGGACTCCGCCTACGCCGAGATCGTCGAGCGGCACCCCGCTGCGGCGGACACGGAGCCGTGGGACGCACCGTGGGGGCAGCGGTACGCCACCGTGCGGGATCCCGACGGCAACTCCGTCGACATCTACGCACCGCTCCCGACGGCCCCGGCAGACGACTCCGCGACAGCCTGAATCGAGCGTGCGTATCGGGAGGGCGACTCGCCGGTCAGTCGTGAGAACTCCCTCGTGAAGTGGGCTTGATCGCTGTAGCCCGCCTCGACCGCGACTTCGGCGAGCGTATCGCCGGCCTGCAACCGGGCGCGGGCGCGTTGTCCTCGACGTACGCGGCGCAGCGCCGCGTACCCGTATCCGAACTCGCTGATCATGCTCCGGTGCAGCTGTCGTTCCGATCGTCCGAGCCGACGGGCGAGGGGGCCGAACGCCTCCTCCCGATCGGCTGCGCGAATCACGGTGCGCGTCCAGAGGGGCGGCGAGCCGCCGGCGTCGCCCTCGGTGTCGATCGAGGTCATCAGGGTCTCGATGTAGGTGCGGTCGTGCATCAGGTGCCGAGCGGCCGACACTGTGCCAGCTGCGAGTGCGCGCAGCACTCCGGCAGTGCGATGGGCTGCCGCACGTTCGACGGCGTCCTCCGCGAGCACCAGCTCGTCGCGGAGTGCTCGGAGCGGGCGTTGAAACGCCGTCGCGGCGGTCCCGGGGGCGAAGCGCATGCCCACAGTTGGACCCGCCAGTTCGACGGGGCTCCGCAGCCAGGTCGTCGAAGGGCCGGCGATGAGGAGTGCATCTCCCCGCAGCACGAAGTCGGCGCAGCCGTCAGCGGGAACGATCGTGGACGCCGGCTCCGAGTGCTCGTGCGGCGTCGGCGGCTCGACCCGCCATACGACGCCGAGCCCCTGAACCGCCCATTCCGAGTACATCGACGTTACAGGTGTCCCGCTTGGTCCATGCTGCGGAGTTCGCGCTTGATCTCCGAGAGCTCGTCGCGCAGTCGCGCGGCGAGCTCGAACTTCAGCTCCTCGGCCGCGGCCAGCATCTGGTCGGTGAGGTCGCTGATGAGCTCTTCGAGCTTCGCAGCGCCCTCGCCCGCGATCGCTCCGGCGCGCGCTGCCGACTTGCTCTTGCCGCGCTGCGGCGATGGACTCTTTCGCTGCGCGTGTGCACCGGAACGCGAGAGGATGTCTTCGGTGTCGGCCGCTTCGCGATTGAGCATCGCTGTGATGTCGCCGATCTTCTTGCGCAGCGGTTGCGGGTCGAGGCCGCGTTCGGTGTTGTAGGCGACCTGAATCTCGCGACGACGGTTCGTCTCATCGATGGCCTCGCGCATCGAGCGCGTAATCGTGTCTGCGTACATGTGCACCTGGCCCGAGACGTTGCGCGCGGCGCGGCCGATCGTCTGAATGAGCGAGGTACTCGATCGCAGGAACCCCTCTTTGTCGGCGTCGAGGATCGATACGAGCGACACCTCGGGCAAGTCGAGCCCCTCTCGAAGAAGGTTGATGCCGATGAGCACATCGTACACGCCCGCGCGCAGCTCCGTCAGGAGCTCGACGCGTCGCAGCGTATCGACATCCGAGTGCAGGTAGCGAACCCTGACACCGGCCTCTTCCATGAAGGTCGTCAGCTGCTCGGCCATCTTCTTCGTGAGCGTTGTGACGAGCACTCGCTCATCGCGCTCGGCGCGCACGCGCACCTCTTCGAGCAGATCGTCGATCTGACCTTCGCTCGGTTTGATCACGATCTCGGGATCGATGAGTCCGGTCGGGCGGATGATCTGCTCGACGACGCCGTCTGCGCGCTCCAGCTCGTACTTTCCCGGCGTCGCTGAGAGGTAGACGGTCTGACCGACCCGTTCCTTGAACTCGCTGAACTTCAGCGGCCGGTTGTCGAGTGCGCTGGGCAACCGGAACCCATGGTCGACGAGGGTGCGCTTTCGTGACGCGTCGCCCTCGAACATCGCTCCGATCTGCGGCACGGTCACGTGGGACTCGTCGATGACGACGAGGAAGTCGTCGGGAAAGTAGTCGAGCAGGCAGTGCGGCGCCTCGCCCGGTCGCCGTCCGTCCATGTGCATCGAGTAATTCTCAATGCCGGAGCAGAAACCGATCTGCTCCATCATCTCGAGGTCGAAGGTCGTGCGCATGCGCAGTCGCTGCTCCTCCACGAGCTTGTTCTGCTGTTTGAGTTCGCGCGTACGACTCTCGAGTTCGTTCGTGATCTGGCCCATCGCCCGGTTCATCACGTCGCGACTGGCAACGTAGTGCGACCCGGGGAACACGGAGATCGTCTCCACCTGCTTGATCACCTCGCCTGTCAGCGGGTGCAGGTAGTACAGTGCCTCGATCTCATCGCCGAAGAACTCGATGCGCACCGCGAGCTCTTCGTACATCGGGATGATCTCGACGGTGTCGCCCCGGACACGGAAGTTGCCGCGCACGAACTCGATGTCGTTGCGCTGGTACTGCATGTCGACGAATCGGCGCAGGAGCACGTCGCGGTCGAGCCGGTCGCCCACCGCGAGCGGCACCATCGCCTCGTAGTATTCCTCAGGCTTGCCCAAGCCGTAGATGCATGAGACGGTCGACACGACGATGGTGTCGCGCCTGCTGAGCAGGGCATTCGTCGTCGAGTGACGGAGCCGCTCGACCTCTGCGTTCACCGAGGAGTCTTTTTCGATGAACGTATCGGTCTGCGGCACGTAGGCCTCAGGCTGGTAATAGTCGTAATAGCTGACGAAGTACTCGACGGCGTTGTGCGGAAAGAGCTCTCGAAGCTCGCTGGCCAACTGGGCGGCGAGGGTTTTGTTGTGCGCGAGCACGAGCGTCGGGCGCTGCACCGCTTCGATCAACCAGGCCGTCGTCGCGGACTTACCGGTGCCCGTCGCGCCGAGCAGGACCACATCGGTCTCGCCGGCGTTGATGCGACGCGTCAGATCTTCGATCGCGCCGGGCTGATCACCGCTCGGCTCATAGTCGCTGACCACTTCGAATGGGCGGACGCTACGGGTGGGTTCCATGTCTTCGAGAGTACTCGGGACCACCGACATTCATGATTCCGCGTCGAGAGGGTTGCGCGTCCGCTCTGGTGCGACCATCTCTCGTGTGTTTCACTTGCCGCATGAGTACGCGCGCGAGGTGGGGCCTGAGCGCAGTTCTGCTGAGCGGATTGCTGGTGGCGGGCTGCGCGCCGCTCGCTGCTGACGCGAAGCACGGCGAGGATGCCCCGCATGCCTCCGGTGATGCCGAGACGTTCGCGTCAGCCGTCGATGCGGCACTCGCCGGGAGTGGTGTTCCTGGGGGTGCGATCGTCGTAACGGGCTCCGACGGCGGCAATGCGTTCGAGTACGCCTTCGGCAGAGCAGCGGAGGGTCGCGACGTCACACTGCAGACACCGTTCGCGTATCGCAGCATGACGAAGTCGTTCGTGGGGACGGTCGTCCTCCAGCTCGCCGACGAGGGCGTCCTCTCGCTCTCCGACCCGGTGAGTCTGTACGTGGACGGCGTGCCGAACGGCGATGAGATCACGATCGAGCAGCTCGGAACGATGCGCAGCGGGGTCGCGAACTACTCGGGCTCCCCTCGACTCACCGACCTTCTCGTCGTCGATCCGGCGCGAGAGCCCGCTGTGACCGAGCTCCTGGATCTCGCGTTCCCGGATTCTCCCGAATTCGCCCCAGGCGCTGCGTACGAGTACTCGAACACGAATACGCTGCTGCTCGGCGAGATCATCACGTCTGCGACGGGACGACCGTGGTACGACGAGGTCGACGACCGCCTGCTCGCCGCCCTCGACCTCGATTCCGTCACCGATGGTCTCAGCGACAGCGATCGCGATGCGGCCGGGTACCAACTCGCCGACGGCGCCGTCGTGGAGGAACTCCCGTGGGTCGCTCCCGGATGGTTCGGGGCCGCTGGCGCACTTGCCGGAGACGTCGGGGATCTGGCCGTCTGGGGCCGTGCGCTGGGCACGGGCGCCGAGCTCGCTGCCGACACGCAGCAGTGGAGGCTCGACTCCTTCGGCGCGACGGACGATGACGCGCGCAGTCCGGAGTACGATGCGTACGGCTTCGCCATCGGCGAGATCGACGGCTGGGTCGGGCACACGGGCAACGGTCTCGGATTCCAGGGTCTCGTGATGCACGATCCCGATTCGGGGAGAACGGTCGCCCTGCTGATCAACGGCACCGGCGAGGACCCGGATCTCCCGGCCCACGTCTTCACAGAGATCCTGCCGGTCATCGATGACGCGCCCTGATCACTCGGCTGCTTCGAACCGCAGAGGCAGCTCCAGATTGCCCGCGCCGGACCAGCGCACCTCGGCAAGGCCCTGCCATGCCGCCGCCCGGGCGAGCAGCGCGCGTGCCGCGCTGCCCGTTCGCACTGGCGCGCGCGATTCCCGCCACGCGGCCTGCACGAGCAGCGCGCCGCCCGCGCGGTCCGCCTTCAGATCGAGGCGCCCGGCCATGCGCCCGCCCACCATGAGCGGAAGGCAGTAGTACCCGAACTGCCGCTGCTCTTTGGGGGTGTAGATCTCGATGCGGTAGTGGAAACCGAACATCCGCTCCGCGCGGGGCCGGTACCAGACCATGGGATCGAACGGCGTGAGCAGCGCATCGGGGGCGAGCCGCGAGGGCACGCTGGCGTCGCGGTGCACCCACGCCTCGGAGAACTCGCCGGCAGCGGAGGTCCACCCCTCGACCTGGACCGGGAGCAGTTCGCCCGCCTCGACGAGGTCTGCGACGGCCGCTCTCGCCGGCCCCAGCCGGAGCCGGTGATAGTCCGCGAAGTCGGCCAGCGTGCCGATGCCGAGGGAGCGGGCAGCGCGAGAGATGAGCTCGCGTTGAGCGTCTCCAACTGGAGCGCTGCCGAGATGCTGCTCCGGGAGCACGTGATCGGCGAGCGCATACCGGCGCTGGAAGCCCTCACGGCCCGCAGAAGCCACCTCGCCCCAGGCGAAGAGCGTTTCGACGGCGCGTTTCGTTTCGCTCCAGTCCCACCACGGCCCGCGATTCGCGCGCGGACCGTCCTCGAGGTCGCGTACGAACGAGGGGCCATCGCTCTTCAGCCGGGCCCGCACCCGGTCGAGCGCGGGCGCGAGCTCTGCCGCTCTGCCCGTCCGCTCGTCGCGAGCTCTGCGCTCGGCCATGCGCCAGCCGAAGAGCGGCCGATCCTGCACGGGAATGAACGCCGCCTCGTGGGCCCAGTACTCGGTGAACCGGCCGCTCCGCCACAGATGCCGATCGAGCGCCGTGGCGTCGTAGCTCCCATGACGGGAGAACACCGGAAGATAGTGGCTCCGTGCGAAGACATTGACCGAATCGATCTGCAGCACGTGCAAGCGCTCGAGGGCGGCGTCGAACGGGCGGCGTTTGCCGATGCGCGCGGTATTCGCGAAGCCTTGCGCGGCGAGCGCTATGCGCCGCGCCTCTCCAGCTGAGATTGAAAGCATGAGCGTACGCTACCGCGAGCCACGGACGCGCTGGATCGCTTCGTGCGCGGCCGGGACGCGTCTCGCGCAGCGGATCCGCGCACACGGCGACGCGGCCGCGGAGTGAACTCCCCCGCGACCGCGCACCGGCAATTTCGTGCCTGACCTCAGGCGAACCAGAGCGCCAGCTCGCGCGAGGCCGACTCCGGCGAATCGGAGCCGTGCACGAGGTTCTGCTGCACCTTCAGGCCCCAGTCGCGGCCGAGGTCGCCGCGGATCGTTCCCGGAGCCGCGGTCGTCGGATCGGTCGTGCCGGCGAGCGACCGGAAGCCTTCGATGACTCGCTCGCCCTGCGCGCGAATCGCGACGGCCGGGCCCGAGGCCATGAATTCGAGCAACGGCTCGTAGAACGGCTTGCCCTCGTGCTCCGCGTAGTGCGCGGCGAGCAGTTCGCGATCGGGGGCGACGAGACGGAGATCCGCGAGGCGATAGCCCTTCGCCTCGATGCGCCGGATGATCTCGCCGGTGAGGCCGCGAGCGACGCCGTCGGGCTTCACCAGGATCAGTGTTTCTTCAACCGACATACATACTCCTCATGGGTCGGGGGCGGGAAAACTCGCAAGTGGCCGCGCAGATGCGCTCCGATCTGAGAGTGTATCGAATCAGGCGGCGCCGCCCTGTGCCGCCACCCAGGCCGCGCGGTCGCGGTCGATGCGCGCGCCGCGCACCATGCAGTAGACCCAGAGGGCGGTGAACAGCACGCTCACGATGAGCGACATCGGCAGGATGATCGCGGTGAGCAGCATCAAGACGTGCACGACCCATCCGACCAGGATGCCGAAACGGCCGCGCCGCATACCGACGAGGGCGATCAGGATCGCGACTCCGAGTCCACCGCCGAGGACGAGCCCCAGCTCCCGCGGGTCGAGCGCGCTCAGCCCGAAGATCGTCAGGCCGAAGAGCGCCACGATGAAGAGTTCGAAGCCCAGAACGATCGAGGCGAGGGCCTTCTGCGTTGATGCGGGTCCGCGCCGTGCCCCGGCGATGCGCATCGCGGAGTTGTGCGCGACGGTCTCCGAAGGAGAGAGGACGAGTTCCGGCTCGCCGTCGTCATCCGGCCGGCGTGATGCCTCAGCGCCGTTCACGCTGCGCCCCAGCCCTCGGAGCGGGCGAACGCGATGGCCTCGCCTGCGAGGAGCACTGAACCGACGACGAGTACTGCCCGTCCCTCGGCGCGCATCGCCCATCCTCGTGCTTCTTCGAGCGCTTCGGGGAGCGACTCGGCGATCTCGATCGGGGTGCCGGGGATCTCGTCCTCGGCGATCTGCTGGAGATCACCAGCCGGGATGCTCCGCGGCGAGTCGACGGGCGCGACGGTCACGCGATGCGCGATGGGCGCGAGCGTCGCCATCAGGCCGGAGACGTCCTTCTCCTCGAGGACGCCGACGACCAGGGCGAGCTCTGAGAAGGTGAAGGACTCAGACACCGCCGAGACGAGCGCCGCAGCGCCGTGGGGGTTGTGCGCCGCATCCACATAGACGACGGGGTCGGTGCCGATGAGCTGCAGACGTCCGGGCGAGGTCAGCGAACCGAAGCCGTCGTCGAGCACTTCTTCCGGCAGCGGGCGACTCGCACCGAAGAACGCCTCGGCCGCTGCGATCGCAAGTGCTGCATTCTCCGCCTGGTGGTGACCGAACAACGGTACGAAGATCGGATCGTACGACTGGCCGCTGAGACCGACGACATCGATCTGCCGGCCGCCGACCGCGAGACGATCGTCGACGAGCGCGAAGTCGCGCCCCAGCACCGCGAGCGCCGCATCGTGCCGCTCCGCCGCTTCTGCGAGCTCGGCGAGCGCGTCGGGTTCCTGCGCCGCTGACACGACCACGGATCCGCTCTTGATGATGCCCGCCTTGGTGCGTGCGATCGTCGCGACGTCGGATCCCAGAATGCTCGTGTGGTCGAGGTCGATCGGGGTGAACACGGCGACGCGAGCATCCACGATGTTCGTCGCATCCCACTCGCCGCCCATGCCGACCTCGACGACCGCCACGTCGACCGGCGCGTCGGCGAAGACGGCGAAGGCGAGCACAGCGAGGGCCTCGAAGAACGTGATCCGACCGTGGCCGGCCTCGGCGAGTTCTGCATCGACGACTTCGAGCGGCACCTGCAATTCATCCCATGCCGCGGCGAGCACATCGCCGTCGACGGACTCGCCGTCGAGCTGGAACCGCTCGGTGAAATCGACGAGATGCGGACTGGTGAAGAGCCCCGTCCGCAGACCGTGCGCCCGCATCAACGACGCGATGGCGCGGCTGGTCGAGGTCTTCCCGTTCGTTCCCGCGACCTGGATGACGGGGAACGAGAGCTGCGGCGACCCCGCGAGTTCGGCGAGCCGCCGCACCGGGTCGATGCGCGGTCGCGGCTGCGCCTCTCCGACGCGCTCGAGCAGAGCGGCGTAGACGCGTTCCGCGCCGGTCATGCCACGACTCCCGCCTGCTGCGATGCCGCTTCCGTGGCATCGATGGTGATGACGATCGCCGCCTTCTCGGCGCCGATCGCCCGCGCTGCCGACACGTGAACGCCGTTGCCTGGCGAGGAGATATCGTCGGCGATCGCATCGATGCCGATGGCCTCCTGCACGGCGAACCCTTCAGCCAGCGTTTCGGCGGCGATGAGCGAGGAGTGCATCTGCAGTGCGGCGGCGTGCTCGGGCTCTGCGTTCAACGCCAGCACGATCCGATCGCTGACCTCGAGCCCGGCGTTCTTCCGCGCCTCCTGCACCGCACGGATCGCGTCACGAGCGATGCCCTCAGCCTCGAGTTCGGGGGTCAGCGTCGTGTCGAGCAGCGCAAAACCGCCCCCTGGCAGCAGGGTGAGCGCCGGACCGCCCTCGGCGTCGTCTCCCGCTCGAAGCGTGAGCTCGTACTCGTGCGGTTCGAGGGCGATACCGCCCGCGATGACGACTCCGCCGTCCTCGCTCCAATCGCCCGACTTCGCCGCCTTGATCGCCTGCTGCACCTGCTTGCCGAGACGGGGCCCAGCGGCGCGTGCGTTGACGGCGAGCGTCTGCACGATGCCGTGCTCCTGCGCGCTCGTCTCCGTCTGCTCGACGAGCGTGACCGATTTGACGTTCAGCTCTTCCCGGAGAATGTCCGCAAACGGGGCAACGGCGTCCGGGTGCTCGACCACGACCGTCAGCTCGGCGAGCGGGAGGCGGACGCGAAGGCCGCGGCTCTTGCGCAGAGCGAGGGTCTGGGAGGTGATCTGTCGCACTTCGTCCATCGCCTGCACCAGGGTGTCGTCCGCGGGGAACTCGGCCGCCTCGGGCCAGTCCGCGAGGTGCACCGATCGGCCGCCGGTGAGCCCGCGCCACAGTTCTTCGGTGACGAGGGGCGCGAGAGGAGCCGCGACGCGCGCGACGGTTTCGAGCACGGTGAACAGCGTGTCGAAGGCCTGGCGATTCTCGCCCGCGCCCTGATCCCCGCCGGTCCCCGCCCAGAAGCGATCGCGCGAGCGGCGCACGTACCAGTTCGTGAGCACCTCTGCGAACCCTCGCAGGGCGTCGGCGGCGGAGGTCGTGTCGAGCGCGTCGAGATGGGCCTCGACGTCTCGTACGAGCCGTCCGGTTTTGGCGAGGATGTAGCGGTCGAGCGGATCGACGGAGTCGGTGCGGCGCTCGGCCGCGACGCCGTCGGCGTTCGCGTAGAGCGAGAAGAAGTACCACGTGTTCCAGAGGGGCAGGATGAACTGTCGAACGCCCTCCCGGATTCCCTCCTCAGTCACCACGAGGTTGCCGCCGCGCACGACGGGCGAAGCCATGAGGAACCAGCGCATCGCGTCCGACCCGTCGCGATCGAAGACTTCGTTCACGTCGGGATAGTTGCGGAGCGACTTCGACATCTTGTTGCCGTCGGAGCCGAGCACGATGCCGTGGCTGATCACGTTCGTGAACGCCGGGCGGTCGAAGAGCGCGGTCGCGAGCACATGCTGGACGTAGAACCATCCCCGGGTCTGGCCGATGTACTCGACGATGAAGTCCGCGGGCTGATGGGTCTCGAACCACTCCTGGTTCTCGAACGGGTAGTGGGCTTGGGCGAACGGCATCGATCCGGAGTCGAACCACACGTCGAGCACGTCCTCGATCCGGCGCATGGTGGAGCGCCCGGTCGGATCGTCGGGATTGGGGCGCGTGAGTCCGTCGATGTAGGGGCGGTGCAGGTCGATGTCGCCGGATTCGTTGCGGGGCAATGCTCCGAAGTCGGCTTCGAGTTCTGCGACGGAGCCGTACACGTCGACCCTCGGGTACTCCGGGTCATCGCTCTTCCACACCGGAATGGGGCTGCCCCAGTAGCGGTTGCGACTGATCGACCAGTCGCGCGCCCCCTCGAGCCATTTCCCGAACTGACCGTGCTTGACGTTCTCGGGCACCCAGGTGATCTGCTCGTTCGTCTCGAGCATGCGTTCCTTGATGTCGGTGACGCGCACGAACCAGCTGGACACCGCCTTGTAGATGAGCGGGTTGCGGCAGCGCCAGCAGTGCGGGTACGAGTGCTCGTAGCTCTGCTCGCGGAGCAGCCGCCCGCGCTCGCGCACCAGGCGGATCAATGGGCGGTTCGCGTCCATCCAGAGCTCACCGGCGACGTCGGTCACCGCGCTGATGAAGCGGCCCCCGGCATCGACGCTGACGATCGTCGGCATTCCCGCCGCCGTCGTGATCCGGTAGTCGTCCTCGCCGTACGCTGGCGACTGGTGCACGATGCCGGTGCCGTCGGTGGTCGAGACGTAGTCATCGACGAGGATCTGCCAGCAGTTCTCCGTGCCCCAGGTCTCGGCATCTGCGAAGTAGTCGAAGAGCGGGGCGTACGTCACACCCGAAAGGTCGGAGCCGCGCACCGTGCGGGACACCGCGGAGACGGCATCCTCGATCGAGGCGTATCCCAAGTCCTTGGCATGCGCTCCGACCAGATCCTGCGCGAGCAGGTACTGCGCCGTTCCGGCCGCACCGCCGTCGCCGGCGCCGCCGGGTCCGGCGGGCACCACGGCGTAGTCGATGTCAGGCCCCACCGCGAGAGCGGCATTCGTCGGCAGCGTCCATGGAGTCGTCGTCCAGGCGAGGGCGCGAACGCCGGTCAGATCGAGCTGTGCCGCACGTTCCCCCGAGAGCGGGAACGCGACGGTGACCGAGGGATCCTGGCGCATCTGATAGACATCGTCGTCCATGCGCAGCTCGTGGTTCGACAGCGGCGTCTCATCGCGCCAGCAGTACGGCAGAATGCGCGATCCCTCGTACGCGAGCCCGTCGTCGTAGAGCTTCTTGAACGCCCAGATGACACTTTCCATGTAGCTGAGATCGAGAGTCTTGTAGCCGTTCTCGAAGTCCACCCACCGCGCCTGACGCGTGACGTACTCCTCCCACTCGCGCGTGTACTGCAGCACAGAGGCGCGCGCCTTCCCGTTGAACGCCGCGACGCCCATCTCCTCGATCTCCGACTTCTCGGTGATGCCGAGCTGCTTCATCGCCTCGAGTTCAGCGGGGAGGCCGTGCGTGTCCCAACCGAAGCGTCGCTCCACCTTCTTGCCGCGCATCGTCTGGAATCGCGGGAAGACGTCCTTCGCGTACCCGGTCAGCAGGTGACCGTAGTGAGGCAGGCCGTTCGCGAACGGCGGTCCGTCGTTGAAGACCCATTCCGATGCGCTCTCTCGCTGACGAATCGAGGCGCGGAACGTGTCGTCCGCCGCCCAGAAGTCGAGCACGCGTCGTTCGATCTCGGGAAGCCGCGGCGAAGCGGCGACGCCGAAGGCGGCACCCGCCTGAGGGTCTGCGGCTGATGCGGTGGACGGGGTTCCCGTGGGCTGCTGAGGGTACGGCATGGGTTCCTTCTCGGTTCCGGCGTGAGTGTTGTTGCCTGCGCCGGGACGAGGTCCGGATCGCTCTCCGTCACCCGCGGTACCACCCCGCTTGCCGCTCGCGGCTCCCGTCGGGAGACACGTCGACCACTTCATTGGGCGATGACGGGCCCGACCCGTTCGGTTCTACTGGGCGGCCCGCACCCTGTTACTTCCGAGAGCGTCGAGCCGCTGTTCTTCCGAAGACTCCCCGATGATGGTCGGTTCGCAGTCGTTGAAGCCAGTCTAGCGCAGCGTTGGGCGGTCTTCACCATGCGACGAGGGGCCTCGGCGGCGGGCCGGAAGTGCGCCGTTGGTAACGAACGAGTAACGATGCGGTTAGTGATAAATACCAGATCAGCGCAGAGAATCACGTCGCCTGAGCGCCGCATGCGCCCGGACGCGCCTTGCACTCCATTGCGCGACGTTGTTAGCGTCGTCTCAGCGTTGAGGGCGGCCGCGTGCCATTCTTCCTGATCCGCTCCGGGACATCCAGCGCCGAAATTCGGTGCCCCGGAGTGCGGGAAGTCGAGTGCGGCCCGATCCTCCGCAATAAGAACTGGCCAATTGAGAGGCTGCCGGGCGACGCTTGCGCCGCGATCGCCGCGATCCCGCGAGTCGCCGGCGTGCCTCCGATTTCGTCGTGCCAAGAACGAGGAGTTTACAGTGACCAGTACAACGGAACAGCCCGGGGTTGCGGGCGAAGTGCGGCCGGGTGAGACCCCGGATACGGTGTCGCCCGCGATCGCGGTCTCCCACGCCTACAAGGTGTTCGGGCGACGCCCCAGAGAGGTCGTCAAGCGCCTCCGGAAGGGCGCAACGCGGGAAGAGGTCCGCGGGCAGGGCACCGCGGCTGTGATCGACACGAGCTTCAGCGTCAATCAAGGCGAGATCTTCGTGGTGATGGGCCTGTCGGGTTCCGGCAAGTCGACCCTGATCCGCATGCTCAACGGCCTGAACGACACGACTGACGGGTCGATCACGGTCTTCGGCACCGAGGTCGTCGGCCTGAGCGGACAAGAACTGCGCGAGTTGCGTCGCGACCGGATGTCGATGGTGTTCCAGCACTTCGCACTGCTCCCCCACCGCAGTGTCCTCGACAACGTCGCCTACGGACTCGAGTTGCAGGGCGTTGCGCCAGCGGAGCGTCGAGAGCGAGCGCAGCACTGGCTCACGCGCGTCGGTCTGGGCGGCTGGGAGGAGCACTTGCCCGGTGAGCTCTCGGGCGGCATGCAGCAGCGCGTCGGCATCGCCCGCGCGTTCGCCGCTGACACCGACATCCTGCTCATGGATGAAGCGTTCTCAGCGCTGGACCCGCTGATTCGGCGAGAGATGCAGGAGCAGCTCGTCGAACTGCAGCAGGAGCTCAACAAGACGATCGTCTTCATCACGCACGACCTGAATGAGGCGATGTTCCTGGGCGACCGCATCGCCGTCATGCGCGACGGGAGGATCGTGCAGGTCGGAACGCCGAACGACATCCTCACCGACCCGGCCAACGATTACGTCGCCCAGTTCGTGCAGGACGTCGATCGCGCCCGGGTGCTCACCGCGGGAGACGTGATGGAGCCGCCCCGCGCCGTGGTCCCGGCGACCGCCGGCCCGCGCACCGCGCTGCGCACCATGCGCGATCTGCAGACGTCGGCGTGCTTCGTCACGTCCTCGTCGCGCAAGCTGCTCGGCGTCGTCCGCGATAAGGATGTGCTGCGCCAGGTCCGCGAAGGCGGTACCGACATCACGGAGCGCCTCCGGCCCACGCCCTCGATCGTGAAGCGCGATCAGTACATCTCCGAGCTCTTCGAGCTCGCAGTGGAGAGTCCGCTGCCCGTGGCTGTGACCGACGACCAGGATCGGCTCATCGGCGTCGTTCCGCGCGTCACGCTGCTCGCAGCACTGACCGACCTCCCGACCATGACCACGGAGATTCCGATCATCGAACCGACACCCACCGTGTCGGCGGCGATGATCTCAGAGACACTGGGCGATGCTCCGGAGAGCGCCGCCGGAGCCGGGTTCGCACCCGAGAATGAGGAGGTGCGCTGATGGACGACTTCCGCATTCCCCTCGGCGACTGGGTAGCCGATGGGCTCAACTGGTTCAAAGCGACCTTCGACGGCTTCCTCGACGTCGTCACCCTGGTGATCAAGTTCCTCGTCGAGGGGCTGGCCGACGGACTGACGTCCGTTCCCTTCCCCGTCCTCATCATCGTGTTCGGGCTGATCGGCTGGCTGCTGCGCTCCTGGCAGCTCGCGGTCGGCACCGTCATCACGATGCTCCTCGTCGTCGGCATGGGCCAGTGGGAGAATGCGATGCTGACGCTCGCGCTCGTGCTCATCGCAGCCCTCATCGCCATCGTCGTCGCGATCCCGCTCGGCATCGCGGCAGCGCGGAGCGATACGTTCAGCGCGATCCTGAAGCCCGTGCTCGACTTCATGCAGACGATGCCGGCCTTCGTCTACCTGATCCCCGCCGTGATCTTCTTCAGCATCGGGTTCGTGCCGGGCGTCTTCGCAACGGTCCTGTTCTCGGTCGCTCCTGGCGTGAGGTTCACCGAACTCGGCATCCGCGGAGTCGACTCCGAGACGGTCGAGGCCGGCTACGCATTCGGAGCCGCACCGGGGAAGATCCTCCGAGGCATCCAGCTGCCGCTCGCGATGCCGACCATCATGGCCGGCATCAACCAGGTGATCATGCTCGCCCTCTCGATGGCCGTCGTCGCCGGTATGGCCGGCGCGAACGGACTCGGCAAGGAGGTCGTCGCGGCCATCTCGACCCTGAACATCGCGCAGGGCGTCGAGGCCGGCCTGAGCGTCGTGATCCTCGCCGTCTTCCTCGACCGCGTGACCGCAGCCCTCGGCAATCCCGGCGATTACAAGCACTCGCTGCTGGGCGGCATGCGCCGCCGCCGTGACGCGCGCCGCACGGGCGCGCTCGCCAAGGCTGCATGACGCACCGCACGTACCCCTCGCAACACACGTACCCCCACACCGTGCGCCCCGCGCACGAAACGAAAGGACGAAGTATGCAGAAGCGCACTCTCACCGGAATGCTGGCTCTGGGAGCCGCCGCAACCCTCGCCCTTGCAGGCTGCTCCGGCAATGGGTCCGGCAGCGGCTCCGACGGCGACGGCGGCGGCGAGAACGGCACCGTCACACTGGGCTACCTGCCGGGCTGGACGGACGGGCTCAGCACCGCCTACCTGCTCGAGGATCAGCTCGGCAAGATGGGCTACGACGTCGAGATGGAAGAGCTGACCGATGCGGGCGTGCTCTACGCAGGACTCGCCGGTGGAGACTTCGACATCTACCCCTCAGCATGGCCGGAGGTGACGCACGCCTCGTACATGGAGGAATTCGGCGACCAGATCGAGGATCTCGGCGGCTACTACGACGGCGCCGTGCTGACGCTCGCGGTGCCCGAGTACGTCGACATCGACTCCATCGAAGACCTCGCCGGTGAAGCGGATCGATTCGGCGGCGAGATCATCGGCATCGAGCCGGGCGCAGGACTGACCGCGCAGACGCAGGACGTCGCGATGCCGGAGTACGGCCTGGACGGCGACTTCGAGCTCGTGACCTCCTCCACCGCGACCATGCTCGCGACGCTGCAGGACAAGATCGACAACGAAGAAGACGTCGTCGTGACGCTCTGGCGCCCGTTCTGGGCGAACGATGCCTTCCCGCTGAAGGATCTCGAGGACCCGAAGGGTGCGATGGGCGAGCCCGAGACCCTGCACTTCCTGGGGAAGAAGGGTCTCTCGGAGGAGTATCCCGAGGTCGCCGACTACATCGCCGACATCAAGCTCGACGACGTCGCCTACGGCGCGCTCGAGAGCATGGTCACCGGTGACGAGTACAAGGACGACCCCGAGGCCGCCGTCGATGCATGGCTCGAGGAGTACGGCGATGCGTACCCGGGTCTGATCACCAGCTGACCGATCCGTCGTTTCCCTTCGGGGAATCACGCAGTACGAAAGGAGCCCTTCCCGAAACACAGTTCCGGGAAGGGCTCCTTTTTTCATGCCGCACAGCGGCACCACGCTTTACGAAAGGACACCATTTGCAGTTCCGCACCCTCACTTCTGCTCTCGCACTCACCGCAGCAGCCGCTCTGGCGCTCGCCGGATGTTCTGCCGAAGACGCCGCCGATGCCAGCGCAGACAGCATCACCATCGGCTACGTCCCCTCCTGGAGCGATGGCAAGACCAGCGGCTTCCTCCTCAAGGACCAGTTCGAAAAGCTCGGCTACGACGTTGAGATGCAGGAGCTCACTGAGGCAGCCGTGCTGTACACGAGTCTCGCGGAGGGCAGCATCGACGTCTTCTCGGGTGCTTGGACCGAGCGCACGCAGGCCGAGTACGTCGCGGGGCGGGAAGATGACTTCGAGGATCTCGGCACCTGGTACGACAACGGCACGATCACCCTCTCGGTGCCCGACTATGTCGATATCACGTCACTCGAAGAACTCGCGCCGAGTGCCGATCGATTCGACGGGAAGATCATCGGCATCGAGCCGAGCGCGGGTCAGATGAAGCACACGGAGGAAGTCGGCATGCCTGCCTACGGACTCGACAGTGAGTTCTCCCTCGTGTCCTCGTCGACGGCGGCGATGCTCGCCTCGGTGAGCGACGCGGTCGAGACCGGCGACGACATCGTCGTGACGAGCTGGCGCCCGTTCTGGGCGAACGAGGTGTACGGCCTGCGCGACCTCGAAGACCCGAAGGGTGTCATGGGCACCCCCGAGGGCATTCATGTGCTCGCGACCCAGGGATTCACCGAGCGCTTTTCCGACGCGGCAGACTACGCCG
The DNA here is from genome assembly GCF_039530485.1 of Leucobacter alluvii. Classification (NCBI taxonomy): domain Bacteria; kingdom Bacillati; phylum Actinomycetota; class Actinomycetes; order Micrococcales; family Microbacteriaceae; genus Leucobacter; species Leucobacter alluvii. The sequence goes on along the minus strand of NZ_BAAAOP010000005.1, from coordinate 650,376 downwards.
CAGATTTCAAGCTGAACGACGAGGCCTTCAGCACGCTCGAGAACGCGATGACGAACGAATACGAGGTGGGTGAAGAGGCCGAGGCCGTCGACGCCTGGATCGACCAGCACCCCGACGCATTCCCCGGCCTGCTCGCCGAATAGAGAAATCAGGAGCGCCCGGCGCCGTTGCCGCGTAGGATCGGCGACGTCGGGCGTCTCCGGCTCGGCCTGCATCAAGGAGATCTGATGAACGATTCGCCCGTCACGCCCGAGATCGACACACGACCCGAGTTGCACCTCGCGGTCGTGCGGGAGACCGTTCCGTTCGACCGCATTCCCGAGCTCTACGACCGCGCGTACCCGGCGATCTTCCAGGCGTTGGCAGAGACAGGCGTGTCTCCGGCCGCCGCCCCGATGGGCGTGATGCACGGCTCCCCGGCGGCGGAGGGCCTCGACCTGTCGGTGGCCGTGCCGATCCCTCAGCCATACACCGGAACCGGCGGCGGGATCACGGCCGAGACGATTCCGGCCGCCCGCACCGCCACGATGCTGCTGCGCGGCGACTTCAGCGGGCTGTCGGCTGCCTATGAGCGTCTCTACGCCTGGGTCAGCGAGCGGGGAGAGCAGCCGACCGGCATCGCCTGGGAGCAGTACCTCACCGAACCCGAGCCCGGCGGCGACCCAGCCCTCAACGAGACGCTGATCGGGGTGCAGCTCGCCGGTGACTGATGGCCGGTAAGCTGGATCCACACCATCAGGCACCAGCGCGGCGATGAGCTGCCGCGCGACCACGCGGTGCCGTCCACATCGAACCCCGATGCCGCAGCTGAGCGCGGTATCGAGAAGCGGAGCCCCACGCATGAGCGCGATTCCCGACAAGCCCGTACTCGAAGGCCTCGAAGCGAAATGGGGCCCGGTGTGGGAGGAAGCGGGCACGTACGCGTTCCCGCGAGCGCGCGCTTCCCGGGAGAACGTCTACAGCATCGACACGCCCCCGCCGACGGCGTCGGGATCGCTGCACGTGGGGCACGTCTTCTCGTACACGCACACCGATACCATCGCGCGGTACCAGCGCATGCAGGGCAAGGCCGTCTTCTACCCGATGGGGTGGGACGACAACGGGCTGCCGACGGAGCGACGCGTGCAGAACTACTACGGCGTGCGCTGCGATCCGTCGCTGCCGTACGTCGAGGGATTCGTCCCTCCGCACGAAGGGGGCGACGGCAAGAGCATCAAGGCGGCGGATCAGCAGCCGATCTCCCGCCGCAACTTCATCGAGCTGTGCGAGCGCCTCACCGAGGAGGACGAGCAGCAGTTCGAGGCGCTCTGGCGCACGCTCGGGCTCTCCGTCGACTGGAAGCAGAGCTACCGAACGATCGGAGCCGAGTCACTGCGTGCGTCCCAGCTCGCCTTCCTCCGCAACGTCCAGCGCGGCGAGGCCTACCAGGCCCAGGCGCCGACCCTGTGGGACGTGACGTTCCGCACGGCGGTCGCCCAGGCGGAGCTCGAGGATCGCGATCAGCCGAGCGCCTATCACACGCTCGCCTTCCACAAGTCGGACGGATCGGGCGACATCCTCATCGATACCACTCGTCCCGAACTGCTCGCAGCGTGCGTAGCGCTCGTCGCGCACCCCGACGATGAGCGCTTCCAGCCGCTCTTCGGCTCGACAGTGCGCACTCCCCTGTTCGACGTGGAGGTGCCGATCCTGGCCCACCATCTCGCGCAGAAGGACAAGGGCACCGGAATCGCGATGATCTGCACGTTCGGCGATGTGACCGATGTGGTCTGGTGGCGCGAACTCGACCTGCCGAACCGTGCCATCCTCGGATTCGACGGCCGCGTGATCTCTGAGGCGCCCGACGTCATCACGAGCGAGACCGGGCGGGCAGCCTACGCGGAGATCGCGGGCAAGACCGTGTTCAGTGCGAAGCAGATCGTCGTCGACTCGCTGCGCGCCTCCGGCGAGCTCGTCGGCGACATCCGGAAGATCACGCATCCCGTCAAGTTCTTCGAGAAGGGCGACAAGCCGCTCGAAATCGTTTCGACCCGCCAGTGGTACGTCGTGAACGGTGCTCGCGATGAGGCGCTCCGCGATCGCCTGCTCGCGCACGGGCGAGAGCTCGAGTGGCATCCCGACTTCATGCGCGTGCGCTACGAGAACTGGGTCGAGGGCCTCTCCGGTGATTGGCTGATCTCGCGTCAGCGCTTCTTCGGTGTCGCGATCCCGGTGTGGTACCCGCTCGACGCCGACGGCAATCCGGTCTTCGACGAGCCGATCCTGCCGAGTGAGGATCAGCTGCCCGTCGACCCGTCGAGTGACGTCCCCGCCGGGTACACGGCCGATCAGCGCGGAGTCGCAGGCGGGTTCCAGGGCGAGGTCGACGTGATGGACACGTGGGCGACCTCTTCGCTCACCCCGCAGCTCGCGGGCGGCTGGGAGCGCGACCCGGAGCTGTTCGATCTCGTATACCCGTTCAGTCTCAGGCCGCAGGGTCAGGACATCATCCGGACGTGGTTGTTCTCGACGCTGCTGCGTTCGGAGCTCGAGTGCGGCCAGCTGCCGTGGCAGCACGCGGGCATCTCCGGGTGGATCCTGGATCCCGATCGGAAGAAGATGTCGAAGTCGAAGGGCAACGTGGTGACGCCCGCCGGCATGCTCGAGCAGCACGGGTCGGACGCTGTGCGCTACTGGGCGGCCTCGGCGAAGCTCGGCACCGATGCGGCGTTCGACCCGCAGAATCCGACGCAGATCAAGATCGGCCGTCGTCTGGCGATCAAGCTGCTGAACGCGGCGAAATTCACCCTCGGTTTCGACGACTCGGGCGCCGGGACCGTCACGGAAGCGCTCGACCGCGCCGTGCTCGCCGGACTCGCGGGAGTGATCGAGCAGGCGACGCGCGCATTCGAGAACTACGACCATGCTCGTGCACTCGAGCTGACCGAATCGTATTTCTGGACCTTCTGCGACGACTATCTCGAGCTCGTGAAGGAGCGCGCGCACAACGGTGAGGGCCAGTCGCGGGCGTCTGCAGTGACCGCCCTGCGCACCTCGCTCTCCGTGTTCGTGCGCCTGCTCGCGCCGTTCCTGCCGTATGCCACGGAGGAAGTGTGGTCGTGGTTCGGCGAAGGGTCTGTGCACCAGGCCGCCTGGCCCGTGCCCGAGGAGGCCGCCTCGCTCGCCGGGGACGACGCCGATGCCGCATTGCTCGGGCTCGTCGGCGAGGCGCTCGTGGGCATCCGAGGAGCGAAGACGGCCGCAAAGGCTTCGCAGAAGACCCCGGTGTCGATCGCGGTCGTGCAGGCCCGGCAGCCCGATCTCGCCCGCCTCGAGTCGGCCTCGGCTGATCTCGCCGCAGTCGGAAAGATCGCCGAGCTTCGGATCGAGGCCGGCCCGGACGATCTGAGCGGAGTCACCGTCGCCGACATCCAGCTCGCACCAGTGGAGGCGTGACGATGCAGCTCGGGGCGCGCTGGCAGAGGGGCACTCCCCCGCACCGCAGCGTGCCCGAGGCGCTGCATGCCGCGATCGCCGAGCAGGAGAACGGGCATCCGGAGGCTGATTCGTGGACGCTGACCTGGCTCGAAGGCCGGCCGCGCTGCGAGCTCGATGACCTCGTGTTCGTCGCGCTCGACGTGGTCGGTCGCGTGCGCACCGGGCCCGTGAGCGGGGGCGGCGAGCCGGGGCTCGCGGAGGAGCGTCTGGCCCACAGCGCAGACGACGACGACGCCGACGATGATGACTGGCTGAGTTGAGGAGTTCGATGTTTCGCGGAGACGACCTGGTCGGGCGCCGGTTCGGCGCGAGTATGGCGGCGGCAGCCATCGCCCTCATAGGGCTGAGCGCCTGTGCTCCCGAGCCTGCGGCGGACGGCGGTGCGCGCGGCGACGGATCGTCGTCGGCGTCCGCCTCGGCCTCCGCGGAGGCGGACGCAGACGCCTCCGGGTCTGACGAGAGTGCGACTGCCGGTGAGGACGCCGGGGCGGACGATGAAGCGGGCAGCGATGCATCGAGCGTCGGCGAGGGCGACCGCAAAGCGAACGGCGCTGCCTCCGGGAGCAGCGAGGGCGGATGGCCGCAGCAGGGCGATCCGCAGGACACGTCAAAATCGACGACGCTCCCCGCATCATTCCCGGTAGCCGATTTCGTCGTGCCCGACGGCGCCCGCATCGACGATGCCGGTGAGCGATCGGCGAGCGAATGGTATCTCGTGCTCACCGCTGAGGACCGGGCTGCCGCTGATGCGCTGTGGCAGTCGATCGTCAGCGCGAGCGGGTTCGCCGAATCGGAGCGATCCGAGACCGGTGATGGCGGCGTCGCCGCCACGCTCGCACACGGCACGCTGAGCGTCACCGCTCTGCAGATCCCCCAGAAGAACGGGTCCGTGCTGCTGAGCTTCGATATCACCGCAGTGGGTGGTTGAGCGTGCGCATCGCTCTCATCCGGCACGGGCAGACCGACTGGAATCTCTCCGGTCGCATGCAGGGTCGCACCGACATTCCGCTGAACGCCACCGGCCGAGAGCAGGCCAGCGACCTCGCCGAGCGACTCTCACGAGCAGGCGGGTTGGACGCGGTCGTGACGAGTCCGCTGCTCCGAGCTCGGCAGACGGCTGAGATCCTCGCCGAGCGGCTCGGTCTCGAGGCGGTGACGTGCGAGGGGCTCGTCGAGCGCTCCTTCGGCGATGCGGAAGGCTTGTCGCACAGTGTCGCCCTCGAGCACTGGCCGTCACGCCAGTACCCGAGCATGGAGGGTCATGACGAGGTCGCTGAGCGGGGGGTATCGGCGCTCGACCGCATCGCCGATCAGTTTCGGAACGGCCGCGTCATCGCTGTGACGCACGGTTCGTTCATCCGGCATCTGCTCGCGGACATCTCCGGGCTGCCGGCAGATGAGGTGCCCCGGGCCGAGAATCTCGCCATCTCCGAGGTCGAGCGCGACGAGTCAGGCACGTGGCACGTGCGTTCCATCGCAGGCCGCGCCTGGGAGCCTGGCGAGGGCATCCGCCGCGCTTGACGTCGCGTACCGCAGGAGACGCGCCGCGGGCGCGCCCGAGCACTCAATCAACAGAGAGCCGATGATTTACGCGCTCTCGCGGCCTCCACGGGCCTGCAGCACGCGCGGCGCAGCGTCCCCGTTCACCGATTCCCGGGTCACGATGACCTTCGTGATGTCACCGTCGGAAGGCACCTCGAACATGACGGGCCCGAGGATCCCTTCGAGGATTGCACGGAGCCCACGAGCGCCGGTCTTGCGTTCGACGGCGAGTTCAGCGATGGCTTCAAGCGCGGCATCCTCGAACTCGAGACTCACGCCGTCGAGTTCGAACATGCGCTGGTACTGCTTCACGAGTGCATTCTTCGGCTCGGTGAGAATGCGCGTCAGCGCTTCGACGTCGAGCGGATCGACCGTCGCTACGATCGGCAGGCGCCCGATGAACTCGGGAATCAGACCGAACTTGTGCAGATCTTCAGGTTGCACCTGAGCGAAGAGCTGATCGTCGTTGCGCTTGCTCGATACCGGCGCACCGAACCCGATGCCGCCCTTGCCGAGGCGAGACCCGACGATCTCCTCGAGGCCGGCGAATGCGCCGGCGACGATGAAGAGCACGTTCGTGGTGTCGAGTTGGATGAACTCCTGATTCGGGTGCTTGCGCCCGCCCTGCGGAGGAATCGATGCGACCGTGCCTTCCAGGATCTTGAGGAGCGCCTGCTGCACGCCTTCGCCCGAGACATCGCGCGTGATCGAGGGGTTCTCGGCTTTACGAGAGATCTTGTCGATCTCATCGATGTAGATGATGCCCATCTCTGCGCGCGCGACATCGAAATCGGCTGCCTGTAGAAGCTTCAGGAGGATGTTCTCGACGTCTTCGCCGACGTACCCCGCCTCGGTGAGGGCCGTGGCGTCGGCAACCGCGAACGGCACACCGAGCTGTCGTGCCAGCGACTGCGCGAGATACGTCTTGCCGCACCCGGTCGGGCCGATGAGCAGAATATTCGACTTCGCGATCTCCACCTGCTCCGAGGCGACCTCAGCGCTCGCGAGCGACGAGAGCGCGCGCACGCGCTTGTAGTGGTTGTACACCGCAACGGCGAGTGACTGCTTGGCGCGGTCCTGCCCGATGACGTACTGGTCGAGGAAGTCGGCGATCTCACGAGGCTTGTGCAGAGTGAAGTCGGAGGTCTCCCCCGTCTGGTGCTCCGCGAGGCGCTCCTCGATGATCTCATTGCAGAGCGCCACGCACTCATCGCAGATGTAGATCTGCGGGCCGGCGATGAGCTGCTGCACTTGCTTCTGCGACTTGCCGCAGAAGGAGCACTTGAGCAGCTCGCTGCTTTCGCCGATCTTCGCCATGCGGAGCTCCTTCACCTAACTCGGTCTGATCCGATGCCTTCGAGACTAGCGGGAGCCTCAGACATTGATGGGCGGCGCGCCGGAGCCCCGGGGTCGCCCCCGAGGCTCCGTGTGACTACTTCGCGATGACCGGCTGCGGGTTCTTCCGACTCGTCAGCACCTGGTCGACGAGCCCGTATTCGAACGCCTCCTGTGCGCTGAGAATCTTATCGCGATCGATGTCGCGATTCACCTCTTCGATGCTGCGCTTGGAGTGCTTCGACAGTGTCTCCTCGAGCCATTCGCGCATCCGCAGGATCTCGCGGGCCTGGATCTCGATGTCCGAGGCCTGGCCGTGGCCGCCCTGACCGCTGGATGGCTGGTGGATCAGCACGCGCGCGTTGGGCAGCGCGAGCCGCTTCCCCGGGGTTCCACCGGCGAGCAGCACCGCCGCAGCCGACGCCGCCTGACCGAGGCACACCGTCTGCACGTGCGGGCGAATGTACTGCATCGTGTCGTAGATCGCCGTCATGGCGGTGAAGGAGCCGCCCGGCGAGTTGATGTACATGGTGATGTCCCGCTCAGGGTCCTGGCTCTCGAGCACCAGGAGCTGGGCCATGACATCGTCGGCTGACGCATCGTCGACCTGCACACCGAGGAAGATGATGCGATCCTCGAAGAGCTTGGCGTACGGATCCTGACGCTTGTAGCCGTAGGCCGTGCGCTCTTCGAAGGTCGGGAGCACGTAGCGCGCATCGGGCATCTGCAGGCTCGATCCGCCGGACTGGGGCATGTATGGAGTATTCATCGAGTGAGTTGCTTCCTGTCCGTCACGTTAGTTACTGGTGCCGCCGCCGCCGATGACATCGGTGGCTGAATCGCGGATGAAGTCGATGAAGCCGTACTCGAGCGCCTCATCTGCGGTGAACCAGCGATCGCGGTCGCCGTCCTCGTTGATCTGCTCCAGCGTCTTCCCGGTCTGCGCCGCGGTGATTTCGGCGAGGCGGTTCTTCATCGAGGTGATGAGCTGCGCCTGGGTCTGGATGTCGCTCGCCGTGCCACCGAATCCGCCGTGCGGCTGGTGCAGCAGCACGCGGGCGTTCGGGGTGATGTAGCGCTTGCCCCTGGTGCCGGCGGTGAGCAGGAACTGGCCCATCGAAGCGGCCATGCCGATGCCGACGGTGACGATGTCATTCGGAACGAACGACATCGTGTCGTAGATCGCCATGCCCGCGGTGATCGAGCCGCCGGGAGAGTTGATGTAGAGGTAGATGTCGGCCTTGGGATCCTCTGCAGCCAGCAGCAGGATCTTGGCGCAGATCTCATTCGCGTTGTCGTCACGGACTTCGGAACCGAGCCAGATGATACGGTCCTTCAGCAGTCGTTCGAACACGCTGTTCGGTGGCGTCTGTTCAGCCATGCGGCGCTCCATTCGTTGTTGCTTGGTTCGAGCGTACCGAGTCGTTCGCGCCTCGTGAGCCGTGTTCGCCGTGGGCGCATGGCCGCCGATACGCAACGATCCCCCACCTCGAAGTTCGAGGCAGGGGATCGCGGATGCGGCGGGATGCGACCTACTTGCCGGCCTCTTCAGCCTCGGCGGCGGCCTTCTTGGCGGCGCGCGTGGCGGCAGCCTTCTTGGCGGCAGCCGAACGAGCGGCCTTCTTCGCGGCCTCGTCGTCAGCGGGAGCGCTCTCGGTCGACGCGGCGGCCGGCTTCTTCGCGGCGGACTTCTTCGCAGCGGGAGCCGGAGCCTCTGACTCCGGAGCGGCTTCGGTCTCGACCGCCTCAGCGGCGTCGTCCGATGCGTCGGCTTCCTCATCGGAATCGACGGCCGTGAACTCGCTCAGATCGACGGCGTTGCCGTCCTGATCCACGACCTCCGCCTTTGCGAGCGCGACCGCGAGAGCCTTGTTGCGCGTGACCTCTCCGAGGATCACGCCCATCTGGTTGCCCTGGCTGATGGCCTGGAGGAACTGCGTCGGCTCCATGCCGTACTGCTGCGCCGACTGGAAGATGTACTGCGAGAGCTCGTTCTGCGTCGGCGTCACGCCTTCAGCTTCGACGATCGCGTCCAGCAGCAGCTGGAGCTGAATCTGCTCCTCCGACGACTTCCGCACCTCGGCGCGGTGCTCGTCGTCCTCGAGGCGGCCTTCGCCCTCGAGGTGACGGTGCACCTCTTCCTCCACCAGCTCTTCGGAGACGGGGATGCCGGCCTGCTCGATGAGCGTTGCGGTGAAGAGATCGCGTGCCTGCTGACCCTGCGCGAAGACGGAGGCCTTCGAAACCTGATCCTTCAGGCTCTCGCGGAGCTCGTCGATCGTGTCGAACTCGCTCGCGAGCTGCGCGAACTCGTCGTCGGCCTCGGGAAGCTCGCGCTCCTTGACCGCGGTGACCGTGAGCTCGACCTCGGCGTCCTGGCCCTCGTACTCCCCGCCCAGCAGCTGCGAGGTGAAATTCGTCGTCTCGCCGGCGGTGAGGGTCTCGACTGCCTCATCCGTACCTGCGAGCAGGTTGCCAGCGCCGACCTCGTAGGAGACGCCGCTCGCCTGATCGACCTCGTTGCCGTCGATGGTCGCGGTGAGGTCCAGCTCGACGAAGTCGCCGGTCTTCGCGGGGCGATCCACGGTCACGAGGGTGCCGAAGCGCTCGCGGAGCTTGGTCAGCTCGGCCTCGACCGCATCCTCGTCCACCTCGACGTTGTCGACGGTCAGCTTCAGGCCGTCGTACTTGGGCAGCGTGAAGTCGGGGCGCACCTCGACCTCGAACGCGAGCACGAGGGTGCTCTCCGGATCCTTGGCTTCCGGCCACTGCTCGACATCCGCGGTGGGGCGGCCCATGGGGCGCTCGTCCGCCTCGGCGAGAGCAGCCTGGTAGAAGTCGTCCAGCGAGCTGTTGACAGCCTCCTGAATGACTGCCTCACGGCCGACGCGCTGATCGATGATCGGCGCGGGGACCTTGCCCTTGCGGAATCCGGGCACCGAAACCTGCTCGGAGATGGTCTTGTACGCCTGCTTGAGGTAGGGCTCCAGCTCGTCGAGCGTAACTTCCACGCTCAGCTTGGCGCGGGTCGCAGTGAGCTTCTCAGCTGTCGTCTTCGGCAATTTGGCCTCTCATCATCAGAATGTCGTTCGGATGCCGGTTTCGGGCCGGCGGACCCTGGTCGGGGCGACAGGATTCGAACCTGCGACCTCCCGCTCCCAAAGCGGGCGCTCTAGCCAAGCTGAGCTACGCCCCGGTGTACCCGGGAGTTCCATCGTGCTGGCGCGCGGTCGCGCGCAACCCGAGCAAGTCTAGCCGATGCGCGAACCGCTGCGCTGCAGGTGCCCGGAGAAGTGCCGGAATCCGCGCGCACGGAGGCGCGGCGACGGGAGAAACGGAGAAGGCCCCGCGTGAGCGGGGCCTTCTCGGCGGAGGGGATGACGGGAATCGAACCCGCGTAATCAGTTTGGAAGACTGAGGCTCTACCATTGAGCTACATCCCCGTGCTGCGTGCAGCGCGTGCCGAAGCACCTCACCGATCATACTGCATCGTCGAGCCCGACACGAACGCGCCGTCACTCGTCGCGTGTCGCGGCCCGATGATTGTCGGTGGTCTCCAGATAGCGCGCCGAGTTGAGGCGCACCGCCTCGCGGTCCTCGTCCCGCAGTTCGCGCACCACTCGACCGGGCACGCCGACGACGAGCGAGTGCGGCGGGACGATCATGCCCTGCGGCACGACCGCTCCCGCGGCCACGAGACTGCCCGACCCCACGACGGCGCCGGTGAGCACGGTGGCGTGCATGCCGATGAGGCAGCCGTTCTCGATGGTGGCACCGTGGATCATCGCCAGGTGGCCGACCGAGACGTCGTCGCCGATGATCGCCGCATCCCCGCGTTGCGTGTGCACGACCGCACCGTCCTGAATGTTGCTCCGCTCCCCCACCCGCACGGAGTCGGAGTCGCCGCGCAGCACTGCGTTGTACCAGACGCTCGACCGCGCGCCGATGCGAACGTCACCGACGACCACGGCTCCAGGCGCGATCCAGGCGCGCTCGTCCACGACGGGGGTTCCGTACGGAGGCACACTGATCACGCGTGCACCCGCCTGGGCAGAGGAATCGTTCGAAGTCATAGCGCCTCCCTGCGCGTCGGATGAAACGAAAAAGCCCTTACCGCAAGGGTAAGGGCTTCGCTCGCTCCCCCGGCTGGGCTCGAACCAGCGACATCCTGATTAACAGTCAAGCGCTCTGCCAACTGAGCTACAGGGGATCATTGCGACTGCAACCAGACTAGGTTAGCAAGCCCCGAAGCGGGTGTGCAAATCGTCCCGGTTCGGGCGATTCGCCCGCCGAGCGCACGCTATTCTTCCGCGATCTCGTCGTACGCCGTCGCGCGCAGCGCCTGCGCGAGACGCTGCACGTACCCGTGGTCGGCGTTGCGGAAGATCTCATTGATCTCCCCGCGCCCCACGAGCCGACCCTGCTGCATGACGAGCACCTCCTGCACCAGGGCCTCGAGCATGCCGATGTCGTGGCTGATCAGCAGCATCGTGGCACCGCTGCGCTCTCGGTACCACCGCAGCAGCTCGACGATCTTCGGCCGGTTGTTCGCGTCGACGCCGAGTGTGGGCTCATCCGCGATCAGCAGCCGCGGGTCGAGCATGAGCGAGCGCATCACCGCGACGCGCTGCCGCTGGCCTTTCGACAGCTCGTACGGATACTCCTGCAGTTTCGCGAGCGGAAGGGCGACGATGTCCATCATCTCCGCGATGCGCTCGCCGAGCTCATCGCGGTCGAAGTGCTTGCTTCGCTCGACGATCGGCTCGAAGAGGATGTCGCCGACGTTGAGCTCGGGCGTGAGCGTGGCGCCGGCGTCCTGGGCGAGGTGGCCGACGTACGCCGTCAAACGCGCGCGGGTGCGGCGCCACAGGCGGTTCATGGGCACGTCCATCACGGTGGCTTCACCGCCGGTGAGCCGAATGCGGCTCGATTTCTCGCTGGCATCGGGCCCGCGGCCCGCCAAGAACTTCGCAAGCGTCGACTTGCCCGAACCGCTCTCGCCGAGGAGGGCGAACACATCGCCGCGCGCGACATCGAAGGAAAGCCCCTCGACGGCCTCGAACTCCCGGCCCCCCGCGTGCGCCGGGTACGAGAGCGAGAGGTCCGAGACCCGAATCATCGGATCGGCGTCGACTACGGGGTGGGGCATCCTGAATTCTCCTCGGTGGCTCGTGGTGCGCTCCGGCTGACCAGCAGCCTAGGGCATCGGGATGCGCACGGCGGGAGCGGTTTCGGCACGCCGCTCAATCTGCGCGCAGACTGCGGCGAGCTGATTCGAGCGCGACGAGCTGCTCCTGAATCTGACGAGCGCGCGGGTCTGCGGAGTCGCCGATGCGCTGATGGCGTGCGAGCAGTTCGCGTTTGAGCTCCACGAGATCCCGGTCGAGCAGCGAGACCACCACGTCGCGGGCGTACGCCGCCAGCTGATCGAGATTTCGCTGCGGCATGGGGGCCATGGCGAGCTCGCGGATGAGTCCGTGATGCGACTCGGGTGCAGCCGCCATGACGGCGTCCCACCACGCCGGCGTGCCGAGTACCGGCAATGCGGCGCCGAGTGCATCGCGCACGACACGCAGGTCGGGTTCGAGCACCTGCGCCGTCACCGCCTGCTGCAGCAGGTCAGGGCCCACCGATTCGCCCTGCTGCAGCATCGCCATCAGGGCGTCGCGTTCGAGCCAGGTCGTAGGGGCGTTGCGAAGTGAAGAGAGTCCGATACGACGCGGCGCGGCGGGTGTCGTATCACGCTGCGGATCGGAGGGTCCACCGTACGGGTCCGAAGCGTCGTCGTACTGGGCACTCGGGCCGGAGGCGTACGGATCCTCCTGCTGCCCCGACGACCCTGGCCGGCGCGCGGCCCCGCGCTGCCCGTACCCGCCGCGCTGCTGCTGTCGTTGGTTCTGCACGTGCTGGCCCTGCCGTTGCGGCCCGTTCTGGCCCTGACCCGACCGGTCCTGGCCGCCGCGATCGCTGCCCCGAGGGCTGCGCTCGGCGCTGCGCACAGCATGCTGCACCTCATTCAGCTCGGCGCCCAGCAGGCGCGCGAGCTCTCGCGTGTATCCCGGGCGGAGTGACGGGTCCCTGATCTCCGCGATGATCGGCGCGGCCTCGCGCAGCGCGGCGACCCGCCCTTCCACGCTGTTCAGGTCGAAACGCGCGATCGCCTGCCTCAGCGCGAACTCGAAGAGCGGAATCTTGCGCGTGAACAGCTCGCGAACCGCCTCGTCCCCGCGATGCTGACGCAGATCGGAGGGATCGAGCCCTTCAGGCGCGACAGCGACGTAGGTCTGCGCAGTGAAGCGCTTCTCCTCGCTGAAGGCGCGGAGCGCGGCTTTCTGCCCGGCCTCATCCGGGTCGAAGGTGAACACGACCTCGGCGGCGGAATCATCGCCCATGATGCGTCGGAGCACGGCGATGTGATCCTTGCCGAACGCCGTTCCGCAGGTCGCCACCGCGGTCTCCACGCCCGCGAGATGACAGGCCATGACATCGGTGTATCCCTCGACGACCACGGCGCGTTTGCCACGCGAGATCGCCCGCTTCGCGAGATCGAGGCCGTACAGCACCTGCGACTTGTGGTAGACCGGGGATTCAGGCGTATTGAGATACTTGGGGCCGTTGTCGTCCTCGTAGAGCTTGCGCGCTCCGAAGCCGAGCGTCTGGCCGCTCGTGTCGCGGATGGGCCAGACGATTCGCCCGCGGAAGCGATCGTAGGCACCGCGCTGCCCTTCGGAGGCGAGACCGGACTGCACCAGCTCCTGCGGCGTGTATCCCAGTCCGCGCAAATGGCCGCTCATACCGTCCCAGCCTCGCGGGGCGTACCCGACGCCGAACCGTTCGCAGGCGGCCTCGTCGAAACCGCGCTGCGTGAGGAAGTCGCGCGCCATCGCGGCTTCTTCACCGGCGAGCTGCGCCGAGAAGTACTCGGCCGCTGCGGTGTTCGCCGCGAGCAGCCGGGCGCGATTCGGGCCGTCTTCGCGCGCGAAACTCCCCTCCTCGTACGTCAGACTGTAGTGGATCCGCGCTGCAAGACGTTCCACCGATTCGGCGAAGGTGAGATGGTCCATGCGCTGGAGGAAGGTGAACGCGTCACCGGATTCCCCGCACCCGAAGCAGTGGTAGTAGCCGAGCGCCGGACGCACGTGGAAACTGGGACTGCGCTCATCGTGGAATGGGCACAAGCCCTTCATCGAATCGATTCCGGCGTTCTTCAAGGTGACGTAGTCACCGACGAGATCGGCAAGGTTCGTGCGACGCTTCACTTCCTCGATATCGCTCGCACGGATCCGACCTGCCATAGCTGTACAGTCTACTGCCGAAGCCCGCCGACCAGGCGACGCTGCGGCGCCGGTGCCGCTGGTACGAAACGCTGCGCGTTTCGCCTACACCAGCGGCACATCACACAGCCGCTTGTGCCAGGCGATCGCGGACTGATCCGTCAGCGATGCCACCTGGTCCACGATGGCGCGCCGCCGCCCCGCATCATCCGCAGCCTGGCGGAAGTCGGCCGCGAAAGCGGGCTCCAGCTCGTGCTCCCCCGATTCCCACAGCACCTCGAGCAGTTCGCCCAGCAACTCGCGCTGCCGACGATACGTCGGTTGACGCCGCCCGCTCGCCATGACGAACGCCGCGACGATCCCCTTGAGCACGGCGATCTCTGCACGGATCTCGCGGGGAACGATGACGGAAGCGTTGTAGCGCGCCAGCGGTGAGCCGTCCGCCGCCTCAAGCGTCGCCCCGATCGATGCTCGCGCGAACCGGCCGATCATCTCGCTCGTGAAGTTCTTGAGCTGCGCCTGGTGGGCGCGGCTCTCGTCCCAGCGGGTCAGCCAGGTCTCGGATTCGGAGATGCGGTCGTACGCCGCCCCGAGCTCGTCGCTCGAGTAGGAACCGCCGGCCCACTCCGACACAGCACGGATCAGCGAGTCATGGCCTGAGCGGGCGGTGAGGATCTCGGGGTCGATGAACCCGCTGACGACGGCGTCCTCGAAATCATGCACCGAGTAGGCGATGTCATCCGAGAGATCCATCACCTGGGCCTCGGCGCACTTCCTCCGCTCCGGCGCTCCCGCGCGCAGCCATGCGAAGACTGGAGCATCATCCGCGAAGTAGCCGAACTTCGCGCTGCCGGGCTCGGCCTCGGCGAGGCTCCAGGGGTACTTGCAGCTGGCGTCGAGCGTCGCGCGGGTCAGATTCAACCCCACGCTCGCACCGTCGGAGGTGAACCGTTTGGGTTCGAGTCGCGCGAGCACTCGGAGCGTCTGCGCGTTGCCCTCGAACCCGCCTGCGTCGACGGCCCACTCGTTGAGCGCCTTCTCCCCGTTGTGGCCGAAGGGCGGATGACCGAGGTCGTGCGCGAGGCACGCAGTGTCCACCACGTCCTGCGCAAGGTTCAGCGAGACGGCGAGCTCCCGGCCGATCTGCGCGACCTCAAGGGAATGCGTCAGACGGTTCCGCGCGAAATCGATGCCGGCCGTGGGGCTGAGCACCTGCGTCTTCGCCGCGAGGCGTCGCCAGCCGCTCGAGTGGAGCACGCGCGCACGGTCGCGGGCGAAATCGCTGCGCGATCCGGAATGCGACTCCGGCACGTAGCGTTCGGCGTCGACCGCATCGTATCCGGCGGGCAGGCCCGACTCACCCACCCGAGTCGTCTCGCTCGGCATCCGCCAAATCGGCGTAGTCGATGTTCTCGCTCGTGCGGCTCTCGAGCCAGCGGTCCGGCAGCACGACCCGCTTCGGGCTGCCGGCGCGACCGCGCTGCCCTTCGGCGCCTTCGCCGGGGTACGGCAGTGAGGCATCCATCGTGGCGAAGATCTCGTCCATCTGCTCGAGCGATTCGACGGCCGCCAGCGCGCGACGCGTGTCGCCGCCGACCCCGTAGCCCTTGAAGTACCAGGCGACGTGCTTGCGGATGTCGCGGCACGCATGCGGCTCATCGTCGTCGTAGAACTCGACGAGCAGCTCGGTGTGGCGACGCATCGCATCCATGACGAACCCGAGCGGCGGCTGAGCGATCGACGCCGCCGCTTCCTCTGCCGTGATCTCGCCGGCCTCAGCGCGGAACGCCGCTGCGAGGTCGCCGAAGAGCCACGGGCGACCGAGGCACCCGCGGCCGACGACGACGCCGTCGCAGCCGGTTTCGCGGACCATGCGGATGGCGTCATCGGCCGACCAGATATCGCCGTTGCCGAGCACGGGCACGCTCGTGATGGTCTCCTTGAGCGTCGCGATCGAACTCCAGTCGGCCTGGCCGGAGTAGAACTGATTCGCTGTGCGCCCGTGCAGCGCGATGGCGGCCACGCCTGCGCCCTCGGCAGCACGCGCGGCATCGAGGTACGTCAGGTGATCCTCATCGATGCCTTTGCGCATCTTCACCGTCAGCGGAATGTCGCCAGCGGACCGCACCGCCCCCTCGACGATCGCTCGGAACAGATCGCTCTTCCACGGCAGCGCAGAGCCCCCGCCCTTGCGAGTGACCTTCGGAACCGGGCACCCGAAGTTGAGATCGATGTGATCGGCGAGATCCTGATCGACCAGGAAGCGCACGGCCTCCGACACGGTCTTCGGATCGACGCCGTAGAGCTGGATCGAACGCGGCGTCTCGCTCTCATGATGCTTGATGAGACGCAACGACGCTGGCGTGCGTTCGACGAGCGCCCGGCTCGTGATCATCTCGCTCACGTAGAGCCCTGCGCCGTATTCGCGGCAGAGCCGCCGGAATGCCGTATTGGTGATACCGGCCATGGGGGCGAGCACGACGGGCACATCGAGTGCGAGCGGCCCGATGCGCAGGCGGGCGTCACCGAGAGTCTGGGAAGTCATATCCGTACCATTCTCGCAGATCAGGATCCGTTGGGCGTGTCGACGGCACCGCCGAAGCGACGATCCCGGTCGTGATAGATGCCGATCGCCTCCCAGAGCTGCCGCCTGCCGAAATCGGGCCAGAGCGTGTCGAGGAACACCATCTCCGCGTACGCAGACTGCCAGAGCATGAAGTTGCTCGTGCGCTGTTCGCCGGAGCTGCGGAGGAACAGATCGACATTCGGCAGTTCGGGAACGTACAGGTGACGCTCGATGGTGCGTTCTGTGATGCCGTTCGGTGAGAGCCGACCGGCGCGCACCTCGGAGGCGATTGCGCGCACCGCGTCCGTGATCTCGTTGCGCCCGCCGTAGTTCACGCACATCGTCAAGGTGAGTCCGGTGTTCGACGCAGTCGCGCGCTCCGACGCCTGCAGCTCGTTGATCACCGATCCCCAGAGCTTCGGGCGGCGCCCGGCCCAGCGCATCCGCACGTTCCAGGCATCGAGCTGCGCCCGACGGCGGCGCAGCACGTCGCGGTTGAATCCCATGAGAAACCGGACCTCATCGGGCGAGCGCCGCCAGTTCTCGGTCGAGAACGCGTACACGCTGAGATGGGCGACCCCGGCCTGAATCGCCCCGGCGACCACGTCGAGCAGTGCCTGCTCCCCCATCCGGTGCCCTTCGACCCGCGGGAGGCCTCGCCGGTTCGCCCAACGCCCGTTGCCGTCCATGACGATGGCGACGTGCTGCGGGGGCGGGCCGGCGAAGATCGGAGGCTGCTCCCCGGTCCAGTCGACCGGCACGAGCGAGGACGGAGCGCGGTGCATGACTGCCAGTGTAGATGCGGTCCGCGGCCCCGCAGCTCAGCGCCGCGGCGCGCGGAACGAGCGCAACCCGCGCTCGAGGTGCCACTGCGTGTACGCAGCGGCGATGCCGGCGGCCTGACCGCGCTCCCGCTCCGAGGCCTGCAGCGCGTCGTCCCAGTTCCCCGAGAGCAGGGCCCCGAGCAACAGAATGCTGCCCGGATCCAGCCTGGGTGAGCCGGGGGTGCGGCAGTCCTCGCACACGACGCCACCGAGCTGCACGACGACGGCGGTGTGGGGCCCCGCGGCTCCGCACCGGACGCAGTCGACGAAGCCGGGCGTCCAGCCGGCGATGGAGAGCGCGCGCAGCAGATACCCGTCCCGCACGAGCTCCGGCGGAATCCTGGCGGCCGCGAGGGTGCGGAGCGCGCCCACGAGCAGTTCGTACAGCGGCCGGGAGGGGTCGCCCTCGGCGAGGCGCTCCGCGGTTTCCACGATGACGCTGCCCGCGCGGTACCGGTCGTAGTCGGCGCTGATCGCCGGACCGTATGCGCCGAGCGTCTCCGCCTGCGTGATGGTGTCGAGCGAGCGACCCTCGAAGCACTGCACATCCGCGACCATGAACGGTTCGAGACGGGCGCCGAACTTCGACGAAGTGCGGCGCACGCCCTTCGCGACTCCCCTGAGCAGCCCGCGGTCACGCGACAGCATGGTGACGATGCGATCGGCCTCACCCAGCTTATGGGTGCGGAGCACAACACCTTGTTCGCGGTAGAGGGGCACGAGTCCAGTATCCTCCACCCTCGCGACGGCGCGTACCCCATTCCGCCCGCGGCGCAACGACGCATGCGGCCCGTCGCATTCGCCCGATCGTGCGCGAGAATGGAGTCGTGTTCGACGAGACGTTCCGCATTCCGCTCTACGCCGATCTCGCCGCGGTCGGAGTCGGCAGCCTCCAGGGCGCGCTCTTCGCCGCGGGCTTCAAACGGCTCGATCTGCTGGGCGTCGCGATCATCGGAATCTTCTCAGGGGTGGGCGGCGGCTTCCTCCGCGACGTCTTCCTGGGCACGACGCCGGCGGCGTTCGCCGACAACTGGTACCTCATCGTGGCAACAGGCGCCGCGCTCATCGGAATGCTGCTGCAGCGGCTGCTCGAGAAAGCAGACCCGGTGATCACCGTGCTCGACGCGATCAGC
This sequence comes from Leucobacter alluvii, assembly GCF_039530485.1. NCBI lineage: Bacteria > Bacillati > Actinomycetota > Actinomycetes > Micrococcales > Microbacteriaceae > Leucobacter > Leucobacter alluvii. The sequence continues at coordinate 632,225 of NZ_BAAAOP010000005.1, read as the reverse complement.
ATCGGAATGTTCGGGGCGATCGGCGCGACGAAAGCGCTCGCACTCGGCATGCCGGTCGTACCGGCGCTCTTCATCGGCACCGTCTCGGCGGTGGGCGGCGGCGTGCTGCGCGACCTGATGCTCAACATTCCGATCGCACTCATGCATGTCGGCTCGCTCTACGCCGTGGCGAGCCTGGTCGGAGTATCGGTGCTCGTCGGCCTGCTGGCGCTCGGCGTCGCGGTCATCCCCGCGAGCATCGTCTGCGTCGTGGTGACTGCACTCGTTCGTCTGCTCGCCGTGCGGTTCGGGTGGAGCCTGCCCGAGCAGCGCGCCCTGAGCCGCATCCGACTTCGGCGTCAGCGCCAGGTCGAACAGGTCATCGAAGAGGCGCTGCACACCGGCACCATCACACTGCCGATCACGCTGCCAGAACCGGGAGACATCGGTGAGCGGGAACCGCGCGCCGGCGCTGAGGATCGCGACGTCGACCAGGACCCTCCCGCAGAGCGGCCCTGACGCGTCGGTGGAGTTCCGACTGCCGTGAGAGTTCTGGCGCTTACGCCCGAGGGCCGCTGCGGCGTCGGCCGACCTTGGCCTCGGCCTCGCGCCACGCCCGTTGAGCAGGCGTCTCCCCCGCCGGCGCCGTAGCCCGGATGGAACGATCGGCCGTCCCGCCCCGCGAGAGATGCCAGGCGTGAGTGATCGCCAACGCGAGCGCATCAGCGGCGTCCGCCGGCTTCGGGGGCGCGGCGAGCCTGAGGAGCCGCGTCACCATCGTCGTGACCTGCAATTTGTCGGCGCTGCCGTAGCCCGTGACCTGCGCCTTGACCTCGTTCGGGGTGTAGAGCGCCACCGGAATGCCGCGCCGCTCGGCGAGGAACATCACAACGCCGCTGATCTGAGCGACGCCCATCACCGACGGGAGGTTCTGCTGAGCGAAGACGCGCTCGAGAGCGATCGCCGCTGGTTTCTCGCCGTCGAGCAGCCGTTCGATCGCGGACCCCAGCTGATGGAGCCGAGCCGGCAGTTCGGCCGTCGCCGGCGAACCGAGCACCTCCACGTGCTCGAACGTCACGCGCCGCCCGGCCCCGGCCGTCACCACGCCGATGCCGCAGCGCGTGAGGCCGGGGTCGATGCCGATGATGCGCGTCATCGTCGAGGATCCGGTCTCGACCGGTGCGTCACTCGTCTTCAGCGAGTTCGGCCTGCACCTCTGCGGTCAGGTCGACATTCGTGAAGACGTTCTGCACGTCGTCGCTGTCCTCGAGTGCATCGATCAGGCGGAACACCTTGCGCGCCGTGTCGGCATCGACTTCGACCTTGAGGCTCGGCACGAACTCCGCGTCCGCCGAGTCGTAGTCGATCCCGGCGTCGACGAGCGCGGTGCGAGCAGCGACGAGATCAGAAGCATCCGTGATGACGTCGAACGTCTCGCCATTCGGAGCGGCGTTGACCTCTTCTGCACCGGCTTCGAGCACCGCAGCGAGCACGTCGTCCTCCGTGGTGCCCTCGGCGGGAACGACGATGACGCCCTTCCGCCCGAAGTTGTACGCGACGCTGCCCGGATCAGCGAGGGTGCCGCCATTGCGATTCAACGCGGTGCGCACCTCCGCCGCTGCACGATTCTTGTTGTCCGTCAGGCACTCGATCATGAGGGCGACGCCGTTCGGGCCGTACGCCTCGTACACGATCGTCATGTACTCGACTGCGTCTCCGTCGAGCCCGGCACCGCGCTTGATGGCGCGATCGATGTTGTCGCCCGGAACGGAGTTCTTCTTCGCCTTCTGCACGGCGTCGACGAGGGTCGGGTTCCCTGAGAGATCAGCGCCGCCGATGCGCGCCGCGACCTCGATGTTCTTGATGTACTTGGCGAACGCCTTTGCACGGCGCGAGTCGATGATCGCCTTCTTGTGCTTCGTCGTCGCCCACTTGGAGTGTCCGGACACGGGAGCTCCTCTTTGATTGTTTCGGAATGAGGGTGGTCTGAGTTCAGTCTATGGGGCCGGAGCGCGGCGCCCCGCCGCAGTCGGCTCCTGCGCCGATCAGGGACGGGGCCAGGCTTCGGCGAACAGCTCGCGCACCTCGCCGAGCAGTTGGGGCATCGCTTTCGTCTTCGCGATGATCGGGAAGAAGTTCGCATCGGATGCCCACCGCGGCACGACATGCTGATGCAGGTGCGATGCGACTCCGGCACCGGCGATGGCTCCCTGGTTCATACCCAGATTGAATCCGTCGCACTGCAGCGTCGATCGTGCGACGCGCATGGCCGTCTGCGTGAGCGCGGCGATCTCGGAGGTCTCCGCGTCGGTAGCCTCGTCGTAGTTCGAGATGTGGCGGTAGGGGCAGACGAGCATGTGGCCGCTGTTGTAGGGGAAGAGGTTCAGCAGGACGTATGCGTGCTCGCCCCGCGCGACGATCAGTGCTTCGGAATCGGCGCGCTCCGGAGCCGCGCAGAATGGGCAGTCGTGCTCACCGGGCTGATGATGGTCCGACACGTACACCATGCGGTGCGGCACCCAGAGTCGACGCAGGTCATCGGCGACGCCGACGGCGCCGCTCTCCTCGAGCGACTCCGGCCGCACCCCACCGGGTGCGGAGCTCGGCATCGACGCCTCGTCAGCTCCCGAACCCGCGCCTCCGTCTACTCCGACCATGCCGTCGAGACCTGCTCGTGCGAGCGGATCGCAGCGGTGATGCGATCGATCGCCTCGTCGACCGGCACGCCGTTCAACTGCGTGCCGTCGCGGAAGCGGAAGCTGACGGCGCCCGCCGCCCGATCCTCCTCGCCCGCGATGAGCTGGACCGGGACCTTCGCCTTCGTGTGCGTGCGGATCTTCTTCGGCATGCGGTCGTCGCTGTGATCGACTTCGGCCCGCACGCCCTGCTCGCGCAGGCGCGCGACGACCTCGTCGAGGTACTCGCCGTACTGCTCGGCCACCGGAATGCCGACGACCTGCGTCGGCGACAGCCAGACCGGGAACGCGCCGGCGTAGTGCTCGAGAAGGATCGCGAAGAAGCGCTCGACCGAGCCGAGCAGCGCCCGGTGGATCATGATGGGCTGCTTCCGGGTGCCATCCGCCGCCGCATACTCCAGCTCGAACAGCTCTGGTTGGTTGAAGTCGAGCTGCACGGTTGAGAGCTGCCAGGTGCGGCCGATGGCGTCGCGGGCCTGCACCGAGATCTTCGGCCCGTAGAACGCGGCGCCGCCGGGGTCGGCGACGAGCTCCAGCCCCGACTCCTCGCCGACCTCGCGAAGAGTGTCGGTCGCGAGTTCCCACTGCTCGTCCGAGCCGACGGACTTCTCGGGATCGCGGGTCGACAGCTCGAGATAGAAGTCGTTGAGCCCGTACGCGCGCAGGGTGGAGAACACGAACTCGAGCTGTCGCTTGATCTCGTCCTTCACCTGCTCGTCGGTGACGTAGATGTGCGCGTCGTCCTGCGTCAGGCCGCGCACGCGCGTGAGGCCGGAGAGGGTGCCGCTCTTCTCGTACCGGTACACGGTGCCGAACTCGGCCAGCCGCAGCGGCAGCTCTCGATAGCTTCGAGCGCGCGCGCGGAAGATCAGGTTGTGGAACGGGCAGTTCATGGGCTTCAGGTAGTAATCCTGCCCCTGTTTGACGACATTGCCGTCGCCATCCGTCTGCTCGTCCAGGTGCATCGCCGGGAACATCCCGTCCTTGTACCAGTTGAGATGCTGACTGGTCTCGAACAGCGTGCCCTTCGTGATGTGGGGGCTGTTGACGACCTCGTACCCGTTCTTCAGCAGCTCGGAGCGCATGAAGTTCTCGATCTCGTGACGGATGATCCCGCCCTTGGGGTGGAACACCGCGAGGCCGGATCCGATCTCGTCCGGGAAGCTGAAGAGGTCGAGCTCGACCCCGAGCTTGCGGTGATCGCGCTTCGCCGCCTCTTCGAGACGCGTCTGGTAAGCACGCAGTTCGTCCTTCGACGGCCACGCGGTGCCGTAGACGCGCTGCAGCATCGGATTCTTCTCGCTGCCGCGCCAGTAAGCGCCCGCCGATCGCATCAGCGCCCAGCCGTTGCCGAGCATGCGCGTGCTCGGCACATGCGGCCCACGGCAGAGATCCTTCCAGCAGAGCTCGCCCGTCTTCGGGTCGATGTTGTCGTAGATGGTGAGCTCGGCACCGCCGACCTCGACGCTCTCACCGTTCTCATCTCCGGCTGCTCCACCCTTCAAGCCGATGAGTTCGAGCTTGTACGGCTCGTCCGCGAGCTCGGCGCGAGCCTCGTCCTCGGTCACCACGCGTCGCACGAAGCGCTGCCCCTGCTTGACGATCTTCTGCATCTCAGAGGAGATCGCCTTCAGGTCTTCCGGCGTGAACGGCTCCGCGGGGTCGAAGTCGTAGTAGAAGCCATCGGCGATGGGCGGGCCGATGCCGAGCTTCGTCTCAGGGTTGATGCGCTGCACCGCCTGCGCGAGCACGTGAGCCGCCGAATGCCGCAAGATGTTGAGGCCGTCCTCCGAGTCGATCGTGACGGGCTCCACCGTGTCCGTATCCGTGATCTCCGCCGCGAGATCTCGCAATTCTCCATCGACGCGCATCGCGACGATCGAACGATCGGTGAAACGGGAGAAGCCATCGGCCACGGGTGAACTCCTTCACTGTGGAGGTCGGAAACGACGGGAACGCGAACGCGAACGCGCCGGGTCGGCGCAGATGCCGGCCACCGTACGATCCTACTGGGTTCGCGAGGTGTCGACCTGCGGAGGGTCGACGCGCTCATCGGGGTCGCTCGGAGTGAACCGTCGGCGCCCCGCCGTGAACCAGACCGTCGCTCCCACGAGCGGAATGGCGGCGATGAAGAAGATCCAGGCGATCATCTTGGGCCAGCTGAGCTGCGCCCCGAACTTCGCGAGCGAGAGGATCGCCCAGAGGCCGAGGACCGCATGGGTCAGGGCGAAGATCCCCGGCAGGAAGTCGAGCGCGGTGATGGCCGGAGCGTGCATGGGCGCCAGACTACCTGAGCGCCGCGCCCCGTCTGCGCAGGGCCTCCGGCGCGAGCATTCGCGTGCGCGCGGGCGCTCAAACAAGAGCACCCCCGCGGTGTGAACCACGGGGGTGCTGCGGTGGGCGATACCAGACTCGAACTGATGACCTCTTCCGTGTGAAGGAAGCGCGCTACCAACTGCGCCAATCGCCCGTGTGCACTCCCGGAATGCGATGATTCCCGTGCGTGCCAACCTCAAAGATCATACACGGAACCAGAGTGCGGATTGCACCGTCGCCGACAAGCGGCAGCTTTCCGCGGATCCCCCTTACTCGTTCGGGCGTGTCGTAATGGGGGCGAGGTCGCTGTCGAGGTGCTCATCGAGTTCCGCGCTGACCTTCCCGAGCGTCTCGAGCTCGTCGCGCAGCGCGTTGTATCGATCGATGTCGGCCTGGAGCTGGGCGAGCTCGGAGTCGATCTCAGCTCGCCGCTGCTGCAGCGCGGCCGCATCGCGCTGCTGCTGCTCAGGATCATCGCGGTATCCATCGCGTTCGAGTCGGGACGCGTAGTCCGTCGCATCCTCGTTGAATGCTTCGACGGTCTCGCTGTATGCGGAGCTGCGCCGCTCCACATCCGCGCGCAGATCCGCCATCTCGGCCTGCAGTGCGTCGACCCTGGCCTGCAGATCGTTGAACACCGTCACGTAGGTTTCGAAATCATCGATCAGTGCGGACCGATTCGTGAACCACTGCGCGTAATGATCTTCCAACCACTGCGGCAGCTCGCGCACCTCGGTGCCCAATACCGAATGCAGCTCGTTCGCGAAGGCAGCGTCCGGCAGATGCTCGTACACGCTCATGCGTTCTGCGAGCGCGGCATCCGTTGGCGCGAGTTCGTCGTACACCTCCCGCAGGCGCGAGGCGAGCAGCGACCGGTCTCCCTCGCCGAGTCGATGGAACGCCGCGTGGAGCAGTTCATGGGCCGCAGTGATCTCGACGACCTCGCTCACACGGTCATCCGTGACGTCGAAGAGGTGGATGCGGTCGGCGGTATAGCAGCCGAGCACGTGCCCCTGCTCCGAGTGGTCGACGTCGGCGCACTGCTCGTTGAAGTGCTGGCTGCCGTCCACGGTGGGGTGCGTCGCGATGAAGATGCGACGTCCGGTCTCCGTGAGCTCGAGATCGTCTGCCAGATCGCTCACCCGAGGGCTCATCTCGTAGTTCATTCCCGCGAGGTGATCGCTGATCTCCTGACGCAGCAGCATCGCGCCGACCGCGAGGGCGACGAGAGCGAGGAACACGGAGAAGCCGATCCATCGCTTCAGAACCGCTGCCGCCCCTTCAGCCATGGAATAACAGTATCCGCGCGGCTGCCCGGCGGTGGGAAAAACTTGCCGGATCCGCGCGAAGACGGCACGAATCGAGGCGGCGCGCCCGGGATGGCCGCACCGATTTGCACCCCCGGCGCCGCTTCCCTATAGTTATTCAGGTCGCGGTAACGCGGTGAAATGCGGATGTAGCGCAGTTGGTAGCGCATCACCTTGCCAAGGTGAGGGTCGCGAGTTCGAGTCTCGTCATCCGCTCTAGTGCCCGAGCTTGCTCGGAAACTTATGGTAACAAAACTACGGTGGCGTGGCCGAGAGGCGAGGCAGCGGCCTGCAAAGCCGTATACACGGGTTCGAATCCCGTCGCCACCTCGTCTCACAACTGAATAGCCTGAACAGGCGCGATTGGCGCAGCGGTAGCGCGCTTCCCTGACACGGAAGAGGTCACTGGTTCGATCCCAGTATCGCGCACAGATAGACCCGGCCCCGGCCGGGTCTTTTTCTTTCCCCAGTGACCTCGCATCACGCGGCGCACTAGGGTGGAGCGATGTCAGCCACCGCGATCCGACGCTCGTACGATGCGCGGGCGGCCGAATATGCCGACCTCTTCGCCTCCGTCGACGCAGCCCCCGCTCACGATGTCGCAGAGATTCGCGAATGGGCGGCACGGTGCAGCGGCCCCCTCGTCGATGCCGGCTGCGGCCCGGGCCACTGGACCGACGATCTGCGCCGTCAGGGCGCTGAGATATCGGGCTTCGACCTCTCCCCCGCGTTCATCGAGATCGCGCGCCAGTGCTTTCCGCGCAGCGAGTACCGCGTCGCGGATCTCGCGCGGAGCGGCGTCGCCACGGCTTCCGCGGGTGGAATCCTCTCGTGGTTCTCGCTGATCCACACTCCGCCGGCTGAGGTCGACGCAGTTCTCGCCGAGTTCGCCCGCATCTTGGCTCCCGGCGGCCGTCTGCTTCTCGGGGCCTTCGCCTGGCCGGAGCTGGAGCCGTTTGCGCACGCCGTGGTCACCGCCTACCGGTGGCCACCCGGAGAACTCGCCGGACGGCTCGTCTCTGCAGGGTTCGAGCTGCATCGAGTGAGTGAGCGCACACCCGAGGGGGCGCGACCGCAGTGCTCGCTCGAAGCCCGACGTGTCGAAGAGTGATTGCCGGGCGAGGAACCGCACCGCACAATGGAGGTGACCAGAACATCGGCGTCGAGATGGGAACACTCATGGCACACCTCGGTACCCTTCACAGCTTCGTTCTCGACTGCCCGGACCCGCGGGCGCTCGCGGAGTTCTATCGCGGCCTCGTCGGGGGGACGATTCAGGCTGACGGGGACGACTGGGTCGATCTTCGGATCGATGGCATCGGGGCGAAGCTCTCCTTCCAGCAGTCCCCAGGCTATGCCGCACCCGTGTGGCCGAGCGATGACGGCGATCAGCAGGCGCACCTCGATATCGCGGTGCCTGATTTGGCCGGTGCCCACGACGACGTGCTCGCGCTCGGCGCTCGCCACATCGAGTCCCATGACACGTTCCGGGTCTACCTCGATCCCGTCGGCCACCCGTTCTGCACTGTCGTGTAGCGCGGCAGGATCACTGAGCGTGCGGACGGCTGGGCGCCGACCGCTGCGAGCTGCGCCCGAATCAGCCTTCGGGCGCGTGGACTCCGTGCGCGCGCATCACGGCGCCGGCGGCGTCGACGAAGCGACCGCGCTCGAGCACGTGTCCTTCTCGGCGCACCCGCGCGTCCGGTAAGCGCAGCACTCGGTCGGTCGCGAGGAAGCTCTCGCGCCCCTGACCATCCCAACGACCGGTTCCGACCGAAACGAACCCGCGGTGCTGCTTCGTGCTCAGGTAGCATCCGGCGGTCGTTGCCGCATCGATTCGCGCGATGATGAGCACGGGGCGATCCTTGCCCCTGCCGTCATGCTCGGCATACGGAACCCAGGCCCATACGATCTCGCCCGGATCCGGGGCGCCGTCCGGGTCTGGCGCGTAGGCGAGGCGCAACCCGCGAATCTCGGCGAGCGTGAGGTCCCGATCCTCTGCGACGTCGTTCCGCCCGAGATCCCGCCGAACGGAAGGAGTGGGCCGCGCGGGCTTCAGGAGCGCCGAGGCCAGCGAACGCAGGAGTCCAGAGACCGTGCGCGATACGTTCCCCCGCCCCATCTCCGTTACGCGATCTCGCTCGCCGAGAGCGCGTTGAGACGCGACATGCAGCGCAGGTACTTCTTGCGATATCCGCCGTCGAGCATGCCTCCGCCGAAGACGGTGGTGATCGGCGCACCCGTAGCGCGGATGGGGATCTGAGCGTCGTACACGCGGTCGATGAAGGCCACGAATCGCAAGGCGGACGACTGGTCCGTCAGCACGTGAACGTCGCGCAGGCCGATGCACTGCACGCCCGTCAGGAGGCCGCTGTAGCTCGACGGATGCACGGTCGCGAGATGCTCGATCAGCGCGGAGAAGTCGTCGTCCGTCATGCGCTCGTGCGCTGCAGCGACATCGGCGAGGGCGAAGCGGTACTCCTCGTCGGAGAGCGGAACCGCGTCTCCTTCGAGGTCGCGCTGCCGGTAGTCGACGCCATCGATGCGAATCGTCGTGAAACGATCGGACATCGCCTGGATCTCGCGCATGAAGTCGGCGGCCGCGAAGCGCCCCTCTCCGAGCGCGTTGGGCGGCGTATTGGAGGTTGCGACGAACTTGGTGCCGGTGGACGTGAGATCGCCGATCAGGCGTGTCATCAGCATCGTGTCGCCCGGATCATCGAGCTCGAACTCGTCGATGCAGATCAGGCGAGCGCCCTGAAGCACGCTGACGGCGCCGTTGTACCCGAGAGCACCGACGAGCGCGGTGTACTCGATGAACGTTCCGAAGTACTTGCGTCCGGTCGTGGCGTGCCAGGTCGCCGCGAGAAGGTGGGTCTTACCCACCCCGAATCCGCCGTCGAGGTAGATGCCGGGCTTGGTGGGCGCGGCTGAAACAGACTCCGCCTTCTTCCGCCCGAAACCGAAGAATCCCCCGCGAGACACGGCTGGAGCTGGAGCCGCGAACGCGCGCAGCAGCTCCCGAGCCTCCTCCTGCGACGGATAATCGGGGTCCGGCCGGTACGAATCGAACGACGCGCGATCGAACTGCGGCGGTGGAACCAGCGTCGCTACGAGTTCGGTGCCACTGATCGTGGGGCGCCGATCGACGAGACTGGCGGTGCTGTGCTGGGAGTCTGAGACCATCACCGATAGTGTACCGTCGCCGCGTTGCTCAGCCGCGCCAGGGCTGGTGCGGCAGGGCACGGACGAACACGCGGGTCACCGCTTCCCAACCGCTGCGGTCCACGTTCCACAGCTTCACGTGCTCGGCCCCGGGTTGCATTCGAAGCTGTACGAGGTCGGGGCGCAACTCGGCGAGCCGCTCCGCTCCCGCCGACGGCACGAACGTGTCAGCTGTGCTGGCATGGATGAGGACCGGCACAGTGAGTTCGGGCGCGAACGTCTCGGGGTGCAGCGTCGCGATCGGAAGCCCGCCGCTCTCGCCACCCGTGACGAGGCCCCTGGAGAGCATCTCGACCCCGAGACCTGCGATCGGCGCAGGCACTGACTGCGCCGTGGCGTGGTAGCGGAGCAACGCGCTCCAGTCCACTGCGGGCGAGTCGAGGATCAGACCGTCGATGAGTGCGCGGTGGACGCCTCGGGTGGCAGCAACGAGGCACGCGGTACCGCCCATGGACCAGCCGAAGAGGGTCACCCGCTCGGCTCCTCGTCGCCGGGCTTCGGCGATCGCCGCATCCACGTCTCGGCTCTCCGAGAACCCCACGCCGTAACGACCGCCAAGGCCGGGAGGCGCGCCCGGATCGTTGCGGTAGGAGATGACGAGGTTCGTGATCCCGCTGCGCGCGAGCGGGATCACGCCTCGCAGCGTCTCCTGCGGCAGCGCCCCGCGTCCGTGCACGTGGACGGCCCACCGACGCTTGCGCGCGAAGCGCGGATGCACGATCCAGGCGTCCGCCTCGCCGAGCTCGGTGCGGTACGTGATCCGATCAACGCGGTACCCGAGCTCTTCCGGGGCGGTGAACCACCACCCCGTGATTCTTCCGCGGGTCTCCGCCTGAAGCGTTCCGCGATCGACGGCGACGAGCTCGCGCACCACCGTCTCGCCTTCGATCGCGATCACCTCCCCCAGTCGCGCATGGCCAGCGCCTCCGTCGAAGATGAACGAGTACCGGCCGGGGAGATCCGCATCGGCACCCCGCAGATGCACCTGCCTCCGCTCCGGTGAGCCTCCGGCCTCGGATATCCGGATCACGGTGACCGGAGATTCGGGAACGACAGCCGGGGTCACCGCTCGTCGCGCGAGCGCGGCTCCGCCGAGTATCGAGCCGACGGACGCCGCGATCGCACCGCCGCCGAGTACGCCGGCAATCCCGAGTGCGAGCGCTCGCCCCCAGCGCAGTCCTTGCATGGGCTTGCCCTCCCCTGTTCCCCGCATCACGGCGTGGCACCGGCGTGATGTTCACAGCAAACTCTAGTGTCGCCTGTGTGATGGCACGCATCAATGGCACCCACGTCGACTTCGACACGGCGTCCGAGCAACTCCGGAACGCGCGCCTGCGTGAAGAACTCGTCTCCGAGGAGATCCCGGCGCCGGAGCGCATCGCTCCGAAGTCGATTGCGTTCGCAGCGGGCGTCGCCCGTGGAGCGCGCGGTGGAGCGACGGCGGAGACCGCTCTCGAGTCACCCTATGGCGCCGGCCGGATCGTGCTCATGCACGACGAATCAGCCGTCGACGAGTGGGGTGGTCCCTTCCGGATCGTGTGCTTCGCCCAGGCACCTCTCGAGCTCGAGATCGGCGTCGATCCGTTCATCTCCGATGTGGCCTGGTCGTGGTTGGTCGACGCGCTGGACTCGCGCGGCGCTCGATACGTCTACTTGTCCGGCACCGCGACGAAGACCCTGTCGAGCAGCTTCGGCGCACTCGAGGCGCGCGGTGACTCCGCGCAGATCGAACTGCGAGCCTCATGGACTCCGACGGGTTCGGATTTCGGCGTCCATGCGGAGGCGTGGTCGGAGCTCGTCTGCCTGCTGGCGGGACTGCCCCACGCTGAGGGAATAGACTCCATCGCGGCACGGCGATCCCGCCAAGCCGCGGAAGGGGTATGAACAGCATGACGATCTCCCAGGCGGAGCTCGACATCGAGTGGACGATGGTCACCGACGCGGAGGGTCTCCTGGCCGCTTCGACGGCGCTCGCGGCGGGGCACGGCCCGGTGGGCGTGGATGCCGAGCGCGCCTCGGGATTCCGCTACGGCGGCGAGGCGTACCTCGTGCAGGTGCACCGCGCTGGCGCCGGCACGTATCTCTTCGATCCGATCGGGATCGAGGATTTCGCCCCGCTGCAGCGAGCGATCGGCGATGCCGAGTGGATCCTGCACGCGGCGTCGCAGGATCTCGCCTGTCTTGCCGCCTTGGGACTGGTGCCGACGCAGCTCTTCGATACCGAACTGGCCGCGCGGCTGCTCGGATTCGAGCGTGTGGGTCTCGGAGCGATCGTCGAACTCCTGCTCGGGATCACACTCGAGAAGGCCCACTCGGCCGCGGACTGGTCGCAGCGTCCGCTTCCTGCCGACTGGCTGGAGTATGCAGCGCTCGACGTCGTCCTGCTGCCGGATCTGCGGAACGCCGTCGCGGCCCAGCTCGAGGCGCAGCAGAAGACGGAGTTCGCCCGCCAAGAATTCGAAGCGACGCGCACCAAGCCGGAGAAGCCGCGCTTGGAAGAACCATGGCGCAAACTCTCCGGCGGGAATTCGCTGAAGACTCCGCGAGCACTCGCTTTGGCGCGAGAGCTCTGGGAGGGCCGTGACGCTCTCGCTCGTGAGCGCGACGTCGCACCCGGGCGCCTGATACCGGACTCCTCCGTGGTCGCAGCAGCGAGCGCGAATCCTCGGTCCAAAGGCGACCTTGCGCGGTTGCGCGACTTCAAGGGCCGGGCGAGCCGCAGCGAGCTCGACCGGTGGTGGGCGGCGATCCTCCGGGGGAAGACCACCGAGAATCTTCCCGGCCAGAAACGTCGGGATCCCGATTCGATTCCGCACCATCGCTTCTGGGCCCAGCGGGATCCCGATGCCGCGGCGCGCTTGGACGCGGTGCGAGCGCGGATCGAGCAGGAATCGGCGGCGAGGAACATCCCGCTCGAGAATCTGCTCACCCCGGATACCCTTCGGCGCCTTGTATGGCGCCCGCCCGTGGATCGTTCGGAGACCGGCGTCGCACTCCGTCTCAAGGAGCTCGGCGCGAGGGACTGGCAGATTGGCATCACTGCACCAATCATTGCCGAAGCTTTTGTAGATCTTCCATAAGCGAATCGCAACTCCCCCGCGAAATCACAGTGCCCTCGGTACGTCCGGTTCCGCGTGACACTCCGTCTCTCTAGTATGGAAACGACGCAGATCACCAATGCTGATGGAGGCGAAGTGGCCGCAATGAGAGAAGTCGTGTTCGTAGACGGTGTCCGCACCCCGTTCGGGCGAGCAGGCGACAAAGGCATATATGCAGGAACGCGTGCAGACGACCTGGCGGTCAAAGCACTCCAGGGGCTCATCGAGCGCAATCCCGAGCTTCCGCTCGATCGCATCGATGACGTGGGCATCGCGGCGACGACGCAGCAGGGCGACCAGGGGCTGACACTCGGTCGCACGGTGTCGATGCTCGCGGGCATCCCCGTGACGGTGCCCGGCTTCGCGCTGGACCGCATGTGCGCCGGCGCACTGACCGTGGCTTCGTTCATGGGCGCAGCGATCGGAGCGGGGCAGTACGACCTCGCGGTCGCCGGAGGCGTCGAGCACATGGGGCGCCACCCGATCGGGCTCGACGCCGACCCGAATCCGCGATTCGTCGCTGAGAAGCTCGTGAGCCCCGATGCGCTGAACATGGGCATCACGGCTGAGCGCTTGCACGATCGCTTCCCGGCCCTCACCAAGGAGCGCTCCGACCGGTTCGGCATGCTGAGCCAGCAGAAGGTGCAGGCCGCCTACGACCGCGGAGACATCCAGGCGGACCTCATTCCGGTCGCCACGCGCTCCGAGTCGGGCTGGGGCCTCGCGACGGAGGATCAGGGGCGCCGCCCTGAGACGACGATGGAGGGTCTGGCCACGCTGAAGACCCCCTTCCGCCCGCATGGCCGCGTGACCGCGGGTAACGCCTCGCCGCTCACCGACGGTGCGACGGTTTCCCTGCTCGCCGGAGGAGACACGGCCAAGCAGCTCGGTCTCTCCGTCAAGATGCGCCTGGTCGGATTCGCATTCGCCGGTGTGGAGCCCGAGGTCATGGGACTCGGACCGGTGCCTTCCACAGAGAAGGCGCTCGCGCGCGCCGGCCTGACCATCGATGACATCGGTCTCTTCGAACTGAACGAGGCGTTCGCGGTGCAGGTGCTGTCGTTCACCGACCACTTCGGCATCGCCGACGACGACCCTCGCGTGAACCCCTGGGGCGGGGCGATCGCGTTCGGGCACCCGCTCGCGGCGTCGGGGGTCAGGCTGATGACGCAGCTCGCCCGCCAGTTCGCGCAGCGACCGGACGTGCGCTACGGCGTCACCGCCATGTGCGTCGGCCTCGGTCAGGGCGGTACCGCCATCTGGGAGAACCCGCATTTCGACGGAAAGAAGGGCAAGTAAGCCATGACCGACTACCGCAGCATCGACTTCTCTCCGCTCATCGCAGCTTCCGACGACGAGGTCGTCACCGAATCCCTCGTGCAAGATGTGCGGCTCCCGTCCGGCGGCACGCTCGCGCTCATCACCCTCGACAACGGGCGCGACCACACCCGCCCGAATACACTTGGGCCCCGGACCCTCCAGGGGCTCGGGAACGTACTCGACGAGCTCCGTCGTCGCGCCGCCGCAGGTGAGATCGCAGCCGTTGCCGTTACCGGAAAGCCGTTCATCTTCGCCGCCGGAGCCGACCTCTCGAAGGTGTCGACCCTCGCGACGGAGGAGAACGCGCGACTCATGGCTCAGTTCGGCCACTTCGTTCTGGGCAAGTTCGGTGAGCTCGGCGTTCCCTCATTCGCATTCGTGAATGGCCTCGCGCTCGGCGGAGCGATGGAGATCGCTCTGCACTGCGATTACCGCACGCTCGACGCTTCGACCGCTGCCCTCGCCTTCCCGGAGGTGTTCCTCGGCATCATTCCCGGCTGGGGTGGCGCGACGATCGTTCCGAACCTCATCGGGATCGAGCAGGCGCTCGAGATCATCGTCTCGAATCCGTTGAAGAACAATCGTATGCTGAAGCCGAAGCAGGCGTTCGAGATGGGACTCTTCGACGCGATGTTCGGCGCCGCGAGCTTCCTGGAGCGTTCTATCGCTTGGGCCGACGGCGTCATCTCGGGGTCCGTGAAGGTGGACCGCAAGCATGTGCCGGGCAAGCTGGAACGGCTCACGAAGTGGCCGGCTGCCATCAAGATCGCTCGCGACACGCTGAAGGCGCGTATCGGCACCACCGCGAAAGCGCCGTATGCAGCCCTCGATCTGCTCAGCGCTGCCAAGGACAATGATCTGGCGCGCGGGTTCGAGCGCGAGGATGAAGCACTCGCCCAGCTCATCTCGGGAGATCAGTTCGCAGCTTCGGTCTACGCCTTCGACCTCGTGCAGAAGCGTGCGAAGCGACCGGCGGGAGCCCCGGATACGCAGCTCGCGAAGCCGGTGCGGAAGGTGGGCGTCATCGGCGCGGGACTGATGGCGAGCCAGTTCGCCCTGCTGTTCGCCCGCAAACTGCGTGTGCCGGTGCTGATCACGGATCTCGATCAGTCGCGCGTGGACAAGGGGCTCGAGTACATTCGCGGTGAAGTCGACAAGATGCTCGACAAGGGTCGGCTCACGGCTGATGACGCGAACCAGATCAAGGACCTCGTGCGCGGCACGACCGACAAGTCGCAGTACGCAGACTGCGACTGGGTCATCGAAGCCGTCTTCGAAGAGCTCGGCGTCAAGCAGCAGGTCTTCTCGGAGATCGAGTCGATCATCTCGGAAACCGCCATCCTCGCGACGAACACCTCCTCGCTCTCGGTGCACGAGATCGGCGAGCGGCTCTCCCACCCCGAACGGCTCGTCGGATTCCACTTCTTCAACCCGGTCGCGGTCATGCCGCTCATCGAGGTGGTGCGCACACCGACAACGAACGACGAGTCTCTCGCGACGGCGATGGTCATCGCGAAGAAACTCGGCAAGAGTGCGGTCATCACCGCCGATCGCCCCGGCTTCGTCGTGAATCGTCTCCTTGCGAAAGTCATGGGCGAAGCAGCGCGCGCCCTCGACGCTGGCACCCCACTTCCGGTCGTCGAACGTGCGTTCGCTCCCATCGGGCTGCCGATGGGGCCGTTCGAGCTCATCGACCTCGTCGGTTGGAAGGTCGCCGCCCACGTGCAAGACACCATGGTGGCCGCGTTCCCCGACCGCTTCTACGCCTCCGAGAACCTGCACCGGCTCGCTGAGGTGGAAGAGCCCCTCGTCAAGTCGAAGCTGGGGAAGGTCGAAGATCTCTCCAAGTCGGGCAAGAAAGTCGTGACGCTCGGCAAGACAGCAGTGAGCGAGGAGGAGATCCTCCGTCGGGTCGAAGACGAGCTCGCGGGTGAGATCAAGATCATGCTCGATGAAGGCGTCGTCGCCGCGGCGGAAGACATCGATCTGTGCCTGATTCTCGGCGCCGGTTGGCCTTTCCAGGCGGGCGGTGCGACACCGTATCTCGACCGCTCGGGCGCGAGTGAGCGCGCCTTCGGTGGGACGTTCCACGATCCTCGGATCGCGGGAGCTCGCTAAGGCCGACGGGACGGCGAAGCGGGGCGGGTGGGAGTCGATCCCACCCGCCCCGCTTCACCGTTCAGCGCCCGTCGGGCATCGGCATCGGCGACGTACTCGCCCGACCCTCTCAGCTCACAGGGCGATCGCTGGCTGCAGGGCGAGCGATCGGTACGCGATCGCCGCGCACCTGCTCGGCCACGGCAGCGGCGATCTGGTCTGCAGTGAGGCCAGCGTCGGCCAGCAACTCCGCACGGGAGGCGTGACCCGGGAACGCGTCGGGTGTGCCGAGTTCGCTCACCGCGGTGTCGACGCCCGCATCGCGGAGCGCTTGGCGAATGCGAGTACCGACGCCGCCGACGCGAATACCGTCTTCGATCGTGATCACCAGGCGGTGCTGCTCCGCGAGCTCGACGAGTGACCCGGAGACGGGCACGACCCAGCGTGGATCGATCACGGTGGAAGAAATGCCGTCGCGCTCCAGTTGTTCAGCCGCAGCAAGCGCAATGGAAGCCATGGGCCCCACCGCGACGAAGAGCACATCCCGGTACTCCCGTCGCGCGATCTCCGTCTCGCGGAGTACCTCGACACCGTCGTGCAGACGACGCAGCGCGGGGATGTCGTCGCCGATCGCACCCTTGGGGTAACGCAGCACTGTCGGGCCGTCGTCGATCGCGACCGCTTCGCCCAGTTCCTCCGACAGCGATTGCGCGTCGCGCGGTGCGGCGATCCTGATGCCGGGGACCACCTGCAAGGTGGCGAGGTCCCAGACGCCGTTGTGGCTCGCGCCGTCCGGGCCCGTGATTCCGGCTCGGTCGAGCACGAAGGTCACGCCAGCCCGGTGCAGTGCCACATCCATGAGGAGCTGGTCGAACGCACGGTTCATGAAGGTCGCGTAGACGGCCACCACCGGGTGCAGACCACCGTATGCGAGGCCAGCAGCACTCGCCACTGCGTGCTGCTCTGCGATACCGACATCGATCACACGGCCGGGTAGCCGTGATGCGAGCAGGTCGAGTCCGGTCGGCACGAGCATCGCCGCGGTGATACCGATGATGCGATCATCTGCCTCCGCGAGATCGACGATGCGCTCCCTGAACACCGATGTCCAGCTCCGGCCACCCACCACTTCCACGGGTTCGCCGCTTCCGGGATCGATCTGGCCGATCGCGTGGAACTGGTCAGCGATGTCGTTCTCGGCTGGTGCGTAACCGCGACCCTTCTCGGTGATGACGTGCACGAGGGTCGGGCGTCCGTAGCCCTTCGCCTGGCGCAGCACCTCCTCCACGGCGTGGAGATCGTGGCCGTCGACCGGTCCGAGATATTTGATGTCGAGATTCGAGTAGAGGTCTTGGTTATCGGAAGCGCGGCTGACGAATCCGCGCATCGCTCCCCGCGCCGCACGATAGACGGTGCGGCCCGGCGTCCCGAGACGGGAGAACAGCTTCTCGCTGCCCTCCTGCAGATCGCGATAGGCGTCCTTCGAACGCACGGAGTTCAAGAACCGGGCCATGCCGCCGATCGTCGGGGCGTACGACCGTCCGTTGTCGTTCACGACGAGCACGAGGTTGCGGTCATTGTCGTCGGTGATGTTGTTCAGCGCTTCCCAGGTCATCCCGCCCGTGAGCGCACCGTCGCCGACGACGGCGACGACGTGGCGATGCTGTTGCGAGGGGTCCGTCTCGGCGCGACGCGCGAACGCTCGGGAGATACCATCGGCCCAGCTCAGTGAACTCGAGGCGTGCGAGCTCTCCACGATGTCGTGCTCCGACTCTGCACGCTGCGGGTAGCCGGCGAGCCCGCCGCGACTGCGCAGACCTGAGAAGTCCCGTCGACCCGTGAGCAGCTTGTGCACGTAGCTCTGATGGCCAGTATCGAAGACGATCGGGTCTCTCGGCGAGCGGAAGACGCGATGGAGCGCGATCGTGAGTTCGACGACCCCCAGGTTGGGTCCGAGGTGCCCTCCAGTGCGCGACACCGCGGCGATCAGGAACTCACGGATCTCCGCGGCGAGCAACTCGCACTCCTCGAGCGTCAGCGCGTCGAGATCACGCGGTTCTCGGATTCGATCCAGGATCGCCACCCGCCGACCTCCGTTCCGCCCGACCGGGAGGGTCAGAGCATCCCCTCAGTCTACTCGGGGCCGCCATCCGAACTGCCGCCGCACAGGCCTCTGCGTCCGGGCGCTGGTCGCGCACGGACGCAGAGGCGTGATCCCGAACTAGACGAGCGAACGAAGCACGTACTGCAGGATGCCTCCGTTGCGGTAGTAATCCGCTTCACCCGGGGTGTCGATGCGAACGACCGCGTCGAAACGCACCGAGGTGCCGTCTTCGCGCGTCGCCGTGACGGAGACCGTTCGCGGAGTCACGCCCTCGTTGAGCGCCGTGATGCCCGAGATGTCGAAGGTCTCGGTGCCGTCGAGTGCGAGGCTCTCCGCGTTCTCCCCCTCCGGGAACTGCAGCGGCAGCACGCCCATTCCGATGAGATTGGAGCGGTGAATGCGCTCGAAGCTCTCGGTGATGACGGCCTTCACGCCCAGGAGGCTGGTGCCCTTCGCTGCCCAGTCGCGAGACGAGCCCGATCCGTACTCCTTGCCGCCCAGCACCACCAGCGGAATACCAGCTGACTGGTAGTTCTGCGATGCATCGTAGATGTACGACTTCGGGGCGCCTTCCAGCGTGAAGTCGCGCGTGAAGCCGCCTTCGACGCCGGCGCCGTTGTTCTCGCTGGCGAGCAGCTGGTTGCGCAGGCGGATGTTCGCGAAGGTTCCACGAATCATCACCTCGTGGTTGCCGCGCCTCGACCCGTAGGTGTTGAAGTCCTTCGGAGAGATGCCGTTCTCGACGAGGTATCGGCCCGCAGGGGTTTCGGCACGGAAGCTGCCGGCAGGGCTGATGTGGTCGGTGGTGACCGAGTCGCCGAGCTTGGCGAGGACCCGAGCCCCCGAGATATCCGTGACCGGCGTCGGCTCGAGCTGCATACCGTCGAAGTACGGTGCCTTCCGCACGTACGTCGACTTCTCGTCCCAGGCGAAGGTGTTGCCGTCAGGGGTCGGCAGCGACGTCCAGTGCTCATCACCGTCGAACACCGTCGCGTACTTCTCGAGGAACATGCCCGAGTCGATCGACTCGTCGGCGATCTTCTGCACCTCGACCGGGTCGGGCCAGATGTCGCGCAGGAACACATCGTTTCCGGCCTCGTCCTGGCCGAGCGCGTCGGTGTCGAAGTCGAAATCCATCGTGCCGGCGAGTGAATACGCGATGACGAGCGGCGGGCTCGCGAGGTAGTTCATCTTGATGTCGGGGTTGATGCGCCCCTCGAAGTTGCGGTTGCCCGAGAGCACTGCCGTCACAGCGAGATCGTGCTCGTTGACCGCGTCGGAGATCTCCTGGTTCAGCGGACCGGAGTTGCCGATGCACGTGACGCAGCCGTATCCGACTGTGTAGAAGCCGAGCTTCTCGAGATCGTGGTTGAGGCCGGACTTCTCGTAGTAGTCGGTGACGACCTTGGATCCCGGCGCCAGCGTGGTCTTCACCCACGGCTTCGCGCGAAGCCCGCGCGCGGCGGCATTTCGCGCGAGGACGCCGGCCGCGAGCATCACGGACGGGTTAGAGGTGTTCGTGCACGACGTGATCGACGCGAGCGTCACCGCGCCGTGATCGATCTCGAACTCGCGCCCCTGCTCGTCCTTCACCTTCGCCGGGTTCGCTGCTTGTGCGTAGTTCTTCAGGTCGGTTTCGAACTGCGACTTCGAGTTCGTCAGCTCGATGCGATCCTGCGGTCGCTTCGGGCCTGCGATGGACGAAACGACGGTGCTGAGATCGAGCTCGAGGTACTCGCTGAACTCAGGCTCGCGAGACGGATCGTGCCACATGCCCTGCGCCTGCGTGTACGTCTTGACGAGCTCGATCTGATCCTCGGGCCGCCCCGTGAGTCGCATGTAGTCGAGCGTGACATCGTCGACGGGGAACATCGCGGCCGTCGAGCCGAACTCCGGGCTCATGTTGCCGATGGTCGCGCGATTCGCGAGCGGCACGGACCCGACGCCTTCGCCGTAGAACTCCACGAACTTGCCGACGACGCCGTGCTTGCGCAGCATCTGAGTGATGGTGAGCACCACGTCAGTCGCGGTGACGCCCGCAGGGATCTGACCGGAGAGCTTGAACCCGACGACGCGCGGGATGAGCATCGAGATCGGCTGGCCGAGCATCGCGGCCTCGGCCTCGATGCCGCCGACGCCCCAGCCGAGAACGCCGAGGCCGTTCTCCATCGTGGTGTGCGAGTCGGTCCCGACGCAGGTGTCGGGGTAGGCGAACAGCTCGCCATCGATCTCGCGAGTGAAGGTCACTCGCGCGAGGTACTCGATGTTGACCTGGTGCACGATGCCGGTGCCGGGCGGAACGACCTTGAACTCATCGAAGGCGCCCTGACCCCAGCGGAGGAACTGGTAGCGCTCGCCGTTGCGCTGGTACTCGATCTCGACGTTGCGGGCCGCGGCGTCAGCCGTGCCGTACACGTCGGAGATCACGGAGTGATCGATCACCATCTCGGCGGGAGCCAGCGGGTTGATCTGGTCGGGCCTGCCGCCCAGATCGACGACCGCCTCGCGCATCGTGGCGAGGTCGACGACGCAGGGCACACCCGTGAAGTCCTGCATGATGACGCGAGCCGGGGAGAACTGGATCTCGGTGTCGGGCTGCGCTGCAGGATCCCAGTTGCCGAGCGCCTCGATGTGCGCGCGCGTGACGTTGGCGCCGTCTTCCGTGCGGAGGAGGTTCTCCAGCAGTACTTTCAGGCTGTACGGCAGCCGCTCATGACCGGGGACCTGGTCGATTCGGTAGATCCCGTATTCCTTCTCGCCGACGGCGAGGGTGCTCTTCGCTTCGAAGCTGTTGACGGCTCCCATTGAGCTCCTCCAATGTGTCTCGATGTCAAGATAATTCTACACCCGAGTCGGCCGTGGAGGATGTCAGGTGAGCGGGGTGTTTTGCCCAGTGCTCGCGCCAGTTTCGCCAGTGGGTTCATCTGATGATCGCGTCAGCTTGCTGAGCACCATCCAGGTGAAGACGACCACGAGTGCGAACAGCGGCACCCCCATCACGAGCCGAGCGATTCCGAGGGCGTCGGTCGCGGCGATGCCCTCGGGCTCGCGCGCTGCGAAGTAGAGAGGCACCTGGACGGCGAGGCGCGCGATGAAGAGTCCGCTCCACAGCAGGGTGAGCCACATCGCCACCCGCTTCAGGGTGCGGTCGCGGCGCCATCCGGTGAGGTCGCCCCGAAGCGCTCCGAGGGCGACGCCGACGAGCGGCCATCCGACCGCCATCGAGATGAGCAAGCCCGCCGACCACGCGATGTTCGTAATGAACCCCGGAACGTAGTAGTCGGCGCCCCGGCCCGTGAGAAGCGTCGCCACGACAGCGATCGCGACGCCGGCGGCGCCGGAGAAGACGGAGACGAGAGGCTCGCGCCGGACGAGGCGCACGACGACCGCGACGAGCGCGAGAGCGGCTGGGGCGATCGCTGAGACTCGCGCATCCCGGGTGAAGGTGAAGATGACGAGGAAGAGCAGACCGGGTACGAGCGTCTCCGCGACGCCACGCCAGCCGCCGATCGCGTCAAGCACACCTCGACCCGAGAGCGACTCCCCTGACATGCCGGCACGCACGGTGCGGCCGAGTGCACCTCCGAATGCCGACGATTCGGCCGCACCAGCGCCTCCGGCATCGGGCTCCGATGCCGGAAGCGTCAGCGGTGTTCGATGATCGGCCCCGGAGCCGTCGAACCGCTCCTCCGCAGAGCCGCGCCCGGTGTCGTTCACACCGGGAGCGTTCCGGCGGGAGGCGCCTGTCGCTGGCCCTGGACGCCCGCGGGAACCTTCAGCTGCAGCAGCTCGCTCGGCGGCATCGGCTGTTCGCCTCGCACGACGACGAGTTCGCGGAACAGCTCGATCACGCGTTCGCGCGCCTCGGCATCGAGTGCCGCCTTGCCCATGATCACTCCGCGAAGCATCCACCTCGGCCCATCGACCGCGACGAAACGGGCGACGCGCGTTCCCCCTTGATCTCCAGGGGCGGGGGTCTGGACGAGGAGCTCCGGACCGAGCACCCCGTGTTCCTCGGAAACAGTGCCGCCCTGCGACGTCATCTGCTGAGTCAGTTCCGCTCGCACCGGACCCCAGAGCCCCGTCTTCTTCGGAGCGGCGAATGCCTGCACCTGCAGCAGTGATTCCGCGTACTCGAGCGACACCGCGATCACACGATTCGCACGTTCGTCCACCTCGAGCCGCAGTTGCAGACCTTCGCGCGGAGCGACCTTGATGCCGCCGAGGTCGACGTAGGGACGCATCGCCGGAACCTCTGCTGCGTCGAATGGGCCCGCGGTATCGCGGTCGGAGGGCGCTGACTTCGCATCGTCGACGACGTCCGCCGTCCGTTCGCTCAATTCGACTTCGTCAGCCGAGCCCTGCTCTGGCGTCTGCGATTCGCTCATAGTTGCTACTCCTTGATCTAGACCGCGGGGGTCGAACTCGTTCGGCGGCCATCCGCCTCGGATGCGCGCGGTGCATCGCTCACGCCGGTGGACCCGAAGCCTGCAACGCCGCGCTCGCTCAACGGCAGTTCAGCGACCGGCACGAATACCGCGCGGGTCACGGGCATCACGATCAGCTGGGCGATTCGATCACCCTCGGCGACGGCGAAGCGCTCCGACCGATCGGTGTTCAGCAGCGTCACCTTGATCTCGCCCCGGTACCCGGCATCGACCGTTCCGGGCGAGTTCACAACGGTGATGCCGTGCTTCGCCGCCAAACCGCTCCGTGGGACCACGAACGCGGCGTATCCATCGGGAAGGGCGATCGACACGCCCGTGCCAATGAGGGCGCGCTCCCCCGGTCCGAGTTCGACGGCCTCAGCCGCGCGCAAGTCAGCGCCCGCATCGTTGGCGTGGGCGTAGTGCGGCGGAAGATCCGCCACGATCGGTACTTCAACCACATCAGTCACCAGCTCAGGCTAGCGGATTCCTCCGTGCATGCGTACAGGCGAGCAGTCGCGGAGCACTCTCCGAAGTGGGCCGCGGGATAATGGAGGGTATGACCCGAGACCCCATCACCGTCACGCCCACCACGACGTATCGGGAGCGGCTCCTTCCTGGCGTGAGCCTCTTCATCGCGCTGGTGCTGGTGATACCCGCGGTGGCGCTGGTGCTCACCCCGATCAACGCGCAATGGGCGATCCCGACGGGCGTCGCCGTGTACGTGATCCTGGCAGTGACATTCCTGCTCCTGAGCCCGTCGATCACCGTGGAGAATGGCCGATTGGTCGCAGGACGCGCCGAGATCCCGGTCGCGCTCCTCGGCGACATCGAGTTGCTGGGCGCCGAACGGTTGAAGGCCGCCATCGGCCCGGGCAGCGACGCGCGGAACTACCTGCTGCTGCGCGGATGGATCCATCGGGGCGTGCGGATCGCCAACGTCGACCCGGCCGATCCCGCTCCGCACTGGATCCTCACGAGCCGCCACCCGCAAAAACTCGCAGACGCGATCACTGCCGCCCGCGCGGAGTGAGTCGCCGCGGCCTCCGCCCGCTGCAATACGACCGGCCGCCCCTCCTCGACGGAAGGGCGGCCGTTCTCGCGCCGCGGATCCGCGGCTCAGTTGGAGCATTCTGACGCGGTGGCGTCAGCCGCGAATGCCTGAATCGCGATGCGATTCAGTTGGAGCATTCTGACGCGGTGGCGTCAGCCGCGAATGCCTGAATCGCGATGCGATTCAGTTGGAGCATTCACGGCACACCGGGCCGAGGTCGGTCTCGTGGTCGATCTGCGAGCGGTGGCGCACCAGGAAGCAGCTCACGCACGTGAACTCGTCGTCCTGCTGCGGAAGCACGATGACGTCGAGTTCGACGTCGGAGAGGTCATTCCCACCGAGGTCGAAACTCGGGTTGTCAGCGTCATCGGAGTCGAGGCCCGACGCGCCCTTTGCCGGCCCGCGCTCCTTCAACGCCTCGATCGACTCGGCGTCTTCTTCAGTCTTGCGCGGGGCGTCGTAATCCGTGGCCATTCTCTCCTGCGTTCCCGGGCCGGTATGTCGGCACCTTATCCTTCGAGCGGCCATAGTCTGCCGCACGATGCACTTCTCGCGCAAACCCTTGCTCCGAAAGTTCTCTGAGCGCGAAGTTTCGACCTCTCCCGTTTCGCCACGCGCCGCATCAATCCCCGCAAGAGGCCGTTCCGTGTGACACTCTGGGTCGCGACTCACGAAGGGATGCGCCGATGGACGAACTGCGCTTTGTGCGCCGAGATGACCGGTCGCTGATCGTCGCCAACGACGCTGGCGACGAGTTCCGCTTCGTCGTGGACGAGGCCGCGTTGAGCGAACTCCGCCACCTCGCGCGTCGGGAGCGCCAGCCGGGCAAAGTCGGGCCGCGCGAGATCCAATCGTTGATCCGCGCCGGGAAGACCCGCGCGCAGGTCGCCTCGGAGACCGGGCTCGACGATGCGGACATCGAGCGCTACGAGGAGCCGGTGCTCGCCGAGCGCCGATACATCCTGGAACGCGCTCACGCGGTTCCCGTTCGTACTGAGGCCAACGACGACGGAGATCAGCGGTTCGGGGCAGTCATAGCGGAGCGCCTCGCCGCTCTCGGTTCGGAGACCAGCGAGTGGTCGTCCTGGCGAGATGAGGAGCGCGGCTGGATGGTCAGCCTCGAATTCGCCTCCCATGATGTCGGGCACCGCGCGGTGTGGACGTTCGATCATCGCAAGAGCGTGCTGTCTCCGATCAACCCGGATGCGGTGAATCTCTCGAAGCAGGGCGACGTCGGCGAGCGACTGATTCCCAAGCTCCGCGCCGTGGACACGGCGGAGCGCTCCGGTCGATTCGACTCGGGCGCTTTCGACGCCGAAGGCCTGCCGAGCGATGGCGACGATGAGGGCCGGCCCGAAGACGAAGGAGCTCGGGAGACGAGTGACGAGGCGACGTCATCGCCCGCCGACCCGAACGTCGAATTCGCGCGGCGGCGGGAGATCGACCAGCGTGCGATCTCGTCGGATGCCGAGGCTCCCGCCGATCTCAGTCAGACCGCCGACCTGCTCGATGCACTGCGAAAGCGGCGCGGCGAGCGTGATCAGGGAAAACGCCAGGAAGCCGATCCCAGCCCCGAGCTGCAACCGCAGGAGCTCGATCTCGCGGCGCTCGGCAACTCGGAAGCCGACGGTGGGTCGGGATCTGGCGCCGCACCCGATCCCGCTCGCGGCGAGCGTGCGCATCCGACCCGCACCCCGGAGCCCGGGTCGGATGCGCCCCCGGCTCCCCGAAGCATCTGGAGCACCGCTGGCGTCTCCGGAACGCCGTCTCGAACGGTCACTCCGGCTCCCACTCCGCCCGAATCATCGGCGGAGGCGCCGGAGGCCGAGCGCACCACGAAAAAGGGTCGCGCCTCGATCCCGAGCTGGGATGACATCCTGTTCGGAACGCGCAGCGACGAAGACCCCGCGAACTGAGCGGCGGTCGCGCGGCCCTGCCGGTCGACCGCCGCCGCGCCCGGTTATGCTCGGCGCGCCGTAGCCTGTACGCTCGCTCCGAATGAGGAACCCGCGAGAGCTCCGCCGAGGGCCAGCGGCACTCCGCGCTCTTCGTCAGTGAACGAGCCGTGCTGGCCGACCATGGAGAGTACGCGGGCATCCTCGGTACTCGTGAAGTAGGCGACCTGCTTGCGGGCTGCGATCAGCACGTCACCGAGACGCGGGGCCACATCAGACCGCACGGGCCCGAAACTGCCGGCGGCGATCGCCTCTGCGCGTGTGCCGACCCACGCCCGGTTGCCCTCGGCTCGTTGCCACGCCGCTGCGACGGCGTCGGCGTCTCCGCCCTCGTGCAGGTAGAGGGATCGGAAGCGCGGCTCGCCCCCGATCGCCGCAACGCCTTCGAGCAGATCGGGATCCGCCTCGAGCATCACCTGCTGGTGCGGCGCGATGTCCACCATTCCATGGTCGGCGGTCAGAGCTACCCCGACCTGGCCAGGAATGCTGCGCAAGAATCCCTCGAGCGAGGCGTCGAACTGCTCGAGGCGCCGCCCCCACTGCTCGCTCTGCCAGCCGTGCTCGTGGCCGGCCTTGTCGAGTTCGTCGATGTACAGGTAGACGATCGCGGGGGCGTCTTCGCGAAGCACCCGCGACGCGATGGCGAACCTGTCCTCGATTCGCTGACCGCCGAGGTATTCGGCGCCCGTGAGAATGGCCTCCGTCAATCCTCCCGATGCATGAGCGGGTCGGCCGATCGCGACGGCACGCGCACCGATCGATGCGGCGTGCGTCAACAGCGGTGTGGCGTGCTGCCAGGAGGATCGCTCCTCGATGCCGTCCCAATCGCGGAGCGTCGTGACGAGACCGAGTTCCGGGTGCCGAATGCGGTACCCGATCAAGCCGTGGTCACCGGGAAGGCGCCCGGTGAGCAGCGTGGTGAGCGCCGCCCCCGTCGTCGACGGAGCCACCGTCTCGATCCGTTTGCGCGGGAGTCTGGCGAGGGCGGGAGCGTGGCCGGCGCGAGCCGAGAGGTTCGCACTGCCGAGACCGTCCACCACGATCATCACGAACGATCGGAGTGCGGGAAGCTGCTCGGAATCCGCATAGTGCAGCTGCGGCGGGAGTGGGGCCGCAAGGCCTCGCGCGACCGCGGCGAGGCCGCTTGGCAGAATCGCGGCAAGCCTCGCGCCGTTGTCGGCGGTCGTCGGTAGCATGAAATCCATTATGACCGACCCCCGCAGTACGTCCGCCGGCACACCGGACGCGTCCCACGAACTCGCCGGCGAGCGCATCGAAGATATCGACATCCTGCAAGAGATGGAAGGGTCGTTCCTCGAGTACGCCTATTCCGTCATCTACTCGCGGGCACTTCCCGACGCGCGCGATGGCTTGAAACCCGTGCAGCGACGCATTCTGTACATGATGCAAGACATGGGTTTGAGGCCGGAGAAGGGGCACGTCAAGTCCGCGCGCGTCGTCGGCGAGGTGATGGGAAAGCTGCACCCGCACGGCGACTCCTCGATCTACGACGCGCTCGTGAGGCTCGCCCAGGGGTTCGCCATGCGACTCCCGCTCGTCGACGGCCACGGCAACTTCGGGTCGCTCGACGACGGGCCTGCGGCCTCGCGGTACACCGAGGCGCGTCTTGCGGGAGCAGCGCTCGCGATGACGGAGTCGCTCGACGAGAACGTCGTCGACTTCGTACCGAACTACGACAGCCAGTTGCTGCAGCCCGAGGTGCTGCCCTCTGCGGTTCCCAACCTGCTCGTGAACGGAGCGAGTGGGATCGCGGTCGGAATGGCCACGAACCTCGCCCCGCACAACCTCATCGAGGTCGTCGACGGGGCCAAGCACCTGCTGCGACACCCCGATGCGACCGTCGATGAACTCATGGAGTACATCCCCGGCCCCGACCTGCCCGGCGGCGGCACCATCGTGGGTCTCGACGGCGTGAAAGACGCGTATCGCACGGGCCGCGGCGCGTTCC
Organism: Leucobacter alluvii; assembly: GCF_039530485.1. Classification (NCBI taxonomy): domain Bacteria; kingdom Bacillati; phylum Actinomycetota; class Actinomycetes; order Micrococcales; family Microbacteriaceae; genus Leucobacter; species Leucobacter alluvii. The sequence goes on along the minus strand of NZ_BAAAOP010000005.1, from coordinate 604,678 downwards.
GCACGCGCGCGAAGGTGGCCGTCGAGCAGCTCGCTCCTCGACGCACCGGACTCGTGGTGACCGAACTCCCGTATCTCGTCGGTCCTGAGCGCGTCATCGAGAAGATCAAGCAGGGCGTTGAGGGCAAGAAGCTCTCGGGTATCTCAGACGTCGCGGACCTCACCGATCGCAAGAACGGGCTCCGGCTCGTCATCACGCTGAAGACCGGCTTCTCCCCCGAAGCAGTGCTCGAACAGCTGTTCCGGTACACCCCGCTGGAAGATTCGTTCAGCATCAACTCAGTCGCACTCGTCGAGGGGCAGCCGCAGACGCTCGGGCTTCGAGAGATGCTCCGAGTGTTCCTCGACCACCGCATCTCCGTCGTGACGCGTCGCTCCGAGTACCGGCTGATGAAGCGGCGCGAGCGCCTGCACCTGGTCGAAGGCATGCTCATCGCGATCCTCGACATCGATGAGGTCATTCAGCTCATCCGCACCAGCGATGACGCGGAATCTGCGCGATCGAGGCTGATGCAGGTCTTCGAGCTGTCCGAAGCGCAAGCCGAGTACATTCTCGAACTGCGGCTGCGCCGACTGACCAAATTCTCGCGTGTCGAGCTCGAGGCCGAACGCGATGAGTTGCAGGCTGAGATCGATCGCCTGCTCGCCATTCTGGGTGATCAGGATCGCCTGCGCGACGTCGTCGCCCAGGAGATGGACGAGGCAGCGGAAGCCTTCGGCACCCCGCGTCGCACAGTGCTCACGGGCGCGGTCCTTCGCCCGACCCGCACGGCGTCGACGGCGGCCTCGCTCGAGGTCGCCGATACCCCGTGCACGGTTCTCCTTTCCGTGACCGGCCGCGCGCTCCGGATCGACCGAGATCCCGATGCACCCAGCGCCATTCGCCCCGCGCCCCGGGCGACGAAGCACGGCGCCGTGCTCACCTCGCTCGAAGGCACCGTCCGCGGTGAGATGGGAGCCATTCTCTCCGACGGGACGCTGCACCGCTTCACCCCGGTGGATCTGCCGCTGGTTCCCGCGGCGAGCATCGCGTTCTCGGCCGGAGCGAAGCTCCTCGATTACATCGGCGTCACCGACAAGCACCTCACGGTGGTCGGGCTACTCCCCCTCGAATCGGATACGCCGGTCGGAATCTTCACCCGACAGGGCATCGTGAAGCGCGTGCTGCTGACGGACCTCCCGGCGAAACCGTCCTTCGAGGTCATCGGCGTGAAGTCGGGCGACGCCGTGGTCGCAGCGTTCGCCGCACCCGACGACACGGAGATCGCGGCCGTGTCGAGCGATGCGCAGTTGCTGCGCTTCCCGGCGACGGCCGTGCGTCCGCAGGGGCGCCCCGCCGCGGGCATGGCAGGGATGCGGCTCTCGCCCGAAGCGCGTGTCGTCTTCGCCGGGGCTGTGCCTGAGGGCGCTGAGGCGCGCGTCGTGACCGTCGCGGATAGCTCGATCACGCTTCCCGGCACTGACGTCGCCACGGCGAAGGTCTCGGATTGGGCTGAGTTTCCGGCCAAGGGCCGTGCGACGGGCGGAGTCAGGGCCCAGCGCTTCCTCAAATGGGAAGACCAGATCGCCTGCGCCTGGGTCGGCGCGGGCGAGCCGCGCGCGCTCGCCTCGGATGGCACGGCCCGGAAGCTTCCGACGGAGCTGGGCAAGCGCGATGGATCTGGCCAGCCCATCGACGGGTCCGCGGCGTACGTCGGAGTCGCTCCGTAGGGTGCGGAGGCGCCTCAGCGCTCGAAGGCGCAGTTCGTGCCCTTCCGCACACGCAGCGGAGCGCGAACTGCGCTTTCCGTGCTCTTAAGGGTCTGAGCAGAGCGCGAAAGGAGGTCTCGGCGCGATAGGGCGCCAGGGTTAGAGCGCTAGCGATAGAGCCCTAGGCATCGATGCGTTCCCGATCGAGATCGTCGGCGTTCTCGATAATGAACTCCTTGCGGGGAGCGACCTCGTTGCCCATCAGCAACTCGAAGATCTGAGATGCTGCATGCGCGTCTTCGACGCGCACTCGCCGGAGTGCCCGGTGCTCCCGATCCATGGTCGTCTCGGCGAGCTGATCCGCATCCATCTCACCGAGACCCTTGTACCGCTGAATCGGCTCCAGATACTTCTTGCCCCGCTTCTTGAGATCGGCGAGAAGCGTCGTCAGCTCTCGCTCGCTGTAGGTGTAGATCACATCATTCGGCTTGCGTCCGGCGTTCTGCACGATGACGCGGTGCAGAGGCGGCACGGCTGCGTACACCCGCCCCGCCTCGAGCATGGGGCGCATGTAGCGGAAGAACAAGGTCAGGAGGAGCGTTCGGATGTGCGCGCCGTCGACATCCGCGTCGCTCATGAGAATGACCTTGCCGTACCGAGCGGATTCCAGTTCGAAGTCTCGGCCCGACCCCGCGCCGATGACTTTGATGATGGCGCCGCACTCGGCGTTGCTCAGCATCTCCGCGACCGAGGCTTTCTGAACGTTGAGGATCTTGCCGCGAATCGGGAGGAGGGCCTGGAACTCGCTGTCACGGGCCGGGCGCGCCGTGCCCAGAGCGCTGTCGCCCTCCACGATGAAGAGTTCGGTCTCAGCGACGGTCTTCGACCGGCAGTCGATGAGTTTCGCCGGCAGCGAGGAGCTCTCGAGCGAACTCTTGCGACGCGCGGTGTCGCGCTGCGCCCGCAACGCAATCCTCGCCTTCATCTCAGAGACCATCTTCTCGAGCAATGCGCTCGTCTGGGTCTTATCGGGCTTCTTCGTCGATTCGTAGCGCGCGGTGAGTCCCTGCACGATCGCCTTCGAGACGATGGCGCGCACGGCCGCGGTGCCGAGCACCTCTTTCGTCTGCCCCTCGAACTGCGGCTCCGGAACGCGCACCGTCACGACCGCCGTGAGACCGGTGAGGATGTCGTCTTTGTCGGGCTTATCGCTGCCCGCCTTCAGCTTGCGCGCGTTGACCTCGATCTGCTTGCGGAAGAACCTGGTGAGTCCCTGCTCGAAGCCGGCCAGATGGGTGCCGCCCTTCGGCGTCGCGATGATGTTGACGAAACTCTGGATCTCCGTGTCGTACCCGGTTCCCCAGCGCAGCGCCACGTCGACTTCGCATTCCCGTTCGACCTCGCGCGAGACGAGGTGCCCGCTCTTCTCGTCCATCACCGGCACGGTCTCCGTGAACTTGCCGGTATCGGTGATGCGCCAGGTGTCGGTCAGCGGCGTATCGACGGCGAGGAAGTCCACGAACTCGGACAGACCGCCCTCGTACGCGAAGCGGTGCACGGGAGCATGCCCGTCCTTGTCCAGCGATTCCGCTCGCTCGTCCGTGATCTCGATGGCGAGGCCGGGCACCAGGAAGGCGGTCTGGCGCGCGCGGGCGACCAGTGACTCCGGCTCGAATCGCGCTGAGGACAGAAAGATCTGGGGATCGGCCCAATACCGGACGCGGGTTCCGGTGATGCCGCGCTTGACCTTGCCAGCGACCCGCAACTCCGACGACTCTTCGAACGGAGTGAACGGGCTGTCGGGCCCGTCGCCCGCGAATACGCCCGGTTCACCGTGGCGGAAGGACATCGCCCAGGTCTTGCCGTCGCGGTCCACTTCCACATCGAGCCGCGACGAGAGCGCGTTCACGACCGACGCGCCGACGCCGTGCAGGCCGCCGGAGGAGGCGTACCCTCCGCCGCCGAACTTGCCGCCCGCGTGCAACTTCGTGAACACGAGCTCGACTCCGCTCAACCCGCTCTTCGGCTCGATGTCGACCGGGACGCCACGGCCGTTGTCGGTGACGGTCACGCTGCCGTCGTCGTGGAGCGTGATCCCGATCTCATCGCCGTGCCCCGCGAGAGCCTCATCGACCGAGTTGTCGATGATCTCCCAGAGGCAATGCATGAGCCCGCGCGAATCGGTCGTGCCGATGTACATGCCGGGTCGCTTGCGGACCGCTTCGAGCCCTTCGAGTACCGTCAGGTGCCGCGCGGAATAGTTGGAATCTGCCACTGCTCAGATCTCCTCAGGTTGATGACGGCTCAACACTAGGGCACGCCGCCGACACTCAGTCGGAGGTGCCCCGGCGAGTGAGCGGGTGGACGAGTCGGATACGCGGTCAGCGAACCCGCGAGCACGAATGGGGGGATTCCGAGCAGAGCGTGCTTGGATGGTCACGAAGTGAATGAAGATGAAGAGGAGGTTGCCATGACGACACTCGAGCAGGAGCGCACCGATGAGGTCGAATCCGCGGATCGTCCCCTGAGCGCGCTGGATCGCTGTGACAGCTGCGGCGCGCAGGCATACGTCCGAGTGCTGCTGGGCGGGAGCGAGCTGCTGTTCTGCGCGCACCACGCCAACAAGCACGAGCCGAAGCTCCGCCCGATGGCGGAGGCCTGGCACGACGAGACCCACAAGCTCAACGCATAAGCTGCGTGATCGAGAAGGCCCCCGGTGATGTTCTCCATCACCGGGGGCCTTCTTCGTGCTCGCTCGCTCAGTCGAGGTAATCGCGCAGCTGCTGGCTCCGCGACGGGTGGCGCAGTTTCGCCATCGTCTTCGACTCGATCTGACGAATTCGCTCGCGAGTGACGCCGAAGGTGTCGCCGATCTGATCCAGCGTCTTCGGCATGCCGTCTCCCAGGCCGAAGCGCATGCGGATCACGCCCGCCTCGCGCTCCGACAACGAATCCAACAGCTGCTCGAGCTGCTGCTGCAGCATGGTGAAGCCCACCGCGTCAGCCGGCACGACGGCCTCGGTGTCTTCGATCAGGTCGCCGAACTCGCTGTCGCCGTCCTCGCCCAGCGGAGTGTGCAGGGAGATCGGCTCGCGCCCGTACTTCTGCACCTCGACGACCTTCTCAGGCGTCATGTCCAGCTCGCGGCTCAGCTCTTCCGGCGTGGGTTCGCGTCCCAGGTCCTGGAGCATCTGCCGCTGCACGCGGGCGAGTTTGTTGATGACTTCGACCATGTGGACCGGGATACGGATGGTGCGCGCCTGATCCGCCATCGCGCGGGTGATCGCCTGGCGGATCCACCACGTCGCGTACGTCGAGAACTTGAAGCCCTTGGTGTAGTCGAACTTCTCGACTGCACGGATAAGTCCGAGGTTGCCTTCCTGAATGAGGTCCAGGAACTGCATACCGCGACCGGTGTACCGCTTCGCGAGGGAGACCACGAGACGCAGGTTCGCGCCGAGCAGGTGGCTCTTCGCGCGCTGCCCGTCGCGGGCGACCCACTTGAGCTCGCGTTCGAGCTTCTTCGGGAGGCCCTTCTCCGTCGAGAGCTTCTCCTCCGCGAACAGCCCTGCCTCGATGCGCATGGCCAGCTCGACTTCTTCGGCTGCGTTGAGCAACGCGACCTTGCCGATCTGCTTGAGGTAGTCCTTGACGGGGTCGGCGGTCGCGCCGGGAATCGCCGTCGTGATCGTGGGAACGTCTTCTTCGTCCCGAGCCTTGAGCACGATGGCGCCCGTCGGCAGCGGTTCGGTTACGGCCGGAGCGGGCTTTTCCTCTTCGGCGGACTCGGCCTCTTCATCGACGTCGGGAGCGTCGAGGTCGATCTCATCGGCCTCGCTCTTCTTGGTCGCGCGCTTCGTCTTCGTCGCGGCCGGCTTCTTCGCCGCAGCTGGCTTCTTCGCCGCCGTGGTCTTCTTCGCCGCCGCCTTCTTGCGCGGAGCCGCCGCGGTTTCGGTCACTTCACCGACCTCCTCGGTCTCGACAGCCTTCTTCTTCGCATCCGCAGTGGACGCTCGAGTTGTGGTCGTGGTTGCAGTTGCCACGCAGCCGCCTCTCTCATCTCAGATTTCGGCCTGTGCCGCCGACGAAAACCGTCAGCGAGTGCTCACAGCATGAAAACCCATGTCAAGCCCGGCGTATTCCCGCGGAACGGAAATTGCGACCGGATTGCATGGGCAGCATCTCAATTATTGCACGTCCACCACGAAGTTCTTGTCACGCGCGTCGCAAAGTGATATTTACCCGCATTCACATCACTTCACGGGCGCGTCGTCGTCCCCGCCACGGCGCCGATGCTCGGCGAGATAGCGTTCGAGCTCACTCGCCAGCTGATCGGCAGTCGGGATCGAGCCGTCCTCCGAGACCAGAGGCGAGCGCGGGCTCTGATCCTCCATGTACGCGTCGTAGCGCTGCTCGAGCGTGCGCACCATCTCCGTCGACTCGTCGTTCTCAGCGATCTGGGTGTCCACCTGCGCGTTGAACTGACGGGCGAGGCGCCGCACGTCGTCCGTGGGAAGTATCAGACCGGTCGCCGCCATGATGCCGTCGAGCGCGGCGAAGAGCGCGTCAGGGTACTCAGTATTGGCGAGGTAGTGCGGGATGAGGAGGGCGAAGCCCGCCACCTCCTCCCCGAGGCTTTGCAACCGGTACTCGAGCACGTGGGACGCGGAAGCGGAGAGCTTCGTCGTGGGCTTCCACACGGAGCGCGCCTCGATGAGGTCGTCTCGCGAACCGCTCACCGTCGTCGAGATCGGCCGGGTGTGCGGCACCGGCATCGGGATCGCGTGCGACCACACCGTGATGGACACCTCGAACTCGTGCACGAGCAGCAGCACGGTGTCGATGAACTGCTCCCACCTGAAGTCGGGCTCGTACCCGCTGAGCAGCAGGAAGGGTGCCCCGAGTTCGTCGTGCAGCAGGGAGAGCGTCAGCTCTTCGGGAGCGTAATCGACGAAGTGATCCTCGTCGAAGGTGATGATGGGCCGCCGAGCGCGGTAGTCGAGCAGCAGGTCGGCGTTGAATCGCACCAGTTCCTCAGGCCCGCACTGCTCCCAGAGGTACTCCTCGAGTTGCGCGATGGCACCGCCGGCGTCCGTGAGGCCCTGCATCGCAACGACGAGCGGAAGCCCGCGAGGAACCCGAGCGCGGCGCTCGGCGTAGTCAGCGGAAAAGATCGATTCGGTCACTGTTCCATCCTACGAACGCCGCGCGCTCTGCCGGCGGTTTCGGTCACGCCCGCAGCGAAACGACCCGCATGGCAGCACGCACTCACAGGTGTAGTCTGGACAAGGCGCGCCCGGCATCTCATGGGCGCCTTTCACATTGCGAGCTTTCCGAGGGAGACCCCACTTGGCCGATCAGCAGTTTGACATCGTAGTACTCGGCGGCGGCAGCGCCGGCTATGCGGCGGCGATCCGCGCGACGCAGCTGGGATACAGCGCCGCGGTCATCGAGAAAGACAAACTCGGCGGCACCTGCCTGCACCGCGGTTGCGTGCCGACGAAGGCGCTCCTGCACTCGGCAGAGATCGCGGATGCGGCCCGCGATGGCGAGGCGTACGGAGTCAAATCGAGCGTCGCCGGCATCGACATCGAGGGCGTCACGCGCTTCCGCGAGAAGCTCGTCGCCAGCAAGTACAAGGGCCTGCAGGGCCTGCTCAAGGCCAACAAGATCACCGTCATCGAGGGCGAAGGCAAGCTCGTCGCCGCCGATGCGGTCCAGGTCGGCTCGGATCGCATCGTCGGGAAGCACATCGTGCTGGCGACCGGCTCCTTCTCGCGATCGCTCCCCGGTCTCGACATCGAAGGCCGCGTCATCACCAGCGAGCAGGCGCTCGAGCTGCACGAGATTCCGAAGCGCGTAGCGATCCTCGGCGGTGGCGTGATCGGCGTCGAGTTCGCGAGCGTCTGGAAGTCGTTCGGCGCCGAGGTGACCATCATCGAGGGTCTGCCCCACCTCGTCCCGAACGAGGAAGAGTCGATCTCGAAGCAGCTGGAGCGCGCCTTCCGCAAACGCGGCATCGACTTCAAGCTCGGCGTGCGGTTCAAGTCGGTCTCGCAGGACGCCGACAGCGTCACGATCACGCTCGAAGACGGTGCGACGATCGATGCCGACTACCTTCTCGTCGCCGTGGGTCGAGGCCCGGTCACGCAGGGCCTCGGTTTCGAGGAGGTCGGAGTCGAGATGGATCGCGGTTTCGTGCTCGCCAACGAGCGACTGGAGACCAACGTTCCCAGCGTGTACGCGATCGGCGACATCGTGCCGGGCCTGCAGCTCGCGCATCGCAGCTACCAGCAGGGCATCTTCGTCGCCGAGCAGATCGCGGGGCTCAACCCCGTGACTGTGCTGGATGCGAACGTCCCGAAGATTACCTACTGCGATCCCGAGGTTGCGTCGGTCGGGCTCACCGAAGCCAAGGCGAAAGAGCAGTACGGGGAGGATCAGGTCACGACCTATGAGTACAACCTCGCCGGCAACGCGAAGAGCTCGATCCTCGGCACCGCCGGAAGCGTCAAGGCCGTGCGGGTCAACGACGGGCCAGTCGTGGGCGTCCACATGATCGGCGCACGCGTCGGTGAACTCGTCGGAGAAGCGCAGCTCATCGTGAACTGGGAGGCGTACCCGGAAGACGTGGCGCCGTTCGTCCACGCACACCCGACGCAGAACGAGACCATCGGCGAGACGATGCTGAAGCTCGCCGGCAAGCCGCTGCACGCAATCTGAGCGCGGCGAGAAGATTGATCAACGAACGGAGAAATGCACGATGAGTGAATCGGTGGTCCTCCCCGCACTGGGCGAGAGTGTGACCGAAGGGACGGTGACGCGCTGGCTCAAGAACGTCGGCGACTCCGTCGAGGTCGATGAGCCCTTGCTCGAGGTCTCGACCGACAAGGTCGACACCGAGATCCCCTCGCCTGTCGCCGGCGTCGTCGAAGAGATCCTGGTGCAGGAGGACGAGACCGCTGAGGTCGGTGCCGTGCTTGCGAAGATCGGCGACGGCAACGGCTCGGCGGAGGCGGCACCAGCAGAAGAGCCTGCAGCGCCCCAGGAAGCGGAGCAGGCTCCTCAGCCCGCTGCTGAATCGGCTCCCGCGTCTGAGTCGGCTTCGGAGCCGGTGTCGGCGCCCGCATCCGAAGCGGCGGGATCCGAATCGCCGTCCGGCGACTCGCAGAGCATCGTGCTTCCGTCACTCGGTGAGAGCATCACCGAGGGCACCGTCACGCGCTGGTTGAAGAGCGTGGGCGACTCCGTAGAGATCGATGAGCCCTTGCTCGAAGTGTCGACCGACAAGGTGGACACCGAGGTTCCTTCTCCCATCGCCGGCGTGCTGCAGGAGATTCTCGTGCAGGAGGACGAAACGGTCGAGGTCGGCGGAGAACTCGCTCGTGTGGGAAGCGGCGCAGCCGCTCCTGCCGCGGAGACCGCCCCCGCAGATGAGCAGCCTGCGGACGATTCCGCTGCGGAGCCGGCTGCCGAATCGGCATCCAGCGCTGAGGCTGAGACCAGCGCACCGTCGGAGTCGGCACCTTCCGAGGCGTCGCCTGCGCAGGCGGCTTCCTCGCCGGCTGAGACGCAGGGCACCGCCGGCTACGAGAAGCCGGCTCCGGCTGATGAGCAGGCCGGCGCAGCCACCGAGGCCCCGGCAGCACCGGCACCGGCAGCGGGAACCGCGTCAGGTTCGGCCGATTCGAACGCGGGGTACGTCACCCCGATCGTGCGCAAGCTCGCTCACGAGCGCGGCGTGGATCTGTCTTCGCTCAGCGGTTCGGGCGTCGGAGGCCGCATCCGCAAGGAGGACGTGCTGGCTGCCGCTGACCGCGCATCGTCCGCTCAGCCTGCCGCTGCAGCTGAGCCCGCGAGTGCAGCGCCTGCTCCCCAGGTCTCGGAGCTTCGCGGCACCTCGCAGAAGATGAGTCGCCTGCGCAAGGTCATCGCCGAACGCGCCGTCGCGTCGCTGCAGGGCACCGCCCAGTTGACGACGGTCGTCGAGGTGGATGTCACCCGCATCGCGAAGCTTCGCCAGGCGAAGAAGGACGAGTTCCTGGAGAAGACGGGCTCGAAGCTGTCCTTCCTGCCGTTCTTCGCTCTCGCGGCGGCGGAAGCACTGCAGACGTACCCGATCATCAACGCGACGGTCGATGGTGATTCCATCACCTACCCGTCGACGGAGAACATCAGCATCGCCGTCGACACCGAGCGCGGACTGCTCACCCCGGTGCTGCGCGATGCCGGCTCGAAGAATCTCAGTGAGATCTCGGGCGAGATCGCTGACCTCGCGGCGCGCACCCGAGACAACAAGCTGACCCCGGATGAACTCAGCGGTGGCACCTTCACGCTGACGAACACGGGATCGCGCGGCGCGCTCTTCGACACGCCGCTCGTCTTCCTCCCGCAGGTAGCCATCATGGGTACCGGTGCGGTCGTCAAGAAGCCCGTGGTCGTCTCCGGACCGGAGGGCGACTCGATCGCGATCCGCTCGACCGTGTACCTGGCCCTCTCGTACGATCACCGCATCGTCGACGGCGCAGACGCGGCGCGCTTCCTCACGCAGGTGCGCGAGCGCCTGGAGGGCGGCCAGTTCGAGGCGAACCTCGGCATCTAACCGTGCCGCCCCTGAGGGGTCGCGTCCGTCATTCCTGATGGTCGCGGCCCCTCCTTGGTGTTGCGGGGGCGCTCCTCGGCCGCCACGGGCTCGGTCACGCGGTTGTCAGCGGGCATCGCTCCCGCGGGCCCCGGACCTTCCACGGCCGGTCGCTTCACGGCCGGCGTGATGCGGCGCTCCACCGCTTCGCCGAGTAACTCGCGCGCGGTGTCGAGTCGCCAGCCCGCCCCGCGGGAGGCGAGGTCGATGATGGCCTCGTTCACCGCGTCGAGCAGCAGCTTCGCCGCGCCGACGGTGTCAGCTCGTTCGATCATGCGCGCGAGCTCGTGACGCGGAACGCCGATTGCAGCGCACCCCGCGTCATGGCCTCGCGCGCGGTGTCGGGCTTCGGCGCCGTCGGGCACCCCGCACCGGCCGACCGCCCGCCGACTGAGCCCCGCCTCGCTCCATTCGAGCAGCTCCCCCGCGAGTCGAGCCGCGGCGCCCGCTCGGCGAAACGCCTCCCCCGGTTTCGTGCGCACTGATGCACCCTCCTCTCCGCCCCGCCGAGCGAGGTCCGGCTCGTCGCGCGAGGTCTTCGCCATCAGTGTTCCGGCCCTGAGTGTGCCCGTTCGGCTGTGCGCTCCATTCTGTGAATAGACGCGCCGCCCGCCGCTTCGGGGTCCACTGTGAGCGAACGCGCGCCCTCAATGTCCGAGCCGGGTCATTCCTCACCTCCGCGACGCGATATCCTGGATGCATGGCAGCAGAAAAGGCGAAGCGCAGCGGACGTATTCGGCAGATGTTCGAGATCTACCGCACCACCAAGGTGCACGATACGAACCTGCCGTGGATCCTGCTCCTGTGCTTCGTGGCGCCGATTCTGGTGTCCGTACTGCTCGCCTGGCTGCTGCCCGGCAGCTGGTTCGCGTGGATCCTGTGGCCGGTCACCGGCATCCTCGTCGGCATTCTCCTCGTGATGATCGTGCTCGGCCGTCGCGCGGAGCGCACTGCGTACGACCAGATCGAGGGGCGACCCGGCGCGGTCGGCGCAGTCGTGCAGAGCGCCCTGCGCCGTTCATGGCGCGGGTCCGAGACCCCGATTGCCATCAACCGGAATCAGGACGCCGTGTACCGCGTGGTCGGCCGCGGAGGGGTCGTCCTGATCTCCGAGGGCTCGCGCCAGCGCACGCAGCGCATGGCAGCCGATGAGGAGCGGAAGGTGAAGCGGGCGCTCCGCAATGTGGAGGTCGTCCACCTGTATGTGGGTCCCGACGGCGACGGCATCCCGCTCTCGAAGCTCTCCCGCACGCTCGTCAAGCTGAAGCCGGTCATGAGCCGCAACGAGGTCGGGGCGGTCTACACGCGTCTGTCGTCACTGCAGAGCTCGCCGGTCGGCATTCCCAAGGGCATGGACCCGAACCGCGTTCGCTCGCAGCGCCCGCGCTGATACATGCCGTCCTCAGCTCCCCAGCGTTTCGGCGAACTCGAGCCGAGCCAGTGGCCCGGCGAACGGCTCGGGCTCCCAGACGAGGGACCAAGATCGGTGGCGCGGGTGGGTCGGCGCGTCGTGGCGATCCTCATCGACTGGGGCCTCGCAGCGCTTCCCGCCTACCTGCTCATCGGCGGCGCCCACCCGGAACTGTGGAATGTGCTCGTGTTCGCCATCCTGCAGATCGTCTTCATCCCGACGATCGGCGGGTCGCTCGGCCATCGCATCGTGGGGCTTCGCGTTGTACCGCTCACCGGCGGGTGGGTCGGGCCGTGGAGGCCGATCGTCCGAACGGTGCTCCTTTGCCTCGTCGTCCCGGTGCTCGTCTGGGACTCGGATCAGCGCGCGTTCCACGACAAGATCGCCGGAACCGTGCTGATCCGGTCCTGACACACCCGTATCGCGAGGCATCGTGCATCGGGTCCGCGTAACCTCCGTGAAACACACGACTCATGGTTTTGAAATCAAGGTCCCCTAAGGTGGAGACACACGATCGGCGCGGTGAAGATCCGATATCCGCGGCCGGAACGAACCCGAGGAGCAGAATGTTCACCACCCCGCAGGAAGTCATCGACTTCATCAAGGACACCGATGTGAAGTTCGTCGACATCCGTTTCACCGACCTGCCCGGGGTGCAGCAGCACTTCAACATCCCGGCTGCGACGGTCGACGAGGACTTCTTCGAAATCGGCCAGATGTTCGACGGCTCCTCGATCCGCGGGTTCGCGGGCATCGCTGAATCCGACATGCAGCTCATCCCCGACGTCTCGACCGCGTACCTCGACCAGTTCCGCGCAGAGCGCACGCTGATCGTCATCTGCGACATCTTCAACCCGCGTACCGGCGAGATCTATTCGAAGGATCCCCGTCAGGTCGCGAAGAAGGCGGAGCAGTACCTGGCGTCCACCGGCGTCGCGGACACGGCGTTCTTCGCCCCTGAAGCCGAGTTCTACATCCTCGATTCGGTCAGGTACGAGACGACTCCTCGCCGCACGATGTACGAGATCGACTCGGAAGAGGCGAGCTGGAACTCCGCGCGCGAGATCGAGGGCGGCAACCTCGGCAACACGACGCACGAGAAGGGCGGCTACTTCCCCGTCTCCCCCGTCGACAAGCAGGCGGATCTGCGCGACGACATCTCGCTGCGACTCATCGAGGCAGGCCTGAAGCTCGAGCGTTCCCACCACGAGGTCGGCGCTCCCGGCCAGGCCGAGATCAACTACCGCTTCGACACGCTCGTCAAGGCGGCGGATGACGTGCTCAAGTTCAAGTACGTGGTGAAGAACACCGCTGAGCTGTGGGGCAAGACCGCGACCTTCATGCCGAAGCCGGTCTTCGGCGACAACGGCTCGGGCATGCACACGCACATGTCGCTGTGGAAGGGCGGCGAGCCCCTCTTCTACGACGAGAACGGCTACGCCCAGCTCTCCGATATCGCGCGCTGGTACATCGGCGGGATCCTCCATCACGCCCCTGCGCTGCTCGCGTTCACGAACCCGACGATCAACAGCTACCGTCGCCTGGTCAAGGGCTACGAAGCCCCCGTGAACCTCGCCTACTCTGCCGGCAACCGTTCAGCAGCGGTGCGCATCCCGCTCACCGGTTCGAACCCGAAGGCCAAGCGCATCGAGTTCCGGGCGCCCGATGCCTCGGGCAACCCGTACCTCGCCTTCGCCGCGCAGATGATGGCCGGGCTCGACGGGATTCGCAACCGCATCGAGCCGATGGACCCGATCGACAAGGATCTCTACGAGCTGCCCCCGGAGGAGGCCAAGAACATTCCTCAGGTGCCGGGCTCGCTGGAAGAGGCGCTCGCCGCGCTCGAGGCGGACCACCAGTTCCTGCTCGAAGGTGACGTGTTCACCGAGGAGCTCGTCGAGACCTGGATCTCGTTCAAGCGCGATGCTGAGATCGCCCCGATGGCGCTGCGGCCGCATCCCTTCGAGTTCGAGCTCTACTACGGCGTGTAACGCTCGCGAGGCGCTCGTACGGCGGCCCCGCTCCTGATCATAGGAGCGGGGCCGCCGTGTGCGTTGCGGAGGTGTCGTGGGCGCAGAAGCGCCCCTGCTCGCGTGCGGCGATTCGGGGCGCGATAGAGCGGCGCGACGGCTGTGTCGCACCGGTTCGAAGGGACTAGGACTCGAGTTCGTCCTCGAACTCGGCGCCGTCTTCAGCGAGCAGCGCCTCGAGGAACCTTTGCAAATACTGCATAACGATCAGGTTACGCTTCCGGTGAGGTTTGCGCGAGCGTTTTCGGTGAACGGTGTCCGAATTCCGTTTTGCTTGTCGTCGTTCGGCGCTGTCGAGCGACGTCCGATCATGTCACGTTGAACCGAGGAGCATCCTCGTATCCGAAGAACTCCCGTTCGAAGACGGCGCGCGCCCGGCGAGACACTGCGAACCACCGTTCCTCGAGTTCAGACGTGTGCGTCCGGGACATGCCGAGTACGCCCGCGATCCCCGCCAGGTCGTTCCAACCCGTGGGCAGTGAATTCGAAGAGCGGCCGGTCCACAGCTTCAGTGCCGTGCGCACCCGGCTCGCGAAGCGCCAAGAATCGAGCAGGTGTTCGATGTCGTCTTCCCGCAGGAGGCCGACCTCGCCCGCCGCCTGGAGGGCCGCGACCGTCGACACCGTGCGCAGCGCAGGGTGCTCTGCGCCCGAACGCAATTGGAGAAGCTGCACCAGCCACTCGACATCGCTGATGCCGCCCGGACCGAGCTTCAGATGCCGCTTGGGATCGGCGCCGCGCGGGAGACGCTCCGCCTCGACGCGCGCTTTGATGCGGCGCACCTCGCGCACCTGTTCTTCGGCGAAGTGCTGAGGGTATCTGATCTCATCGGCGAGCGACACGAAGTCGGCGCCCAGGCGCGCGTCGCCTGCTACCGGTCGTGCGCGCAGGAGCGCCTGCGCCTCCCAGGTGACCGACCAGCGAGCGTAGTAGGCGCGATACGCGTCGAGGCTCCTGACCAGGGGTCCGTTCTTGCCCTCGGGCCGAAGATCGAAATCGAGATCCACCGGGAATCGAGGATCGGCGACCGCTCGCCGCAGCTCGGATATCAGCCTGGTGGCTTCCCGGGAGGCGCGGTCGCTCGCAACGTCCGGTGGTGCACGGAACACGGCGATGAGGTCGATGTCAGACGCGAAGCCCAGCTCCCGCCCTCCGTACCGGCCCATGCCGATCAGCGCCAGCTCGATCGCGGGCGGCGCCTCACCGCCCGATTCCGAGTTCGCCGGAGCTCTGCCGTACGGGGCTGTGCCGCCGCGCACCGAGAGCAGCAGGGCGTCGAGGAGGGCCGTGTGCGCCGCATCGAGACCGGCGGCGACCGCGACATCGTCGATCACCCCGACGATGCGCCCCATGGCGAGTCGCAGCACCTCTCGGCGATGCACCGCTCGAAGCGCGACCGCAGCGGAATCGATGCCGGCTCGCCGCGAGGCGATGGCCCGCATCTCGTCGAAGAGCGTCTGCAACTGCATGGGTTGCAAGGATTCGTCGCGCTCGAGCCACGCAACGGCCTCGGGGATGGATTCGAGGAGCTCGGCGGCGTACCTGGAGTTCGAGAGCACTCGGGTGAGGCGCTCAGCGGCCTCGGTGCCGTCGCGAAGCAGTCGCAGATACCAGGGGGTCTCACGATTCGCCTCGCTCACCCGGCGGAACGCGAGCAGTCCGAAATCAGGGTCGGTTCCATCGGAGAGCCACTGGAGCAGCACCGGCATCAGGTTTCGTTGGATCATCGCTCGCCGGGACGTACCCCGCGTGAGCGCCGCCATGTGGCGCATCGCGCCATCGGGATCCCGGAAGCCCACGCTCGCGAGCCGCGCCCGCGCGGCGTCGCTGCCGAGCACGAGCTCCTCCTCGGGGAGGGACGCTACGGCGCTGAGCAGCGGGGCGTAGAAGATCTTGAGGTGCAGTTGGCGCACCTCTCGCTTTCTCGCCGACCACCGGGAATGGAGCTCCGCGGCGGACGGCGCCAGGCCGGTCGCGCGAGCCAGCACTCGGAGTTCGTGCTCCTCGGTCGGCATCAGCGCCGTGCGGCGCAGGTCGCGCAACTGCAGACGGTGTTCGAGCACGCGAAGGAAACAGTAATCGGACGCGAGGCAGTCGCCGTCGCTGCGCGCGATGTACCCGCCGTCCACGAGCGCTCGCAGTGCCGGCAGCGTGCCGGCGACGTGCAGGCTCTCGTCGTACTGGCCGTGGACGAGCTGCAGGAGCTGCACGCTGAACTCGATGTCGCGGAGGCCGCCGGGTCCGAGTTTGAGCTGCACGTCGAGCTCTTCATCGGCGATGTGCTCGGTGACGCGTTCGCGCATGCGCTGCACGGACCCGACGAAGTCCTCCCGCGACGACGACGTCCACACCAGCGGGCGCGTGTCTGCGACGAAGGCTGCGGCGATCTCCAGGTCGCCCGCCAGGGGGCGCGCCTTGAGCAGCGCCTGAAACTCCCACGCCTTCGCCCACCGATCGTAGTAGCTGCGCATCGAGCCGAGAGTTCGCACGAGCGGCCCGTGCCGGCCCTCGGGCCGCAGGTTCGCGTCGAGCTGCCACAACGGCGGTTCGATCGCCGGATCATGGATGCCTCGCATCACCTCGCTCGCAAGACGGGTGCCGAGACGGATGAGCGCGTCGCCGTCGAGGGCATCGGCATTGCTGCTCTCGACGACGAAGATGACGTCGACATCGGAGACGACATTCAGCTCACCGGCGCCGCACTTTCCCATCGCGATGATACCGAGCTGCAGGGCATCCATTCGTTCCGGCGAAACGACCGGGCCAGATGCACCCGCTGCGAGCGTCGCTCTCGCGACGTGGAGCGAGGCATCGATCGCGGCAGCTGCAAGGCCGGAGAGGGACGCGGCTACCGCCTCGAAGACCTGCTCCGCCCGCCCGTCACGCCCGGCGTAGAGATCGAAGAGCATGAGCTGCGCGAGCAGCTCGCGGTAGCGCGTGCGCAGCGCGATCCACCCCGCCTCTGCGACGAGCGGCTCTGCGGTGTCGCAATCCGACACCGCCCGCAGCAGTTCCTCACGCGCGTCATCCGCCGAGATGACCGCTCCGCCCTCGTGCAAGATCTCAGGAAGCCGGGCCGGGTGCCGCGTGAAGAAATCCCCCAGTGCGGGCGACGCGCCCACCAGTACGCAGAGCCGTGCGAAGTCGTCGAAGTCGATGGCCGCGAGCACGTCGCGGTGCTGTTCCGAGAGCTGCCGCACGCGATGCAGCGCCGCGTCGGGATCCGCCGCAGATGCGAGTCCGGAGAGCAGCGGGGCGATCGGTTGCGCCAATCGCTCTGCCAGTTCCGTCAGTGCGTCCCGTGCGTCAGCCAGATCCTGGAATCCGGCGCGGGCGATCTCCGACAGAGTGACGGTGAAATGCTCGCGTGCCATTCGTCCAGCGTAGACCGATCAGATGGTGTCGAGCATCGATGAGAGCTCGTACGGCGTGACCTGGCTGTGGTACTCGGTCACCTCGCGGCGCTTGTCGCGGATGAAGTAGGCGAACACCTGCTCCCCCAGCGTCTCCGCGACCAGCTCCGAGCGCTCCATCACTGCGAGGGCGTGGTCCAGGCTGGCCGGCAAGGGATCGAAGCCCATGGCGCGGCGTTCCCCGTCGCTCAGGGCCCAGACGTTGTTCTCGGCCTCCGGAGGAAGTTCGTACTCTTCACGAATACCCTTCAAGCCGGCGGCGAGCAGCATCGAGAACCCGAGGTACGGGTTCACAGCGCTGTCCATGCCGCGGTACTCGACGCGCGCCGCGTCGCCCTTGCCCGGCTTGTACATCGGCACGCGCACGAGCGCCGACCGGTTGTTGTGGCCCCAGCTGACGAACGACGGCGCCTCGTCTCCGCCCCAGAGCCGCTTGTACGAGTTGATGTACTGATTCGTCACGGCGGTGATCTCGGGCGCGTGCCGCAGGAGGCCGGCGATGAAGCGGCGCCCCGTCTGCGAGATCTGGTACCTGGCCCCTGGATCGTAGAAGGCATTCGTGTCGCCCTCGAGCAGCGAGAGGTGCGTGTGCATGCCCGACCCGGGTTGCCCGGCGAGCGGCTTCGGCATGAACGTCGCATGCACTCCCTGCGCGATCGCGACCTCTTTGACGACCGTGCGGAAGGTCATGATGTTGTCGGCCGTGGTGAGCGCGTCGGCGTACCGCAGGTCGATCTCGTTCTGCCCCGGGCCCGCCTCGTGGTGGCTGAACTCGACGGAGATGCCGAGTTCCTCCAGCATGTTCACGCTCTCGCGGCGGAAGTCGTGCGCCGTGCCGCCGGGAACGTTGTCGAAATAGCCGGCACGGTCAACCGGTACCGGACCGCGGGCGTCGAACTCCTTCGACTTCAGCAGGTAGAACTCGATCTCGGGATGAGTGTAGAAGCTGAACCCCTGCTCCGCGGCGGTCGCGAGCGTGCGCTTGAGCACGTTCCGCGGATCCGCGACGGCCGGTTCGCCGTTCGGGGTGCTGATGTCGCAGAACATGCGGGCAGTCGGAGACGTCTGGCTGCGCCACGGCAGCAGCTGGAAGGTCGACGGATCGGGCACCGCGAGCAGGTCCGACTCGTACGCGCGCGTCAGTCCCTCGATCGCAGAGCCGTCGAAGCCGATCCCTTCACTGAACGCTCCCTCGACCTCGGCGGGCGCGAGCGCGACCGACTTGAGCGTTCCCGAAACATCGCTGAACCAGAGTCGAACGAACCTGACACCGCGCTCCTCGATGGTGCGCAGAACAAAATCGCGCTGCTTGCTCACGCCTACTCCGTTCGTCGTTGCTGTCTGCGGGCACGTCGCACGCGAAATACGCGCTCCGCCTCCGCCGATGGCCACAGACTATCCCCTGACCGTGACAATCGTGTTACGGCGCGATCAGTCCTCGGCGGCTTCCTCTTCGCGCCATTTGCGAGCTCGCTCGGCGACGATTTCCTCAGCACGTGCGGCTTCTTCGCGCGTCGCGAACGGGCCGATGCGATCGACCGAGAGCGACTGCGGCCCGTCCTCGACCTGACCCGTGCGGGTATTGAACCAGAACGTGTCGGCGGGGTCCTCGATTCCCCACTCCTGCTTGCTCATGTCGGCCTCCACTCAGCGCTCGCGCGCACTCGATGACGTCTGCGTTCGGCTCCGCCTCCCGCACTTCCTAGACTAGAGGCATGCCCTTCGACGCACACGGACACCTGATCCCCGGTTCCCGACCGGCGCCCCGCGCTGTTCCGAGTGCGATCACCCGACCGCCGTACGTCGGCCTCGCTGCTCCGCCCGCGTATGAGGGCGACAACACCTACACGAGCGACGAGGTGGACCGCATCCGAGCCGCGGGTCGCATCGCGGCAGGAGCGCTCGATGCGGTTGCGGAGGCGGTCGCGCCCGGTGCGACCACCGCAGCGCTCGATCGCGTCGCGCACGAGTACGTGACGGCTCACGGCGCTTACCCGTCGACTCTCGGGTACCGCGGGTATCCCGCGTCGTCCTGCACGTCGGTCAACGAGGTGATCTGCCACGGCATC
Organism: Leucobacter alluvii; assembly: GCF_039530485.1. Taxonomy (NCBI): domain Bacteria; kingdom Bacillati; phylum Actinomycetota; class Actinomycetes; order Micrococcales; family Microbacteriaceae; genus Leucobacter; species Leucobacter alluvii. The sequence continues at coordinate 585,426 of NZ_BAAAOP010000005.1, read as the reverse complement.
CCGGATGACACGGTCCTGCGAGACGGCGATCTCGTGAACGTCGATGTCACCGCGTTTCTCGACGGCTTCCACGGCGACACCAATCGCACCTTCCGCGTCGGCCGAGTGTCGGAGGAGGTCGACCTGCTCGTCGAGCGCACGCACGAGGCGATGATGCGCGGCATTCGCGCCGCGAAGCCCGGACGCGCGGTGAACGTCATCGGCCGCGTGATCGAGACGTACGCCAAGCGCTTCGGTTACGGAGTCGTCCGTGATTTCACCGGGCACGGTGTCGGCTCGGCCTTTCACACCGGACTCATCGTCCCGCACTACGACTCGGCGCCCGCCTACGGCGACATCATCAAGCCGGGCATGGTGTTCACAGTGGAACCCATGCTCACGCTGGGAACTCACGAGTGGGAGCAGTGGGACGACGGCTGGACGGTGGTGACACGGGATCGGAGTGTGACCGCGCAGTTCGAGCACACGGTGCTCATCCGAGAGGACGGTTTCGAACTACTCACCGTGTCCGACTGAAGCCGGAGAGACGGGAGCCTCGGACGACGCACCCGTGCGCTGTGCAGTGGAATGGGCCGGATCATACGCCGGGTTCTGTTCCGGCCGGCGAACCGGCCGGTGACGATCATCTCTCTCGGAGTACCGTTGCCGGCACTCTCTAGCGGCCTACCCGAGGACTCGGCGGGGCGCGTCATCATCCTCTGTCTGGCCTTGCTCCGAACGAGGTTTACCTGGCCGCCCGTGTCACCACGAACGCCGGTGGTCTCTTACACCACCCTTTCACCCTTACCGAGCGCGGCGAACCACGCCAGGCGGTCTACTCTCTGTTGCACTTTCTCGCGGGTTGCCCCGGGTGGGCGTTACCCACCGTTCTCCCCTGAGGAGCCCGGACGTTCCTCGGCGGTCCCGCTGCCGAGGCGGCGGAACCGACGCGATCGTCTCACCGACCCATTCCAGAGATCAGCTTACTCGACGCGCCCTACTCCTCGTCGACGCGCACGAGAATCGCACCCGTGCCGGGGCAGAAGACGATCTCGTCGGGAGCTGCGGCACGGATTCCGCTCAGCTCGGCGGGGGCGAGCGCCATATTGCTGGCCTCTGAGACATTTCCGCGAAGACGAGCCGCGCCGATCCCGACGCGCTTGCGCAGTTCCTCGTACAGGCCGAGCACGTCGCGCTGCAGTTCGGCCGCGACGCCGGCGCGCTCCTCAGCGTTCGACGCCAACTCGCGATCGATCCGCTGCTCCGCCTCCGAGATACGGGCTTCGATATCGGCGCGTCGCGCGTCGACTCCTGCGAAGAGCTCCTCGGCCAGCGAGAACGCCTGCAGTGCGCGTTCCTGCGCCTCCATGAGTTCGAGTTCGCGATCCTCGAGCTCCGACTGCCGGCGGGTCAGCGTCTCCAGTTCGGCTTGGAGCGCCTGCGCCTCCTTGCTCGAGGTGCTCGCCGCGAGCAGCTGCTCGTCACGGTCGCGTCGCTGCTGCACGAGTGCGACGTCGGCCTCGATGCGCTCCAGGTCAGCATTCTGCGTATCGAGCTCGCGCTGCGCCGCCATGTACTTCGCTCTCGCGTCGGAGGCGTCGCCGCTCAACCCGATGAGTTCAGCCCGCTCGGGCAACGTCGCGCGCTTCCGCCGCAGACGGGCGAGCGTGTTGTCGAGGTCTTGGAGATCGAGCAGGAGTCGCTGCTGCCGCGGGCTGGCCTTCATGGGTGCCAGCCTACCGGCCCCGCCGGGTTCCGGCTCTCACGCCTGGCGGGCGCCGACGGAGAACGTCCACGGGTCGGTGCAGATGCCGCTCACGCGGAACTCGACACCTGGCAGTCGCTCGGCGAGGCGGTCGGCTGCTCCGTCCAACCACAGCGATTCGCTCGCCCAATGCGCGACGTCGACGAGAGCCGGCCCGCCGGAGACAGCACCCGTTTCGACGGCTTCCTGCGCCGGGTGGTGCCGGAGATCGGAGGTGAGGTAGACATCCGCTCCGCGGACAGCTGCGTGATCGAGCAGGCTGTCCCCCGCTCCGCCGAGGAGCGCGACGCGCTGCACGGAGCGATCAGGATCTCCCGAGACCCGCACCCCCGAGATCGTGGCCGGCAGCGCAACTGCGACACGATTCGCGAACGCCCGCAACGATTCAGGCGACTCGAGCTCGCCGATCCGCCCGATGCCGATCGACGGGTCCGACGCGTGCGGCACGATCGGCGAGCTTCCCACGAGACCGAGCCGCTCGGCGATGACGTCGGAGACGCCGCCGGCCGGCTGATCGGCGTTCGTGTGCGCGGCCAGCAGTGCGCAGCCTCCGCGGATCAGCCGCGCGATCAGCGCCCCCTTCGCCGTGTCCTCGGCCAGGGAGTGCACCCCGCGGAGCAGCAGCGGGTGGTGCGTGAGCAGGGCGTCGGCCCCCCATTCGATCGCTTCCGTCACGGTGGCATCGACCGCATCGACCGCGAGGAGCACTCGGCGCAGCGGTGCGGCGTCTGCGCCGGAGACGAGACCGACACGGTCCCACCCCTCAGCGATCTCCCCCGGCCACAGCTCCTCCGCGACCGCTCGCAGATCGGCGAGCTCGAACGATCGTTGCGTCTGGGACATGCGGCTACCTCCTCAGCAGCTTCCGCGCGATGACATTGCCGAGCAGCTGCACGATCTGCACGATGATGATGATGAGCAGCACGGCGGCCCAGGTCACCCACGGGTTGAACTGCCGGTACCCGTACTGCAGCGCGAGATTTCCGAGCCCGCCGCCCCCGATCACGCCGGCCATCGCGGTCATATCGACGACGGCGATGAAGGCGAAGGTGTACCCGAGCACGACGGGGCCGAGGCCCTCGGGAATCAGCACCGTCAGTATCGTTCGCCACGGGCCGGCTCCCATGGCGCGCGATGCTTCGATGACGCCCGGAGGCACGGTCAGCAGATTCTGCTCGACGAGTCGGGCGATGCCGAAGGTCGCGGCGAAGGTCAGCACGAAGATGAGCGCGCGATCACCGATGCCGGTTCCGACGACGACGCGGGCGAGCGGCTGGATCGCGGCGATCAGGATGACGAATGGAATCGGTCGGAAGAAGTTGACGAGGAAGTTCAGCACCACGTAGACGCCACGGCTCTGCAGCACTCCGCCCTGACGCGTCACCGTCAGCAGCACGCCCAGCACGAGCCCGAGCACGCCGCCCAGGCCCATGGCGATGACCACATACGTCAGCGTCTGAATCGTCGCTTCGAGGAACTTGCCGTTGGAGAGCAGTTCGATGAGATTGTCCATTACGCCAGCACCTCCAGAGCCGTCTCCTGCGCGAGCGCAGCGATCGCGTGCTCGACCTTCAGATCGTCGCCGATGAGTTCGAGGGTGAGCTTGCCGAAGCTCCGCCCGCCCACATCGGTGATGCCGCCGTGCACGATGCTCACGCCGACGCCGCGTTCGGCGAGGGTGCGGAACACGACGGGCTGATCGACATCGCCGTCCCGGAACGTGAGCGCGATGAGCCTGCCGCGATGCCGTTCTCGCAGCTCGTCGAGCCGTTCGGCCCGCGGCTCGGTCGGCAGCGCCGTCGCGACGAACCGCTTCGTGGTCTGCGACTGCGGGTCGGAGAACACGTCGAAGACGTCGCCCTGCTCCACCGCGCTGCCGCTGTCCATGACGGTGACGCGGTCGGCGATCTCCCGCACGACCTCCATCTCGTGCGTGATGAGAATGATGGTGATGCCGAACTCGGCGTTCACCCGTTTGAGCAGCGCGAGCACCTCCCGCGATGTCTGGGGGTCGAGGGCGCTCGTGGCCTCGTCGGCGAGCAGCACGCCCGGGTTGGTCGCGAGGGCGCGGGCGATGCCGACGCGCTGCTTCTGACCGCCGGAGAGCTGGTCGGTGAACGCGCCGCTCTTCTCTGACAGTCCGACGAACTCGAGCAGTTCCGCGACTCTGCGCTTCCGCTCCGCAGCCGGCACGCCGGCCACGACCAGCGGATACTCGACGTTCTTCGCGACGCGCTTCGAATGGAACAGGTTGAACTGCTGGAAGATCATGCCGATGCGGCCGCGCACCTCGCGCAGTTTCGACTCGCGAAGCGAGGTGATCTCGTCGTCGCCGACGAGGATCCGCCCGTCGCTCGCGTGCTCCAGCCCGTTCACCAGGCGCAGCAGCGTGCTCTTACCCGCACCGGAGTAGCCGATGATGGCGTGGATCTCGCCGGAGGCGACGTCGATCGTCACATCGTCGACGGCGACGACGGGCGCGGCGTTCGCGCCCCGCCCCGGGTAGCGCTTGGACACGCCGATCATCTGGACGCGGGTCATCGCGTCTCCTTTCGGGTCTCATAGCAACGGGGCGCTCGGAAAACCGAACGCCCCGATCCTATGCGGAAACAGCGAGCCGATTCAGCCCTTGCTCTCGGCGATCTGCGCCTCTGCGTCGTCCTGGATCTCCTGCAGCTCAGCAGCCGGGGTGTCGAGCAGGATCGCGGAGTCGCCCGAGTTCTCAGCGACGCCGGCCTGCACCTCTTCGTTGGTCTGGTAGATCTCGATCAGCTTTTTGAAGGTCTCGTTGTCGGCGTCGTCGGCGCGCGCAGCGAAGATGTTGATGAAGTACTTCGCTCCCTCGTCGCTCGGATCGTCCTGGTAGAGGGCCTCGGAGAACTCGAGGCCGGCGTCGGTGACGAAGTCGTTGTTCACGACCGCGGCATCGACATCGGCGAGCGACGTCGCCGTGAAGGATGCATCCATCTCCGTGACCTCGACCTTGGACTTCGCCGCGTCCACGTCGTCGGGCGTCGAGAAGAGTGTGCCGCCATCGGAGAGCTCGATGAGCTCGGCCGACTGCAGCACGTTCAACGCACGGGCGCGGTTGCTCGGATCCGACGGGACTGCGACGGTGCCGCCTTCCGGAATGTCCTCGAGCGCATCGTGCTTCGTCGAGAACACCGCGAGGGGGTAGATCGCGGTCGCGCCGACGGATACGAGGTCGTCGTCGTTCGACACGTTGTAGTCGGCGAGGTACTGGATGTGCTGGAACTGATTCAGATCGAGTTCGCCTTCGGCCAGCGCCGGGTTGGGCTGGTTGTAGTCGGTGAAGTCGATCAGCTCGACGGTGATGCCCTCGTCGGCGGCGGCATCCGTGAAGGTCTGCCAGTACGGATCGCTTGCGCCGACGACGCCGATCTTGACCGTCTCGGAGCCTTCGCCCGAGTCGGCGGCATCGTCGGACGCGCCGGTCGAGCACCCGGCGAGAACGGTGGCGGCGGCGAGAGCGCACGCCGTGAGCGAGGCGGCAAGAGTGCCGCGCTTCGTGAACGTCATAGTGTTCCTCAATGTAGGGATTGGGGATGCGGGCCGTCAGCCCGCGGGGTCGCATCCCAGGATGTGCGACGGACGCCGGGCTCCGAAATCCGCCTGTCACACAGCGTCATGCGCGCGCCGGGCGCGTTCGTCGCACACCCGTGGGATACTGGAGGCGAGACGTCGAACGTCTCCGGCGGGCAGGCCGATCCCTCGTGTACTCCTCAGGAAGGAACCCTCCGTTCACATGAACCAGCGTGCTGACGATCACCTCGAAGCGTGGAAGGCGAAGCAGGAGCTCGCAGAGCGCATGATCCCGCTCATCGGCCAGCTGTACCGGGACCACGACGTCGTCATGTCCGTGCACGGTCGCAGCCTCGTCGGCCGATCGCCCATCGACATCATCCGGGCCCACAGCTTCGCTCGGAAGATCGATGACGTCGAACTGCCGCTCGTCGAGACTTCGGCCATCGTGACGGCTCTGGCGCGCATTCAGCCCGGTCCCGCCTCCGTCGACCTCGCGCTCCTCGCCAAGGCGTTCCGGGATTCGGGCAGCGACGATCTCGACGCGTATCTGAGCGAGACGCTGCCCGCCGCGGATGCCGCTGCAGGCGGGAGCGGCACCGACGTCGTTCTCTACGGTTTCGGCCGGATCGGCCGCTTGCTCGCCCGCATCATCATCGAGCACACGGGCAGCGGCAACGGCCTGAACCTTCGGGCGATCGTCGTGCGCCGCGGCGCCGAGAACGACCTCGAGAAGCGCGCGAACCTGCTGAAGCGCGACTCGGTCCACGGCCCCTTCAACGGCACCATCAAGGTGCTCGAAGACGAGAACGTCATCCTGGCGAACGGCGTGCGGATCCAGGTGATCTACTCGGACGACCCGGCGAGCGTCGACTACGGCCAGTACGGCATCGAGAACGCGATCCTCGTCGACAACACGGGCCGCTGGCGCGACGCCGACGGACTCGCGCAGCACCTGGAGAACCCCGGCATCGCGCGCGTGCTGCTCACCGCACCGGGCAAGGGCGAGCTGCTGAACGTGGTCTACGGCGTCAATCACGGAGCCATCAGCGATGACCAGCGGATCCTCAGCGCCGCTTCGTGCACGACGAACGCGATCACCCCCGTGCTCAAGGTGCTCAACGACCGCTTCGGCGTCACGCGGGGGCACGTGGAGACCGTGCACTCGTACACGAACGACCAGAACCTCACCGACAACTTCCACAAGGGCGCTCGACGTGGTCGCTCGGCAGCCCTCAACATGGTGCTGGCCGAGACCGGTGCTGCGAAAGCCGTCGCAAAGGCGCTCCCCGAGTTCGCCGGCAAGCTGACCGGCAACGCGATCCGAGTGCCGACGCCCGACGTGTCGATGGCCGTGCTCAACCTGCAGCTCGAGCGGGAGACCAGCCGTGAAGAGATCAACTCCGCCCTGGAAGAGGTCTCGCTGACCGGAGCGCTGCGCACGCAGATCGATTACGTCGAGTCGGACGAGATCGTCTCGACCGATTTCGTCGGCTCCAACCGCGCCGGCATCGTCGATGGCCTCGCGACCATCGCGACTGGAGACAGCGCGGTCGTCTACGTCTGGTACGACAACGAGTACGGCTACAGCTGCCAGGTCGTGCGCATCATCGAGCACCTCGCGGGTGGCCACCCGGTCCACCTTCCGGTACTCGAGAGCTGAGTCGCTCGCGGCCCTGCTCACTCGAACATCAACGGAGAGAAAGGACAGACCATGTCTGAGAAGTACCTCATCGGAGTCGATGGATCCGAGCAGAGCAGGGTCGCGCTCGCCTGGGGCCTCGCGCGAGCCACGGAGCGCGGCGCCGCCGTGGAGCTCATACATGTGGCGGACGACTCGTTCCTGTCCGAGAGCGTCGCGTTTCTATCGGAAGCGCAGCAGGCCTCTGAGCAGATGCTGCAGGCCGAGACGGTCTACGCCCGCGAGCTCGGCTTCACCGGCACCATCACGGGAACCGCCGTTGTCGGGCACCCGATCGCCGAGATCGAGGCGGCGTCGAAGCGGGCAGACCTGGTGGTGCTCGGCGCGCACCAGGGCGGGCGTTTCTCGGGTTCGTTCTTCGGCACGCGCGCGGTGAAAGTGGCTGCTACCGCCCACTGCCCTGTCGCCGTCATCCCCCAGACCGAGACGCGACCGAACGCCCCCGTGGTGGTCGGCGTCGACGGGTCGGAGGCGTCCAAGCGGGCGATCGCTTTCGCGTCCGAGCAGGCGTCCCTGCGAGAGGTTCCGCTCGTCGCCGTGTACGCGTGGATGCCCCCGCTCACCCCGGGACTCGAGTACCTCTGGAGCGAAGAGCTGGTCGAAGCTCAGCGCGCCGCGGCGGAGGAGGCGATCGCCATCGGCGTCGCCGGCATCGCACATCGATACCCGGATCTCGAGGTGCGCCGCGAGATCATCCAGTCGTCGCCGGTCGCAGCCCTGGTGCAGGCAGCCGAGCACGCGGAGCTGCTCGTGGTCGGAAGCCGCGGCCGCGGCGGGATTTCACGACTGCTGCTGGGCTCGGTGAGCCACGGCGTGCTCCAGGCGCTGCCGTGCCCGGTCGTCATCACCCGTGGATAGCGCACCGTCTCAGGAACAGGAGCCTGCACCGATGAACGAAGTACGGGTCGAGTGCGTGACGACTCAGGGCACGATCCTCGTCGATCGCGGCGGTGCTGAGCCGGAGGCGTTTCCCATCGAGAACAACGTATGGATCGTCGGGGACGATGAACAGGTCGTCATCATCGACGCGAGCCATGACGCCGGCGCGATCGCCGAAGCTGTCGGCGATCGCGAGACCCTCGGCATCCTCCTCACGCATGGTCACAATGATCACGTCAATGCTGCGGTCGAACTCGCCCAGCGCCTCGACGCCCTGATCCACCTGCATCCCGATGACCTGTTCCTCTGGAGCGGGACGCACGGCGCCCGGCTTCCCGACATCGAGCTCGCCCACGCCGCTTCGTTCATGGTCTCGGGTGTGGAGCTGACGACGCTCCACACCCCGGGTCACACGCCCGGCTCCGTCTGCTTCGCCGCACCCTCGCTCGAGACGGTCTTCTCCGGGGACACGCTCTTCCAGGGCGGTCCCGGCGCGACCCGGTGGGAGTACTCGAGCTTTCCCGAGATCATCGATTCGATCAGCACACGGTTGTTCCCGCTCCCCGGCGAGACATCCGTGCGGCCCGGCCATGGAGCAGGGACCACGATCGCATCGGAGCAGCCCGCCCTCGAGAACTGGCTGGCGCGCGGCTGGTGAGATCCACCCGGTAGTCTTGCTGGGTCGCCGTGACGCGGCAGTACTTCGGCGTCGCGCACGTCGCTCCGCACACTTCCGGGAAGGCGTCTCTCGATGACCCACCTCACGCCGCTTCGCCGCGGATTCGCGCTCTTCGCACTCGCGCTCGGCGGTTTCGGGATCGGCGTGACGGAGTTCGCGACGATGGGGTTCCTCCCGGAGATCGCCCACGACCTCCTGCCGGGTTTCGCCGAGTCGCCCGACACGGTCATCGCGCGAGCGGGTTGGCTGATCACCGCCTATGCGCTCGGCGTGGTGGTCGGCGCACCCACCTTCGCGGTGCTGGCCGCCCGCATGTCGCAGACGAAGCTCGCCTTCCTCCTCCTGGGGCTCTTCATCCTCGGCACGATCGCCTCCGTCTTCATGCCGACGTTCGGATCGCTCGCGATCGCGCGCTTCATCGCTGCGCTGCCGCACGGCGCCTACTTCGGAGTCGCGTCGCTTCTCGCCGCTCGCATCATGGGCCCGGGAATGCAGGGCAGAGGGATCGCGCTCGCCCTCTCGGGCCTGACTGTCGCCAACGTCGTCGGCGTTCCGATCGCGACGTGGATCGGCCAGGTCGCCGGATGGCGCTGGGCGTACGTGCTCGTCGCGGTGATCTTCACCGCGACGCTCCTGCTGTGCGTCGCCTTTCTCCCCCGCTTCCCCGGAAACCCGTCGCGCAGTGCCATGCGCGAGCTCTCGGCGCTCCGCAACTACCGACTGTGGATCATGATCGGTGTCGGTGCCATCGGGTTCGGCGGGTTCTTCGCCGTGTACTCGTACATCGCCGAGGTCACGACGCGGCTCACGGGGCTTCCGGAGGCGGCGGTGCCGTGGGTGCTGGCCGGTCTGGGCCTCGGGATGACCATCGGCAATCTCGCGGGCGGCTGGGCGAGCGACAAAGATCTCACCCGCACGATCGTCTTCGGCTTCAGCTCGTTCATCGCCGTGCTCATCGCGTACGCCCTCGTCGCCTGGCATCCAGTTGGGCTCATCGTGACGACGTTCCTCCTCGGCGTGACGTCGTCGGTTCTCATGCCGTCCATCCAGTCGCGCCTCATCCGCGTCTCAGGGGAAGCGGCGCTTTTCGGCGCCGCCATCAACCATGCCGCGTTCAACGTCGGCAACAGCCTGGGCGCATGGCTCGGAGGACTCGCCATCGCCGGAGGCCTCGGCTATCTCGCACCCGGCTGGGTCGGCGTCGTGCTCGGCGTCATCGGCATGGCGCTCGCACTCGCCGGGATCGCCGTCGAACGTCGTGACAAGGCGCGAAACCTCGACACCGTCGGCGTCGCGGTTCCGCGCTAGCGCCGCGGAGCGGGCGGCGTGCCGTCGCCGAACGGCTCTCCGCCCAGACGCTCGCGCCCGTGAGGGGTCTCCCAGTTCGAGAGGTCGGGACCGAGTGGCACGATCCGCGTCGGATTGATGTCGGAGTGCGTGGCGTAGTAGTGCTGCTTGATCTGCGTGAAATCGATGGTGTCGCCGAAGCCGGGCGTCTGGAAGAGATCTCGTGCGTACCCCCAGAGGTGCTCCATCTCGCTGAGCTTGTTGCGGTTCGCCTTGAAATGCCCGTGATACACCGGATCGAAGCGCGCCAGCGTCGTGAAGAGGCGCACGTCGGCCTCCGTGATGGCGTCGCCCATCACGAACCGGCGCGTGGAGAGACGCTCCTCGAGCCAGTCCATCGCCGTCCACAGCCGCACGTACGCGGCGTCGTACGCCTCCTGGCTGCCAGCGAAGCCGCAGCGATAGACGCCGTTGTTCACCTCCGTGAAGATCCGCTCCATCACCGGCCACATCTCGTCGACGAGCTTGACGGGCAGCAGGTCGGGAGCCCCTGGCCGGTGGAACTCGCGCCATTCGGTCGAGAAGTCGAGCGTCATCTGCGGATAGTTGTTCGTCACGACGCCACCGCTCGGCACATCGACGATCGCCGGCACGGTGATCCCGCGCGGGTACCCGGGGAACCGCTTGAAGTAGTGCTCCTGCAATCGCTCGCTGCCGAGCACGGGGTCGCGGCCATCGGGGTCGAGATCGAAGGTCCAGGACCGCGCATCGTGCACCGGCCCCGGCTGCCCGAGCGAGATGACGTCTTCGAGTCCGAGCAATCGCCGCACGATGAGCGTGCGATTCGCCCACGGGCAAGCCGCGGCCGCGATGAGGCGGTACCGTCCCGGCTCGACCGGCCAAGCTTCCGCCCCCTCTGAGAGTCCGAAGCCGAGCGAGCCGATCTTCGACCCCGGCGGCGCCGGCAACGCGGCCACGGCGTCCGGGTCGGCGACGATGCGATCCTCGATGTACTGAGTGTCGCGCTCGAAGGCGCCTCCGGTCACGTAGCTTCCCATGGACGATTGGGATGATTCGGACGATGCGCTCATCGGTTCTCCTCTGGTCGTGCTGTCGATGCTAGGGGCGTTCGGCTGAGGGCAGCGTGTGGAAGCGGCGATCCACGTACACCATCGGATCAGCGGCATCCCCGAACACGGCTCCGAGCACCTCGGCGACCACGACCACCGAGGAACCGACGCCGAGCGTGTGGAGCGGGCGGCAGCGCAGCGCGACTCGCGAGGCAGGCAGGTACGGCTCGCCTGTGGCGAGAGACGACCAGCCCTGCTCGGCGGTGAAGCGCTCAGCGCCCGACACGGCGAACGCCTGCGCGACCTCCGCGTGACGCGAGTCGAGGAGATGCACGAGATGCGTGTCGGCGCTCAGCACGCCGCCGGCGCTGCCCGTGGCGCGCGTGACGGAGAAGGCGATTGCCGGCGGATCGATCCCCACGGAGGCGACGCTGGAGGCCGTCAGCCCCACCGGCCCATCCTCTGTCATCGCGGTGATGAGTGCGACGCCGGCGGGGTGTTCCCTGAAGGCCTGTTTCAGCGCATCCGCGCCGGTCACCCCGCTCGCGTCGAATCCCACCGTTGCATTCTCCGGGGCCGAACTCATGCGCACCGTGCCTCTCTCAGACTCAACGGAATGCGAACGCACCCCGACACCGATCCCAACGTATCGTGCGGCCGGTTCATTCCGTCGCGCCGCTGGCCTAGGCTGTGGACATGCAGCTTCGCGATATCTCTTTCACGACCATCGACGGCGACCCGGTCTCCCTCGCCGACTACGCCGACCGGGCGGTGCTCGTCGTCAACGTCGCGTCGAAGTGCGGGCTGACGCCGCAGTACGAGAAGCTCGAGGCCCTGCAGCGGCAGTACGGCGATCGCGGGTTCACCGTACTCGGATTCCCCTGCAACCAGTTCATGAATCAGGAGCCCGGTGACGGCGAGGAGATCAAGACGTTCTGCTCCACGTCGTACGGCGTCACCTTCCCCCTCATGGAGAAGGTGAAAGTGAACGGGCGTCGCAAGCACCCCTTGTACGAGCAGCTCCGCGAGATCCCGGATGCTGACGGCAAGGCCGGGCGGGTGAAGTGGAACTTCGAGAAGTTCTTGGTCGCTCCCGACGGGTCGGTCGCACGCTTCCGCCCCACCGTCGAACCCGACGACCCCTCGATCGTGTCGGCGATCGAAGCGGCACTGCCGAGGTAGGTGATGGTGGGCCCGGAGGGACTCGAACCCCCGACCCTCTCGGTGTAAACGAGATGCTCTAACCAACTGAGCTACAGGCCCGATGCCGCGTTGCAGCACCCCATAGCTTAGGGGAATCCCCTGCCCGCCGAGAAATCGGGAGGCTCACGGCGCACTTGGCGTTCGTCATTCCGCAGCGAGGGCTCGAAGCGCGTCGCCGTAGTCGGCGAGCGGGCGAGCTTCGCCCACCGGTGATTCGAAGGACGCGGCGACGAGTCCGTCGCGACCGATCAGTACGCTCGCACGCGAGGCCGCGCCCGTGCGTTCGACGAAGGCGCCGTACGCGCGCGAGACAGCGCCGTGCGGCCAGAAATCAGAGAGAATCGGAAACTCGAATCCTTCGTGCTCGGCCCAGGCTCGCAGCGTCCACACCGAATCGACCGTGACGCCGATCAAGCGCACCGAGTGCTCTGCGAACAGGCCCTGGCTCGCAGACAGCTCGGCGAACTCCGCGGTGCAGATGCGCGAGAAGGCGAACGGCACGAAGACCAGCGCGACGGGACCATCGAGCAGCAGCTCAGACAGAGCGACCTCCGCGCCGAACTGATCCGACAGCGTGAAATCGGGCGCCAGCGCACCCGCAGCGAGCACCATAAGGACTCCTATTCCGGCCGATCGACCCGATCGCGATGCAGTGCGACCAACTGTAGCCAAACACCGAACACCGTGCGGATTGTGCTGAAATCACACACGATGGGCGTCGGCTGAATGATCCTTCGTACAAATTCGATAGTCTGGAGCCACACCCGCGAATCCAGCGGGCGCCTTTCGTGCAGCGCGCCGACGCACCAACCAGCGGTTCTGGCTCCTGCACGCCTCATGGTGAATGGAGCACAATCTTGGCCGTCAACACGCAGGATCCCTACGCAAGCGGGAACGAAGATCAGGATCCGCAGGAGACCGCCGAATGGCGCGAGTCCCTCGACGCGGTCGTCGAAGAGCGGGGCGCAGGGCGCGGCCGCGAGATCATGACGAGCCTGCTCGACCGCTCGCGGCAGCTGCACCTCAACGTGCCCCAGGTGCCGACCACCGATTACGTCAATACGATCGCCTCCGACGACGAGCCCGACTTCCCGGGCAACGAGGAGCTCGAGCGCAAGTACCGCTCGTGGATCCGTTGGAACGCGGCGATGACCGTGCACCGCGCGCAGGCCCCCGGCATCGGCGTCGGCGGTCACATCTCGTCGTACGCGTCGGCCGCCTCTCTCTACGAGGTCGGGTTCAACCACTTCTTCCGCGGTCAGGATCACCCGGGCGGCGGCGACCAGATCTTCGCGCAGGGGCACGCCTCCCCCGGCATGTACGCACGGGCCTTCCTCGAGGGGCGGCTCACCGCCGACCAGCTCGACGGGTTCCGTCAGGAGAAGTCGCACGCGGGCGGCGGCCTTCCCAGCTACCCGCATCCGCGCCTGGCGCCCGAGTTCTGGCAGTTCCCCACGGTGTCGATGGGACTCGGTCCGATCAACGCCATCTACCAGGCGCAGCTCAACAAGTACCTCACGAACCGCGGCATCAAAGACGCCTCTGACCAGCACGTCTGGGCCTTCCTCGGCGATGGCGAGATGGACGAGGTCGAGAGCCGCGGCCAGCTCCAGGTCGCAGCTAACGAGGGCCTCGACAATCTGACCTTCGTCATCAACTGCAACCTGCAGCGCCTCGACGGTCCGGTCCGCGGCAACGGCAAGATCATCCAGGAGCTCGAGAGCTACTTCCGCGGCGCCGGCTGGAACGTCATCAAGGTCATCTGGGGTCGCGAGTGGGACGATCTGCTTGAGCGCGACGTCGACGGCGCGCTGCTCAACATCATGAACACGACGCCCGACGGCGACTACCAGACGTACAAGGCCGAGAACGGCGCGTACATTCGCAACCACTTCTTCGGCAAGGACGAGCGCGCCATGCATCTCGTCGACGACTACAGCGACGATCAGATCTGGCAGCTCCGCCGCGGCGGTCACGACTACCGCAAGGTCTACGCGGCGTACGCCGCAGCGCTCGCGCACAAGGGTCGCCCGACGGTCATTCTCGCGAAGACGGTCAAGGGCTACGGGCTCGGCCCGCACTTCGAGGGTCGCAATGCGACGCATCAGATGAAGAAGATGACGCTGGACGACATCAAGACGTTCCGCGACACCATGCGCATTCCGATCTCCGATGCGCAGCTCGAAGCCGATCCGTACCGCCCGCCGTACTACTTCCCGGGCAACGATGACGAGGCGATCCAGTACATCCATGAGCGCCGTCGCGAGCTCGGCGGATACCTTCCCGAGCGCCGCACGAAGCACACCGAGCTGGCGCTGCCCGAGAAGAAGACGTACGCCATCGCCGCGAAGGGATCCGGCACGCAGGAGGCCGCGACGACGATGGTCTTCGTTCGCCTCCTCAAGGACCTGATGCGCGACAAGTCGTTCGGCCCGCGCATCGTGCCGATCATCCCCGATGAGGCCCGTACCTTCGGCATGGATTCGTACTTCCCCACGTCGAAGATCTACAACCCCAACGGGCAGAACTACGTCTCCGTCGACCGCGAGCTGCTGCTCGCGTACAAGGAGAGCCCGCAGGGCGTGCTGATCCACGTCGGCATCAACGAGGCGGGCGCCGCCGCCGCGTTCACCGCGGTCGGCACCTCGTACTCGACGCAGGGCGAGCCCCTCATCCCCGTCTACATCTTCTACTCGATGTTCGGGTTCCAGAGAACGGGCGACGCATTCTGGGCTGCCGGCGATCAGATGGCGCGCGGCTTCGTGATCGGCGCCACCGCCGGCCGCACCACGCTCACCGGCGAGGGGCTGCAGCACGCCGACGGCCATTCGATCGCACTCGCCGCGACCAATCCCGCGGTCGTCTCGTACGACGCGGCGTACGGCTACGAACTCGGGCACATCATGCGTTCGGGTATCGAGCGCATGTACGGCGGAGAGCACCCGGATCCGAACGTCATGTACTACCTGACGGTCTACAACGAGCCGATCGTGCACCCTGCTGAGCCCGAGAACGTCGACGTCGAGGGCATCGTCCGCGGCATCCACAAGGTTCGCGCCGCGGAGTCCGGCACGCACAGTGCGCAGATCTTCGCGTCCGGCGTGGCCGTGCCGTGGGCGCTCCAGGCGCAGCAGATCCTCGCCCGCGACTGGGACGTCGCCGCTGATGTGTGGAGCGTCACGAGTTGGACCGAGCTCGGTCGTGACGGCGTCGCAGCGGAGGATCACAACTTCCGCAACTTCGGCGACGAGCCGCGGGTGCCGTACCTGACCGAGAAGCTGCGAGGCTCCGAGGGACCCGTCGTCGCCGTGAGCGACTGGGCCACCCAGGTGCCCGAGCAGATCCGCGCGTTCGTTCCGAACGACTACTCGGTGCTGGGCGCCGACGGCTTCGGGTTCTCCGACACTCGCGCAGCGGCGCGTCGCTACTTCGGCATCGACCGGGAATCGGTCGTCGTGAAGGTGCTGCAGCGTCTCGCGCTGCAGGGCAAGATCGACGCCGACGTGCCTCGCCGCGCTGCCGAGCAGTATCGCCTCGGCGACGTGAACGCCGGCTCGACGGGCGGCGCAGGCGGGGAGTCCTGACGGACGCCCCGATGCAGCCCGACGCCACGCCCATGGATCGAACGAAAGCGCAGGAGCTCGCGTGGCTCCGCACGATCACCGGTGAGCTCTCGACCCGCACGATCACCCGGCTCGACGACACACTCCCCTGGTACGGGAATATGCCGCCGAGCCGGCGATCGGCGATCGGGCTGGTCGCCCAGACCGGCATCAGTTCGTTCATCCAGTGGTACGAAGACCCGACGTCGACGCCCTGGATCGCGTCCGACGTCTTCAGCGCCGCTCCGCGCGAGCTGCTCAGATCGATCAGTCTGCAGGAGACCCTGCAGTTGATCCGGGTCGTGGTCTCGGTGGTGGAGGATCGCGTGGCGCCGAAGAGCGAGGCGCTGCGGGAGGCCGTGCTCCACTACTCGCGCGACGTGGCCTTCGCGGCCGCCGACGTCTATGCGCGAGCAGCGGAGGCGCGCGGGCTCTGGGACGCCCGCCTCGAAGCGCTCGTCGTCGACTCGATTCTGACGGGCGAGAGCGATGACGAGCTGCCCAGTCGAATCGCGGCGCTCGGTTGGCACGGCGATGGAGAGGCCGCCGTTCTCGTCGGCACCGCAGAACGCTATGTGGACGTCGACCAGTTGCGACGCTCGGCTCGCCACGCGGGCGCAGATGTGCTGATCGGCCTGCAGGGCACACGTCTCGTGCTCGTGCTCGGACGCCTCGACGCGCCCCTCCCCGAGCCGGGGGCCAATGGTGCTGCCGAGCGGCTGTCATTCCTCGAGATCGCTCAACGGCTCGCCGACGGGTTCTCGGATGGGCCGCTCGTGCTGGGCCCCACCGTCGAGAATCTGGTGGATGCATCGCGCAGCGCTCGAGCGGCACTCGCCGGGGTCGCCGTCGCACGCTCGTGGCGTCACGCACCCCGCCCGGTGGCGGCCGACGATCTCCTTCCCGAGCGCGCGCTCGCGGGAGACGGACTCGCACGACGCACCCTCATCGAGCAGATCTACGAACCGCTCGCCGCGCACTCTGGCGAGCTCCTCGAGACGCTCTGGTGCTACCTCGACAACGGAAGGTCGCTGGAGGCCACCGCACGAGAGCTGTTCGTTCATCCGAATACGGTGCGCTACCGCCTGAAAAAGGTCTCCGACGTCATCGGGTGGAATGCCACCGGTGCGCGCGAAGCCCTCATTCTGCAGTCCGCGCTCATCGCCGGGTCGATCGCGCAGCACGGCCGCCGCGCCCCGGCTCCGAAGCGGGAAGGGTCGCGTTAGCGAGCCCTCGTGGCCGATGACGGCGACGCCTCTGACGAGATTCCACAAAGAAATCCACAAAGTGTGGTCGGAAATATGCAGGCTGCACGGCCATGATCTGAGAAACTGGAACACGTGATTGTTATCGCCTGCCCTGGACAGGGCTCCCAGACCCCCGGCTTCCTCGCCCCCTGGCTCGAGCTGCCGGGCGCCCGCGACTTCCTCGGAGAGGCCTCGGAGCACGCGGGCGTCGATCTGATCGCCCACGGCACGCAGAGCGACGCCGACACGATTCGCGACACCGCGATCGCGCAGCCGCTGATCGTCGCTGCGAGCCTCCTCGCCTGGCGGGAACTGTCAGCTCGCGTCTCCATCGCAGATGCCGGGATCGCCGGCCACTCGGTGGGCGAGTTCGCCGCAGCGGCAGCGGCCGGCGTATTGACCGAGGCCGAGGCGCTGCGTCTCGTCGCGGTCCGCGGGCGCGCGATGGCCGATGCCGCCGCCCGCGCCGACACCGGTATGGCGGCCGTCGTGGGCGGCGGCGAAGCCGATGTGCTCGCCAAGATCGACGAGCACGGCCTCACCCCCGCGAATCGCAACGGCGGAGGACAGATCGTCGCAGCCGGAAGCCGCGCATCCCTGGACGCCCTCGCCGCCGATGCGCCGCGCGGAGCGCGCGTGATCGCTCTCCAGGTCGCGGGTGCGTTCCATACCGATGCGATGGCGTCCGCTATCCCCCTGCTGCGCGAGGCAGCGGAAGGCGTGACGCCGACCGATCCTCGTCATCCGCTCTGGACCAACGCCGACGGCTCGCGCGTCACCGACGGGGGTCGTTTCGTCGACCTCCTCGTGTCTCAGATCGCGAACCCAGTGCGCTGGGATGCCTGCATGGCGGGCTTCGAAGCGGCCGGCATCACCGGCCTCGTCGAACTCGCGCCCGCCGGCGCTCTGACCGGCATCGCGAAGCGTGCGCTCAAGGGCACGCCGGCTGTCGCCATCAAGACCCCTGATGATCTCGACGCGGCCGTGGCACTCGTCACCGGCCCCGCTGCCTGACCGAAACGGAACCGTGCACATGCCTGCTCTCGTGCAGCCCTCGGGCCCAGCTCATTCCCGCATCCTCTCCATCGGCGCCGCACGCGGCGACCTCGATATCCCGAACGACGATCTCGTCGGCCCGATCGACTCCTCCGATGAGTGGATCCGCCAGCGCACCGGCATCGTGCAGCGGCGACGCGCGAGCCGTTCGATCGGAGCCGTCGACCTCGCCGTCGAGGCGGCGGAATCCGCGATTCAGAGGTCGGGTCTCGATCGCGCAGAGATCGACGGAGTCATCATCGCGACCATCTCGAACGTCGCGGTGACTCCCTCGATGGCATCTCTCGCCGCTCACCGTCTCGGCCTCACACCGGCGGCGGCCTTCGACATCTCAGCCGCGTGCGCCGGGTACGTCTACGGCGTGGCGCAGGCAGACGCACTCGTGCGTTCGGGCGTGTGCCGCAACGTGCTGGTCATCGGCGCCGAGAAGCTCTCGGACATCGTCGATCCGACGGACCGCAGCATCTCCTTCCTGCTCGCCGACGGCGCCGGCGCTGTGGTCGTCGGCCCGAGCGACCACACCGGCATCGGCCCGACCGTCTGGGGATCCGACGGCGAGAAGTGGGACGCCATTCGCGTGACGTCCACCTTCGAGGAGTACCGCAGCAACCCCGGAGTCGTCGCGTGGCCGACACTCCGTCAGGACGGCCAGACCGTGTTCCGGTGGGCCGTGTGGGAGATGGCGAAGGTCGCGCGCGAAACGCTCGAGGCCTCCGGTATCGAGGCCTCCGATCTGGCCGCCTTCATCCCCCATCAGGCCAACATGCGGATCGTCGACGAGTTCGCCAAGCAGCTGAAGCTGCCGGAGTCGGTGGCCATCGCCCGTGACATCGAGATGCAGGGGAACACCTCAGCAGCATCGATTCCGCTCGCGCTGGACGCGCTGCTGCAGGAACGGCCCGAGCTCTCCGGAGGGCTCGCACTGACCATCGGATTCGGTGCAGGCCTCGTCTACGGCGCCCAGGTCATCGAGATTCCCTGACACCGCCACGACGCGCTCCCCTCGCGCGTCGAACCCGCGCACCCCGCTGCGCGACATACACTTTTCACCGACCGAAACCCCGATCAAGGAGAAACACACAATGGCATTCAGCAATGAAGAGGTCCTCGCAGGTCTGGCCGAGCTCGTCAACGATGAGACCGGCATCGCGGCGGACGTCGTCGCACTCGACAAGTCGTTCACGGACGACCTCGACATCGACTCGATCTCGATGATGACGATCGTCGTCAACGCAGAGGAGAAGTTCGACGTCAAGATCCCCGACGAGGAAGTCAAGAACCTCAAGACCGTCGGCGACGCCGTCGACTTCATCGTGAAGGCTCAGGCCTAAGCACGCGGTATCGAGCGGAGCGCGGCGGTCAACGGACACGTCCACCCGACAGGGCCCGCCGCGCTCGCTCCTCCCTCAACTTTCCCTCGACTTCAGCCCCACTCAGAACGCGGAGCACGAACATCATGACGAAGAAGATCGTTGTCACCGGCATCGGAGCCTCCTCACCCCTCGGCGGAACGGCTCCCGAGAGCTGGCGAGCACTGCTCGCCGGAGAATCCGGAGTTCGCACGCTTGAGAACGACTGGGTCGAGCAGTACGGCCTCGCAGTCGGTTTCGCCGGCACGGCGAAGGTCGACCCGGCAGAGGTGCTCGAGCGTCCCGTCGCAAAGCGCCTGGACCCGTCGAGTCGTTTCGCTCTCGTCGCCGCGCTCGAGGCGTGGGCCGACGCGGGCAGCCCGAGCGTCGAGTCGGAGCGCCTGGGCGTGGACTGGGCGACCGGCATCGGCGGCCTGTGGACCCTCCTCGACGCCTGGGACACCCTGCGTGAGAAGGGCCCGCGCCGCGTCATGCCGCTCACGGTTCCGATGCTCATGCCGAACGCTCCCGCCGCAGCCGTATCCATGCACCTCGAGGCTCGTGCATACGCGCGCACGGTCGCCTCGGCCTGCGCATCGAGCACCGAGTCGATCGCGAACGCATACGAGCATCTCCAGCTCGGGCTCGCCGATGTCGTGATCGCTGGCGGGGCTGAAGCCGCGATCCACCCCATCACGCTCGCTTCCTTCAACTCGGCGCAGGCGCTGTCGAAGCGCAACGACTCCCCCGCTACGGCGTCGCGCCCGTACAACACCGATCGCGACGGCTTCGTCATGGGTGAGGGCGCTGGCGCGCTCGTGCTCGAGACCGAAGAGCACGCGCTCGCACGCGGCGCGAAGATCTACGCCGAGATCGCCGGCGGCGGAGTGACCGCGGATTCGTACCACATCACCGCGAACGACCCGGAAGGCAAGGGTGCGAGCCGCGCCGTCGAGCTCGCCTTGGAGCAGGCGGGCGCGACCGCTGACGACGTCACGCACATCAACGCGCACGCAACGTCGACGCCGGTGGGTGACATCGCGGAGTACACCGCATTGCGCAACGTCTTCGGCGACCGCGTGAACGAGATCCCGGTATCGGCGACGAAAGCCGCGACCGGCCACCTACTCGGCGGCACGGGTGCGCTCGAGGCGATCTTCACGGTGCTCGCGGTGCAGCACCGCATCGCCCCGCCCACGATCAACCTCGTATCGAAGGATCCTGAGATCCCGCTCACCGTCTCGAGCGACCAGCAGTCGCTCGGCGACGGGCCCCAGCTCGCGATCTCGAACTCGTTCGGCTTCGGCGGTCACAACGCGGTCCTCGCGATCCGCTCGTACGAGTAGGACCGGGGGGCGAGGTCGCCCGTGACCGCGGATGACGCGGCGTGGACGGCGTCCGCCTCGCGCGCGGTACGGTAGAAGGATGAAGCCGTTCCTGCTCATCACCACGCGCGGCGAGGACGACGTCGCGGCGCATGAGCACGCCGCGTACTGCCGGTTGACCGGCCTGCTGCCCGATGAGCTCGAATGGATTCGTGCCGATCGCGCACCGATCGGCACGATCGAGTTCGCGCGGTACTCCGGCATCATCCTCGCGGGAAGCCCGTTCACCGTCAGCGAGCCGGAAGATCGCAAGTCGGCGACGGAACGACGCGTCGAACGCGAGCTGGCCGCCCTGCTCGACGACGTCGTCCGTCGCGATTTCCCGTTCCTCGGAGTCTGCTACGGCGTCGGCACCATCGGATCCCACCAGGGAGCCCGCGTCGACCGGACGTATGGCGAACCCTCCCAAGCGGTCCGCATCAGCCTGACGGCGGCAGGACGCACCGACGCGCTTCTGCACGAGCTCCCGCCCTCGTTCGATGCCTTCGTCGGGCATAAGGAGGCCATCAGCGAGGTGCCTCCGAGCATCACGGTCCTGGCCAGTTCGCCGACCTGCCCCGTACAGGCGTTTCGTGTGGGCGAGAACGTGTATGCGACGCAATTCCACCCCGAACTCGACACCGCCGCGTTCACCTCGCGGGTGCGCTCGTACGCCGGGCACGGCTATTTCGAACCGTCCCAGGTCGACACCATCATCGCGACCGCTGAGGCCGCGGACGTTCGCGCGTCGCACATGGTGCTCGGCCGGTTCGTCGAGGAGTATCTGGACTCCCGTCGGGGGCATCGCGGGGCGATGCCCCCCGAACCCCCTGCTGGCGCACCGACCTACTCGAAGAGCGCCTGAGCCAGGTACTCACCCCGCCGTACACCTCTCGGCACCGCCCAGAGACCCGAGCCGATGTGCCTGATGTACTCGTTCAGGAGATCGGACTTCAGCGACCGCTGGACGCGCACGAACGCTGCAGGATCGCGCTGGTAGGAAATGAAGAAGAGCCCGGCACCCAACTGTCCGAGAGTATTCGATCCGTCTACGTAGTTGTATCCGCGACGCAGCAAGCGCACCCCAGCATTGTTCGTCGGATGCGCCAGGCGCAGGTGCGAGGCCATGTCGATGGCAGGAGACGCGGTATCCACCGCATCCGCAGCGGTGAAGTCCGCTGCGGCAAATTCATCGCCGCCAGAGAGCGGGCCTCCAGCGAGCTTGGTGCGGCCGATGATCCGCTCCTGCTCCCCCAGCGACGCTCGGTCCCAGGTCTCGATCGTCATCTGGATCTTCCGTGCAACGAGGTAGCTCCCGCCGTTCATCCACGCGGGCGCTTCGCTCCCCGCCCAGACGAACTCGTCGAGCGCCTCCCGCTCCTCCGACATGACGTTCGCCGTGCCGTCTTTGAAGCCGAACAGATTGCGCGGGGTGTCTTGCGCTCGGGTGGTCGACGACGTTCGCCCGAACCCGAGTTGACTCCAGACCAGGTGCGCACTGCCCGCTGCGATGCGGGCGAGGTTGCGAATCGCGTGTACGGCGACCTGCGGGTCGTCTGCGCAGGCCTGCACGCACAGATCACCGTCACTCTGGTCCGGCTCGAGCAAGTCGAAGGCGAAGGACGGCAGCGGCTCGAACGCCTGCGGCAGCCGTGCACGGATACCGTACGGATCGTCGATCCCGTCGCGCGGGTCGAAGAGCGCGCGCCCCACACCGAAGGTGAGCGTCAGATGCGCCGCATGCAGCCCCTCGGCCTCGCCGGTATCGTCAGGAGGCAGCAGCGCATTGTCTGGTTCGCTCCCAGTCCCGATCGAGCGCCCGCTCGTGAGCGACGCAGCGGCCGTCGTCCACTCCTGCAGCAGCGCGACGAGGTCGTCCCTCGTGGTGCCCGAGAGCATGCGGAAGGCCGCGAAGTGCAGGCGATCCTGAGCTGGAGTGGTGATGCCAGCTTGGTGCGCCCCGAAGAACGGGACGACGCTCCCGCCTCCGCCTGCCGCGCCTCCGCCGGTATGCGCGATCGACGCGGCGACCCCACCTGCGGCAGCCCCCGCGGCGAGCCCGGCGACGCCCGCCCCGACGAACCCGAGGAGGTTTCGGCGGGACGGGCGGAGGGGCTCCGCACCGGGCGATGCTTCAGTCATCGTGTCAACTCGCCACGACCGCCGCGGTGAGCTGCGAGAGGGGCTCGCTGAGCGCGTTCAGCTGCGCGGCGAGCTCATTGCGCTCCGACTGCGGCACCGTGTCGTAGAAGACGAAGCCGTCGTCGTAGTCGCCATAGGTGGCGAGCAGGGCGAACATATCCTCGAAGCGCTGGTCCAGTTCGTCGACGAGGTCGGCATGACCATTGGCCACCGCCGTCTCGCGCACGGTATCGAAAGCGACCTGCGCGCCCTCGACGTTCGCCGTGAAGTCGTAGAGGTCGGTATGCGAGAACTCGTTCTCTTCACCGGGCAGTTTGCCATCAGGCGCCGCGATCTCGTCGAGCAGACCTTTGGCGCCCTCGGTGATATCGGCGATGGTCAACGTGAAGTCGGGTGACGAGACCTTCTCCTTCAGCTCCGTGACGTCGGCCACGAGCTTCTCGCCCAGCTCCGCGCGTTCCTCGGGGGTGAGCGGCGTCAAGTCGGGGTCGCCCGGGTAGTCGCCGTTCGCCACAGCGGCATCATTCCAGAGGTCCATCTCGATGCGGTGGAAGCCGGTGAACTCGATTCCCTCCTCGTCGGCGCCTGGCTTGCGGTAGTCGATCTTGGGGTCCAGGTCGCCGAACTGCTCGGCGGTCGGTTCGATGCGTTCGTAGTTGATGCGCGCCAGCGGGAAGAGACGCTTCGCCTCCGCATCGTCCCCCGCAGCGTACGCATCGACGAAGGCTTGCACCTGGGGCAGCAGCTCTTCGCTCTGAGCTTTGACGTACCCCACGTACTGCGCGACGACGGCCTCGTTCTCCGGCGTCGTCTCGAGGGCGTCCCCCGTGACCGTGAACGCGGCCTGCCCAACGCCAGCGCCGATCATCCCGGGCTTGCAACTGGTGTAGTAGTCGCCCGGACCCACCTGCACCGTGAGATCGCGACTCGATCCGGGGGCGATGTTCTCGACCTCTCCGACGATCGTGAGCTGGTTGCTGCCCAGCACGTAGAACTCGTTGACCTTCGATCCGTCGTTCTGCACGCTGAAGGTGACCGTCCCGCTGGCCGCTTCGGCTGCATCGACACTGCAACCGGAGTCGCTCGCCGTAACGGCGATCGCGTCGGCACTCGGCGCGGCGTTCGGCACGCAGCCCGTGAGCAGGAGAGCGCCGGCTGCGACGGCGAGCAGTCCGCCGGAGGCGCGTCGGAGGGTGAGAACGTGTGTCACGGAGTTCCTTTCGAGAGCACAGGCGCCGTTGCGGCGGCCGCGCGAAGCTGACGGGAATGGCGATCCTGGGCGAAGGACGCGCGCAGGAAGAGCGTGAGTGTCGGAACGAGGTACGCGAACCAAGCGATCACCTCGAGTTTGGTCATCTCGGGAGAGAATCCGAAGATCCCCTTGAGCAGCGCGCGGAGGAAACCGTCGGGAGCGATGATGTGCGGAATGCGGAAAGCCCACGCGGCATCACCGAACCATGCGGCGGCGAACGCACCGGCTCCCGGAGGCGCCTCCGCGAACGGCCCGGGCAGCACGCCGGCCTCCTGCAAGTCGTGCACTCCGTACGCGAGCACGCCGGCCGCGAACACGATGAGCAGGATTCCGGACCATCTGAAGAACCTCGTGAGATTGATCCGGATCATCCCCCGGAACAGCGCCCAGCCGAGTACTACGGCGACGACGATTCCGGAGACGGCGATCGCGAATCCCAGCAGCGGTGTGAGCTGACTCGCGCGAGTCGTGGCCCAGATGAACAACGCAGTCTCCAGGCCCTCGCGGCCGACGGAGACGAAGGCGAGCACTGCGACGCTCCAGCCTCCCCCGACAATGGCGCGATCCAGCTGCCCACGGAGCTCCGCGCTCAGGCCGCGCGCGGCCCGCAACATCCAGAACACCATCCAGGTGACCATGACGACGGCGAGGATCGAGAGCGATCCCCCGATGATCTCCTGCGCCTGGAACGACAGACCATAGGCACCGAACGTCAGCACACCGCCGACGATGAAGGACAGCAGGATCGCCGCAGCGACTCCCCACCAGATCTTGCGGGCGACATCCCGCCGACCGAGCTGCGTGACGTACGCGAGCAGCACGCTGACGACGAGCGCCGCTTCGAGCCCCTCACGGAGCCCGATCATCAACGTTCCGACCATCGGCTACGAACCTTCCTCAAAGATAGGACTTGAGTAAGGCTCCCCTTACACGGGGAATTTACCACACATTCATCTGATGTGATGACACGAAAAACGGGCGCGGCCCCAAAGGACCACGCCCGCTCCTAGAGGACGCCGCAACCGGCGACCGCGAACTACTCTGCGAAGTGCGACGACAGGAACCAGCGATCCTTGTCGAGTTCCTGCGCGATCGCGATCACCACATCCTGGCTCACGAGGTCGACGTCGTCGAGCCCCTTCACCGCGGCGTACACCGTTGCGAGCGTCGCATCGATCTGGGCGACGACCTCGCGCACGGTGACCTTCGACTGCTGGAAACCGTCGCTCAACTCGGGGGTGGTCGCGCGCGCCGCGACCGTGCCGAGGCGTGCGTCGACGGGGAGGCCCAGAGCGACGATGCGCTCAGCGACGGTGTCCGCCGCGTTCTGCGCATTCGACACCACGGTGTCGAGGTACTCGTGCACGCCGATGAAGTTCTCGCCTCGAACGTGCCAGTGAGCCTGCTTGCCATTCACGGCGAGCGCGATGAGGTCGTGCACGACGGGGGTCAGGTACTGAGCCACACCGGAGGGACGGTGGAGGTCGCCCTGAGCTGCGGGAACAGTGATCTGCTTAGTAGACATCGAGTGGATCCCTTTCGTTCGTGTGACTGATTACCTTCACATTACGCCGATTTCTCACGTGCGCAAGGAAGGCAAGGCTCCCTTAATACGCCCGGATTTCCCAGATGAAGCGCGGGATTGTCAGCCGATGACGCGGCCGAGCAGCAGCTCCGCGGATCGGCGCGGGCCGGTGAAGAACGGCGTCTCCTCGATCACGTGACGCCGCGCCTCGGTGGCACGCAGCTCGCGCATCAAGTCGACGATGCGCACCAGGTCATCCGCCTCGAACGCGAGCAACCACTCGTAATCGCCCAGAGCGAACGACGCGACCGTATTGGCGAGCACGTCGCCGTAATCCCGTGCTGCCATGCCGTGCTCCCGGAGCATTTTGCCACGATCGGCGTCGGGAAGGAGATACCAGTCGCGGCCGCGCACGAAGGGGTACACGCACAAGAACTCCTTCGGCGCGTCACCGGCGAGGAACGCCGGCACGTGGCCGCGATTGAACTCTGCTGCTCGGTGCACGCCGATGTTCGACCACACAGGAGAGAGGCGCCCCCGGCTCCACTCCCAGAGCGTTCGGTACGCGAGTTGCAGCGCGTCCGTCGTCGGCGCATACCACCAGACGAGCAGGTCGGCGTCGGCCCGGAAGCCGGAGATGTCGTACCAGCCGCGGGTGACGAGCCCGTCGATGCGTTCAAGGGCCGCCAGCACCTCCGGCACGCTGCCCGGCGCTGCCCCCGTGCTCCCTGAAACCCGCCCGTCTGCATGGGTGCGGTGCTCCTTGAACACGGCGTACATCGTGAAGTTCGTCGCTGCATTGATCTCCTCGGCGACGTGCCGGTGGTCGACCTGCGGCCGGGCTCCCTCGTTCATGCGGCTTCCCTTCTGACGTGAGCACTGAGTGCTCGTACTCCTGATCGCTTCCGCCGAACGCCAGGCGCGAGGCTTGGACGCGCGGTATCAGCAGCACGCTATCACTCGGCGCCCTGTACATCTGATGTGGCCACCCGTCCATCGAGACGCGAAACGTTCCACCGCCACGCATATCGGCGCACTCCTCTCCCATTCCGCGTCCGATAGCATTGACCCACCATCCATCCCCTGGTTCCAGAGGTTCGCTATGACCACTCCCGTGCGGGGCTCGCAGAAGGCGCGAGACACCCTCGACTACTTGCGCGAGAAAATCTCGTCGAGCGCGTGGGCCGTCGGCGACCTCATCCCCAGAGAGCCCGAGCTGATGGAGCTCATCGGCGTCGGCAAATCGACCGTGCGCGAAGCGGTTCGCTCGCTCGCCGCCTTTGGAATGCTGGAGACCGTGCCCGGCGTCGGCACGTTCGTGCGTTCGCGAACTCCCGTGAGCACGCTGCTCACCGAATTCCTCGGAGACCACGACCTCGAAGAGGTGCTCGTCTACCGGCGCTCCCTCGAGATCGAGGCCGCTCAGCACGCTGCTGTGCACCGGAGCGAAACGCAGCTCGAGGTGCTGCGCGCCGCGGTCCTCCGCGACGAGCACGCGGAACGAGACGAAGTCATCACGTGCGAGCAAAGCACGACCCCCGGCTCATTCCACCTGCTGGTCGTCGAGGCGAGCGGCAGCAAACTGCTGCTCGACCTGTATCTCGGCGTCATCTCCGTTCTGCAGCGCGCGCGCACGCAGGGCCGGGTGATCCTGGGCACCACGATCGAAACCATGCATCTCGACCACGGCGCCGTACTCCGAGCGATCGAAGCGCGAGACGTGCGCAACGCGGCGCACTCCATGGCCCTGCACGTCGACCGAGACCTCGGACTTCGCACGGACATGCTCGACTTCAGTCAGCACACGGAGCGCGCCGCCTCCCTCATCGGGGCGGGCTACGACCCCGGTGAGATCCCTGCACCCGTGCAGAATCCGCAGGCGGCCGCCGAGCTCGAAATCGATGCGCGCCGCGGCTAAGATGAAACGGTTGCCCAGGGGGCGTTAGCTCAGTTGGTTAGAGCACTGGACTCATAATCCATCGGTCGCGGGTTCAAGTCCCGCACGCCCTACTCCTTCGGCTCCCACTGCGATCGCGGTGGGAGCCTTTACTTGAAGAGGTCGAGACATCTCGGTCCGCTGTTTGCCGATCAGGTCGTAGATCCTCACCTCAAACAGGTCAGACCGAACATTAACCTTCTCGAGTGTCCATCGATTCCCTCCTCCGGCCTTTTTCGCGAGACCTGACCGTGAGCGGGGACCACCACAAAGGTCTCCCCGCCGCGACTTGAATGCGACGAAAATGATGAGGCCAAAGCTCAATCGGCTTCTCGGGCGGCGCGGCGCCTGGCGTTGGAGAGCCAGAAGAACCAGGCGAGCAGCTTCGAGCCGCGTGGAATCGTGTAGTCCTTTTCGATGACGAGCACCATGAACCCGGGGGTGAGCAGGCGCGTGTGGGCAAGGCCGTGCTGCGTGAACGGACCCTCAGGCAAACGAGCAGAGAGTGACATCTGCGTGCTCAAATGAGGCCCGTTTCCTGGGCGAGATGGACCGCGCGGGAGCGGCTGTCGACGTCGAGCTTGGTGAAGATGTGCGCGATGTGGCTTTTCACGGTCGCCTCGGTGACGAACAGGGTGCGGGCAATGTCCTTGTTCGCCGCGCCCGTTGACATCAGGCGCAGCACCTCGAGCTCCCGGTCGGTGAGGCGCGGCAGCGGGTTCCGCATGCCCTGCAGGACTCGCCCTGCGAGATCGGGGGCGAGGAACATGTCACCCTTGGTAGCGCGGTGGATGCCTTCGATGATCACTTCGGGTGCGACGTCTTTGAGGAGGTAGCCCGCGGCGCCCGCCTCGATTGCGCCGAGGACCTCGGCGTCGCGGTCGAAGGTGGTGAGGATGAGCACGGCAGGGGCCGGGTCGAGGGCGCGAAGTGCGGCGGTGGTCTGTACGCCGTCGATGCCGGCGCCGAGGCGGAGGTCGCACAGCACCACGTCGGGGTGGAGGTGGGCGGCGAGGGTGAGGGCTTCTTCACCGGTGGCGGCTTCGCCGACAACTTGCACCGTGTCGGTGTCAAGGACGGCGCGGAGTCCGCTGCGGACGACGGGGTGGTCGTCGACGAGCAGTACGGTCGTGGTCATGGCGTCTCCTCTGCGGTCGGCTCACTGCCGGAAGCCTGCGTCGTGGTGATGTGGTGGATCGGGAGGTGCACCGAGATTGCGGTGCCTTCCCCTGGGGAACTTTCGATGTCGAGGCCGCCACCGAGTTCACGGAGCCGGGCGCGCATGAATCTGAGCCCATAGCTCGACGCCTCCGGTCCGGGTTCGATGCCCTGTTCCCATGCGTGGACGTCGAACCCGGCACCATCGTCGATGAGGTCGAGTCGCACCGTGGAGCCCGAATCGATCAGGCTCATCACGACCCGGCTGGCGTCAGCGTGCAGGCGCACGTTCGCGAGCGCGGACTGTGCGGTACGAAGCAGTGCGACCTCAACCTCGGTGGAGAGGGCGGGGAGTGCTTCATCGACGTGCAACTCGGTGCGGAGGCCTGTTTCGTCCTCTGCGCGGTCGAGCATACGGCGGAGCGCCGCCGCGAGAGCGTTGTCCTCGAGCTCGGCAGGCGCGAGTGCGGCTACGATGCGCCGAACATCGGCGAGGCTGTCGCCGGCGAGTGTCTCGACCTGTTCGAGGGTCCTTGCAGCGTCAACATCCTCTGTGCGGTTTGCGCCGGCGTGGGCGAGGAGCCGGATTGAGGAGAGCGCCTGCGCGATGGTGTCGTGGATATCGCGGGAGATGCGGGTGCGCTCGGCGACCGCGCCCGATTCGCGTTGGACGAGGGCGAGTTCATCTTGAAGATCGGCCATTTCCCGCTGCGCTCTCGTGAGGGAGGCCAGCAGGCGCTCGCGTTCGGCCGCATCCCGGAGGAGTTGGAGGTAGCCGCGGGAAATCCCGAACGCGAAGATCCCGCCGATGAGCGGCCCGAACACGTTCGCGTAGCTCGTGGTGCCGTGATGCAAGACCGGGGCGACGATGACCACCGCGAGCACCAGCCCGGAGAACAGCAACCCCCACGGGACGGGAAGCAAGTGCCCGGCGAGCAACCAGAGCAAGAATGCGATCCACACGAACTCCGCCGACACCGCGACGGACGCGACCCAGATCAATGCGAACCCCACGAGCCACCACACGACGATCTGCCGGGAGCGAGCGCGGGACGGCAGGATCGTGCCGGCCGTGTGCCAGGCGAGAGTCGCGAGCCCCGCGACGACTGCAGCTGGGACCGGCGTGCCGTCGCCGATTGCGCGGATCGCTCCAATCAAGGTGAGGACGGCGGCGATGAGGTGCTGGCCGATCTCCATCGCCCGCATGGTGGGACCGGCCGCTCCCATCGGGTCAGTACGCGTCAGTGACGCGTTCACGAGGTTCATGCGTCAATTCTCCCTGGCCCGGTTTCCTAGGCCACCAGATGCGGTCGCCGACGAGCGTGAAGATCGCCGGAACGATCACCGTGCGCACGACCAGGGTGTCGACGATCACGCCTACCCCGACGATCAGGCCGAGCTGTCCGAGCGTGACCAACGGCAGCACGCCGAGAGCTGCGAACACAGCCGCGAGAACGATGCCCGCACTCGTGATCACGCTGCCGGTATGGGCGATCGCCTCGACCATCCCCTCCCGCGTTCCTCGGACCGCAGCCTCGGAGCGGGCGCGATGCACGAGGAAGATCGTGTAGTCAATGCCGAGGGCGACGAGGAACAGGAACGCCAGCAGCGGCACCTGCAGATCGAGCGCGTGCTGACCGAACAGCACCCGGCTCAGCCACGCACCGGCGCCGATCGCGGCGACCGCGCTGGCAAGATTCACCAGGAGCAACAGCACCGGGGCGACAATCGAACGCAGCAGGATCAGGAGCACGAGGAAACTCACCGCGAGTACGAGCGGTGCGATCAGCCACAGGTCCCTCTGACTCCCAGCGCGTGCATCGAGATCGGTGGCGACCGCGCCGCCCACGACTGCATCCGCTCCCGGCAGCTCGTGCACCGCGACGCGCAGTTCCCGAATCTGGGTGAGGCTCTTCTCGGTGCTCGGTGCGTATTCGCTGGTCACCATGATCTTCGTGAGCGCCGTATCGTCCGTGACGCCGACCGGGTGGGCGCGAACCACACCCTCCACGTCGTTCGTCGCCGTAACCACGGCGACGGCCTCCGCGCTGTTCGCGACGATGAAGATCGGCTGCGCCTCACCAGGAGGGAAATGATCCGACAGAACCTCCAGCCCCGCCGCAGACTCGGACTGCACCCGGAACTTCTCGATCTGATCGAGCCCGACCGAGGTCCCGAACAAGCCGGTTGCCATCACCGCGAGCAGCGCGACCCCGGCAAGGAGACTCGCTACCGGACGCTTCACGACACTCGTCGCGATCTTCCGCCACGCGCCACCCTGTTTGCGGGTGTCGCCCGGATTGGGCACGAACGGCCAGAACACCTTCCGACCGCACACCGCCAGCAGCGGCGGCAGCAAGAACAGGACCGAGGCGAGAGCGATCAGCAGCCCGATTGCGGATGAAATCCCGAGCCCGTGCGTGCCGGGGATCACCGCTAGCACGAGCGTCAGCAAGGCGAGCACGACCGTCACGTTCGACGCCAGGATCGCAGGAACTGTCTTCCGCCATGCCGTGCTGAGCGCTTGCCGGTGGTTCTGCGTCGACTGGAGTTCCTCTCGGTAACGGGAGATCAGCAGCAGCGCGTAGTTGGTGCCTGCGCCGAACACGAGCACGCTGATGATGCCCGCGTCGAACTGCAGGTTCCATGCCGCGCCTGCCGCGGCGGTCAGGCGGCCCGCGAGCCCGTCCGCGAGCCCGACCGCGACGAGCGGGATCAGCCATAGCACTGGCGACCGGTAGGTGACGATGAGGAGGATCGCGACGATCAGGATCGTCACGAGCAGCATCGTGAAGTCAGCGCCCTCGAACGCGGCCGCCACATCCGCGCCGAACGCCGGCCCGCCAGTCACCAGCAGCGACATGCCTACCGGCGTATGGTCGACAATATCCTCGCGCAGTTCTTTGATCACCGCCGCCGTGTCCGTGTTCGTCTCACCGACTTTGATCGGTGTGATCAGGACTGCGGCTTTCCAGTCATCGCTCACCATTGGCCCGGTCGACTCCGCGTCGACATCGGCGTTGGCGTCGAGTACTGGGAGGAGATTCTTGAGATCCTCGACCTCGCCCTCGGAGAACTTCGCGCCGTCATCGCGGGCCGCGACGACGAGCACGGACTGACGGTCCGCGTTCGGGAACTTAGCCATCAACTCACTCGCGCGCGTGGACTCCGCCCCCGCCGGCGCTAGAGCGTTCTGCGCCGGTGCCTTCGCTGATCCAAATACACCGAATAGAGCGACCATGATTAATAGGACAAGGCCGAGCGACACCCACGCCCCTCCCCGCGAGGTTAACCGGTCGGAAAATGATCCATGCGCACGAGAAACTGCCATGCCACCAACTCCACCAGGCACCGTCCGTTACGGCATCGCGAGCAGTATTGAACTAAATCTCAACCTTTTGGATGATGCCTACGACCCCACGAGCCAAGCCTTCGACGATCACCCGAGGCGGTCTCAGCAACTCAATCCTTGCTGAGACCTGAGTGAGCTGCGACGGTGGAGGCACCGTCGCACCGTCCGAGGGGAAGATGAACCAATGCACCTCTACGAATTCATCCTGCCGCACTCATGGCAGGTGTGGGCCAAAAACAAAGAAAACGAGTTCTACAAATTGCGCGACGTCACTCACGCTTGAATCATCGATTCTCGTATACAGTCAGGTGAATGACCATTATTGAGTCGTTCCCGAATGTATCCACTCGTAATTGCTGACCCAGAGGCCAGGGATCGCCTCACTGTCATCAATGTGCGTGAACCCCAGCCCCTCATAGAGCGCTCGAGCTCCCTGGTTCTGACGACCGGTGGAAACAGTGGTTCGAAGAGCGATCGTCAGGACCTTCCGCACGAGCTCTGTACCGATCCCCCGGCGATGACACTCCGGGTCTACGATCAACCGGTGAATGACGACCTCGCCATGGTCGGCGCGAAAACCGAGCGCGCCTCGTATCGTCCCATTGTCGTCACGATCGAAGATCCAGAGAAGGTCCGCAGTTCGGAGCTCAGCTTCCGTCTCGCGAAGAACCGGAATACGATCGTCTCCGATGAGCTCGGCCTCAACGAGATAGGCGATCCGCTGAAGACGCATGAGAGCAGTGACGTCAGAGTCTGCCAACGGCAATCCGGGCTGTTCCATGACACCAATCCTTGCGAACATTGAGCGAGCAGCGAATCCAACCGTATGCGGACAATTTCTGGATCGACCTCGCCCGAAGCCTCACCTGCTGACAAGAGCATCCACGAGCAAGTAGAGAAGAGCGGCCGTGGTGACGGCGAGTGGCGCCATCGCCACTGCTTTACGCGATGGACTCCAGTTACGCCTTCTCAGCATCATCGCGAGCAACGCACACGCGCAGATGGCGCCCCATGCGGATACGTTCAGCTGCAGCGAGCCGTTGCTCGGGTTACGCATCCATCTGAACAGCAACTCAGTGGCCAGCACCAACACCCAGCCAGCGAACATCACAGTAGTGAAGGTGACCCACCAACGAGGTTTGCTCGTTGGGCCGCCGACTTCTTGCGGATCATCAGTCATGAGTCCACGATACGCGTGGCGCGAACGAGCGTCATTCACCACCATTCTCGAACCCTGCATCAGGCGTCATGGTTCGCGTCGCATCTCCATTGGATCGTCCCCTATGCGCGACCCCAAGAGATTCATGTTGAAACGCTATCGTCCACGACCGGCCACTCTCAAAGAGACCGCAAACCACCATTGTGGGTCAGAGCGATAGCTGCGCCTCACGCACGAACTTGCGGTGCCAGGGGGTTTTGCCTGCATTGTGCCGAGAGGCAGCGCGGATAGCGAGCTCGACGGTTCTGGGCAGACGAACGTCCGGCCACGCAACCGACTCCGACTGCCGGCTCTCCCAGTGCGGTCGCGACGTGAGATATAGCGCGAAGTCCGGTGCGGCAGCGTCGTCGACGGGGCCGCTTCTCAGCCCGCGCCGACGTACCAGTCGACCGCATGACAGAGTGGTCAGGTCGCTCAACCCAGCCGCCCACGGTTTCATAGGCACGTCGTCGCATCGACGTTCACTATCCGGCCGCCCCCGCGTAGCGGAGATCGCGGGCATAGTCCTGCTGGCGCAGATCGAGGGCCTGCCGAACCTGCTCGGGAGCGTCATCACCGATGAGCACCCGAAGTCTGCGGTCATCGGTTGCGGACGCCCGTTCGAGGATTGCCATCGCGGCATCGCGTGGGGCCGTTCCGCCGGCCGGCTCTCCCCCTGATGGCCAGGGAACCTCTGCCGTCCCGAACGTCTCGATCCGCTGCGCCTCGTAGGCGTCCAACGGTGCGCTGAATCGCATGCTGGCGCCAGCCCAGTCGGTATCGAGGGCTCCTGGCTCGATCAGTGAGACGCGGATGCCGAAGCGTCCAACCTCGCCGGCCATTGCCTCGCTGAACGCTTCCAGTCCCCACTTGGTGGAGTTGTAGAGCCCGAGCATCGGCATCGTGCCGACCGCGCCCACGCTGGAAATCTGGACGATGTGCCCGACACCCTGGCGTCGCATGACGGGGATCACAGCCTGGCTCAGCCAGAGCGGGCCAAGGAGATTCGTGTCGACGATCGCGCGGGCGTCGTCCTCGGTCGCCTCTTCGATCGCGCCAATCAGGCCATAACCGGCGTTGTTCACGAGCACGTCGATTCTTCCGAGCATGTCGGCGGCGCGCAGCACTGTGGCGCGTGCCGCCGAACGATCCCGCACATCGAGGTTCAGCACCGTCATGCGGTCGTGTTCGGGTAGCGCGCTCTCTCCCCTGACGGTCGCGACGACGGCGTGCCCGGCTTCCAGGGCAGCGTCGACGAGGGCGCGGCCTAGGTGTAGTGTCCGGGGAGGTTGCTCGATAACCGCGTGGCTGGCGGGAGCTTCCCGATGGCTGAGTGTGGCCGGTGTTGATTGTAGTAGTGCAGCCACGCCGGTAGCGCTTTCCTGCGTACTCGTTCGGATGAGTAGTGGCGACTGTAGGCCCACCCGTCCGCGAGCGTGCGATGAAACCGCTCGATCTTCCCGTTGGTCTGCGGCCGGTAGGGGCGGGTTCGTTTCGGGGTGATGCCCATGTCGTTGCATGCTGTCCGCCACGCATGCGACCGGTAGGCGGATCCGTTGTCAGAGAGCACCCGTTCCACCCGGACGCTTCGGTCCTTGAACCAAGACACGGCCCGTTGCAGCACCCCGATCGCGGTGACTGCACGCTCGTCATCATGGATCTCCGCATACGCGACACGAGAGTGGTCATCGATCACGGTATGCACGTAGGCGTGCCGCATCAGTACGTCACGAGAACGACTTCGGTCTTTTCCGGGCGTCGCGGCCCGGTTTCTGCCGCCCTGCACCCGTCCGACCGTGCGCCAACCACCACCGTCGGGGATGTTGCCCAGTTTCTTTACATCGACATGGATCAGTGAGCCCGGATACGCGTGCTCGTATCTCCTTGCTGGTTCCCCGGTTCTGCGGTCGATGTGGGAGAGCCGGTTCAAGCATTCTCGCACGAGTACTGCGTGGACGGTCGAGGACGGCACGCCGGTGAGCGCGCAGATCTCGACTGGGCCGAGCCGGCGCGTGGTCCGCAGATGAATGATCCTTCGCACGAGGGGTCGTGCAGTCTGATTTGGGTGCGTGAGGGGACGTGAAGAACGATCAGCCATACCGGTCTCGCCAAGTTCGATGTAGCGGCGAGCCCATTTCTGGGCGGTCGGCCAGGCGACATGGAAGTAGTCAGCGGCGTGAGCGATCGCCCAACCGTCGTCCACGATGAGTTGGGCGATGTGTAGTCGTTG
This sequence comes from Leucobacter alluvii, assembly GCF_039530485.1. NCBI lineage: Bacteria > Bacillati > Actinomycetota > Actinomycetes > Micrococcales > Microbacteriaceae > Leucobacter > Leucobacter alluvii. Next base: position 549,908 of record NZ_BAAAOP010000005.1, on the reverse strand, counting down.
GCGCGGAGTGAGGGCTGCATTAGCGTGGGACACGAGAACCTCCGGGGGTTAGAGCGGCAGTGGTAGCAGCTCCACTCTGCCCGGAGGTTCTCGTCTGTGTCACGGGGTCCAGATCACACAACCTCCCCGGACACTACACCTAGACCGCGATTGGCTCCGGTAATCATCCAGGTCTGCAATGAAGTCATGCGCCGAGCGTACCGCGGAACTGGACGCACCGTCTCGTTAGCTCGAGTATCGTATGGGCATGGCCCGCGATCGAACCCGCACGAAGGTGCATGCTGCCGCGCTGTCGCTGGCTCTCGACGAGAGCGCGGCCGGGGCGCTCACGATGGAGGGAATTGCTGGTCGAGCGGGCGTCAGCAAGCAGACCGTGTACCGGTCGTGGCCGTCGACCGGGGCAGTCCTGTTCGATGCACTCCTAGCGCGCAGCGCCGACGAAAGCGGCCGCGTGTCGGTGCCGAACTCTGGTGACCTAGCGAGCGACCTCCTGGGGCTGGCTACCGGCATGATCGCAGCGCTGACCGATCCGATCGAGGAGGCTTTACTGCGCGCCGTCACGGCCGACTTGCAATCGGATGCTGCACTTGCCGGGCAGTACCGAGAGCTGCTGTTGGGGCCTCAACTGAGCGCTATCTCCGCTCGGATTGACGAGGCCGGGGTGCCGGCATCGGGCGACGTCGCGGAGCTGTTCGTCGGCCCGATCTTCTACCGCTGGTTGCTTCGCACTCGGCCGTTCGATTCGGAATGGGTCAGTGCTCACGTAAGGCGCATCCTTCGGAGCTGTGAACCGTAGCGGGCATCTGGCCACCATTTGCGGGACGCGGCGGCAGCCTCGTATGATCGAGAGGTGCATTTGTTGTTCCTCTGACGGCTGAGATAGGCCCACCGCGCTCGTTGAGTATTCCGAGCCTGCGGCGGCCGCTCGTTCTCGACCCTCCGTGGGTCGCCGTCATCAGCGTGCCCTGACAGCCCTTCGTGGGCTGGCTGGTGCGTCGTCTCGAAGGATTCGAATGCTCACCTCAACCAATCATCTATCGGCGCGCCAGCGCGCCCAACTCATCGCCACCGACATATCGGTGATGCGCGGAGCGACCCGCGTTCTCAACCACGTCGACCTCACCGTGACGCCTGCCTCTCGGCTCGCGATCGTCGGGGAGAACGGGCGCGGGAAATCCACGCTGCTCCATGTGCTCGACGGCACGCTGACCCCTGATGCCGGCACGGTGCACCGCACCGGCACGCTCGCGGTCGCGGAACAGCAAATGTCCGCGGACGTTGACCGCACCGTTGGCCAGGCCATCGCGGAAGCGATCGCCGAACCACTCGCGGCTCTGGCGTCCCTCGACGACGCCGCTCGTGCGCTCTCGGCCGGTGGAGTCGGCGATGATGAGCGTTACGCGGCCGCGTTGGAGCATGCCGAAGTGCTCGATGCCTGGGACGCCGAGCGGCGTGTGCGAATAGCGCTCGACGCCCTCGATGCCGAAACCGATTCGGCCAGACTGCTCGCTGACCTCTCTGTGGGGCAGCGGTATCGGGTGCGTCTGGCGTGCCTGCTCGGCGCTGATCATGATTTCCTGCTGCTCGACGAGCCGACGAATCACCTCGACCGATCCGGCCTCGAGTTTTTAAGCTCGCAGCTCCGAGCCCGTGCGGGCGGGGTCGTCATTGTCACGCATGATCGCGCGCTGCTCTCAGACGTGGCAGAAACCATCGTCGACCTCGACCCCACTCCCGACGATCGAATGCGGGTGTACGGCAATGGGTACGCCGGGTATCGCGAGGGCCGACAGGCTGAGCGCGAAAGATGGGAACAGGAATACGGGCGGCAACAAGCCGAGCACGTCCGACTGCAGGACAGTCTCAGCTCCGCACAGAACCGCCTCGTTTCCGGGTGGCGGCCCGAAAAGGGCACCAACAAGCACGGCCGCGCGACCCGTGCCGGCGGGCTCGTGCAGAGCGTTCACCGCCGGCAAGAACAGCTCGAAGCGCACGCCATCACGGTGCCGCACCCGCCCCTGCACTTCCGGTTCCCCGACCTGCCGACCAGGACGGGCGCGGTGCTGCTGAGCGCAGAGCGCGTCAGCGTCGCCGGCCGCCTGGCGCATCCGGTGTCGTTCTCGCTCTCGCACCGCGGCCGCCTCGTCGTGACCGGTTCGAACGGGGCCGGTAAATCGACCCTGCTCGCCATGATCGCAGGCGAGCTGCGTCCCGATACGGGTGCGGTGCGGATACCACAGAGCGTCCGTCTCGGCTTCCTCCGACAGGAAACGGATCTGCCGCTGCAACGGCGGGCGAGCGAGGTCTACTCCGTCCACGTCGATGCTCTCGTTGCGGCGGGGACCCTGGCCGCCACCGAAGCGGTCGGGCTCTCGCAGCTTGGCCTCCTACGCGCTCGGGAGTCGAGCAAACGCATCGGTGAGCTGTCGATGGGGCAGCAACGCCGGCTCGACCTGGCGTTGGTGCTCGCGACGAAACCACACGTCCTCCTGCTGGATGAGCCCACCAACCATCTGTCGATCGCGCTCGTCGACGAACTCACCGACGCCCTCGGAGCGACGCAAGCGGCTGTGGTGCTCTCCACCCATGACCGGCAGCTCCTCCGCGACGTCGTCGACTGGCCCCCGCTGCGCCTTCGCGCGATGACTGAGAGTGAGGCACGCGCATGAGCCGAAAGAACCCTGGCGCCCTCCGTGCGCTGCGACCCCTCGCGACCCACGACTACCGGCTGTTGTTCGCAGCCGTCGGGATCGAGGTATTCGGCACCGGCCTGCGGATGATCGTCATCGTGCTCCAGGTGCTCGCCCTCAACGACAGCCCGTCGGCGTTGTCCGCCGTCGCCACGGGGATGAGTCTCGGGCTGTTCGCGTTCTCGATTCTCGGCGGGGTCGTCGCTGACAAGTTCTCGAAACGGCGCATCATCATCACCCTGCAGGGGTGCTCCGTCGTGGTGATGGCCGCCGTCGCAGCCCTGTCCCTCACCGGAACGATCGAGCTGTGGCACGGCCTCGAAGGCGCGCTGCGCCCCTCGAGCGGACGAGGGATCGGCCGAGCGCTCGGAGGGATCATCGTCGGCGCGTTCTTCCACGTGATCGGAGCGGCGATCGTAGCCGCGTCCTACGCGGTCGCCTTCGTCATCGTGCTCTTCCTGAGCCGGCACGACGAGATGGCTGACCCCGCGACGCCTGCCGAGAAAACGAACGTGTGGGGCGACCTGCGCGCAGGCGTCCGGTACGTCGCCGCACTCGGTGGCTGCTCTGGACACTCATCTTCGGATCATCGCTCGCACTCATCATCCAAGGGCAGATCGAAGTGCTCCTGCCGTTCCTCACCCGCGACCGATTCGAGGACGTGGAGGCGACGTTCGGGATTCTCCTGGCAGCGCTCGGGATCGGCGGCGCGTTCGGCTCGCTCGTCGTCTCCTCGCTGAAACTGCCACGCCGCTACCTGAGTTTCATGATCCTCTGCCGGGGCGGCGGCACCCTCCCCCTCGCCCTACACGGAACGTCCGACAACCTCTGGATCATGCTGGCAGCACTATTCATCGTCGGCGCAGCAACCGGCGCGCGTGTTGTCATCTGGGGCACGCTGCTGCAACGCCTCGTGCCCCCCGACATGATCGGTCGAGTCGCGAGCCTCGACTTCTTCGTCTCAATCGCGTTCATGCCCGTCTCCATTGCCCCCGGCGAGGAGCGCAGAACTCGACGCCGGATAACCGGTCGCATCGTCGAAATCAAGGCGAGTGGATTCGGCCCGTGCAGACCGTACACTCGAAGCCCAGCCGCATCGGAATCCGGCGTTGGACAGCCGTCACATCGGACGCTCCGCTGCGCGAACGACACCCTGCAATGAAATGCCGAACGAAGGAGCCCGAGAATGAATGACCAGCAACCGGCGGAAGACAGCGCGCCCGAGCTCGATGAGTCGAGTGCATCCGACGTCGATGCGATCGCGGGCATCGCCGTGGAGGTGCGCGACACCGCGGGCGCGTCTCACGCCGATGACATCGAAGCGATGCTGCGACGGCGACTCGCGGAGTCGTCCGTCGAGGTGAGCGAAGACGATGTCCAGAACCTCGTACAGCAGATCCGCGAGGGCGACTGACGCGACTGCCCACCTCGGGCTCGGCTGGGCGCGCGTTGATAGGGTGACGGCATGGCTTCTGCGCGTACTCGAATCTGGTCCATCAGTGCTGCGGCACTCGTTCTCGGGCTCAGCGCCTGCTCCTCAGGAGCCCCGTCATCGAGCGAACAGCCCGCGGATGGCGGGGTCGATCCGATCGAGATCGTGTCGCAGCCTGAAACAGTCGGTGAGCCGATCAGCCTCGACCTGCCTCTCGACAACTCGGGAGCGTTCGCGTTCGATCAGTGGCCGTCGGCATGCGCATTCGCTGACGAGACGACGCTCTCGGCGATCTTCCCGCAATCCGATGAGATCGCGCAGTCGGGCACCGATCGGTCGCTGTCGATCCTGCAGGTCGGTGCGGCGGGCACGCGGGAGGTCACCGTACCCGAGGCCGACTGCACCACAAAGGTCGGCTTCCCCGTGGACGAGCTCAGGGCTTCCGACCAGAGCGTCGTGTTCTTGCTCACCGCGAATGTCGAGGCGGCTGGCGATGCCGAATTCGTGGAGCGGAACGCGACCCCGAAGAGCGGTGACGAGGTGCAGGTCGGTGACGCGACCTGCGTCGTAGCTCCGAGCGGGCTCCGGTACGACTGCGCAACGCCGCAGATCGCATTCAGCGTGACGCTCGACGCGCGCCCGTACGGCCAGTACTTCGGTGAGAGCGAGAGCAGCTACGTGGTCGACGGCGAGGAGCAGGTGTACTCCGACGACGTGGATGCGTTCCTCACCATGGCTCAGGAGAAGATCCTGCTGCCAGTGGTGACGGCGAACGTCAACCGGCTGGCCTGATCGAGACCTCGCACCGTTCCGCATCGCGGTTTCGCCGGACGGGCACCCCAGCCGGACGATGATTGCAGTTCGCGAGAGGAAGATGCCGTGAAGATCACCGTGAGTCTCCAAGTCACGCTCGACGGCGTCGCGAAGGCGAATGGCGGGAACAACGAGGTTGTCGATCCTGGTTTCACGCGCGGCGGCTGGGCGCTCCCGCTCGGTGATGCAGAGAGCACTCGATCCATTCTCGAGACATGGAGACGTCCCGACGCGTTTCTCCTGGGCCGCAAGACATTCGACATGTTTTCGGCTTACTGGGGTGTACGCGCGGACGACGGTGGATTCGGTGAGGCGATCTGCTCGACGCCCAAGTACGTCGCCTCGAACACGCTGGTCGACCCCGGCTGGGGGCACACGACCGTCATCTCTGGCGATGTCGTCGCACAGTTGCGCGAGATGAAGGCCCAGCAGAGCGGAGAACTGCTCGTGGTCGGCAGCGTGCAACTTGTCCGTCACTTGCTCGAGAGCAAGCTCGTGGATGAGCTGAATCTGGTTCAGTTTCCCGTCATCGTCGGCGAGGGCGAGCGCCTGTTCCCACACGACGGGTCCGACTTCGGACTCGAACTGCTCGAGGCCCAGGTGTTCGGCACCGGAGTCATCGACCTGACATACCGCGTGCTGGGCCCGCCCGAGTACGCCTGAGCGGAGCTTCCAGCGAGTAGCAGTGCCGGATCGACAGAGTCAGTCATTCGAAGCGGGCCGGCCGCCCGTCTCACACCGGGAATGATGTGAGAGGCCGACCGGCCGAACTGCATCGACGCGATAGCCAAGGAACAGCTCACATGGCGCGCGAGGGTGGATGTCAGCTGGAAACGACTGGCACCCGTTGTGCTGAGCGTGCTCGCGCCACCGCTTCGGACGGAATCACCAGCGTCGGAATCGTGGCGTGGTGGAGCACATTCGACGAGGTGCTGCCGAGGACGGTGGCTGAGAAACCGCGCAGTCCGCGACAACCGATGACGATGAGGTCCGAATCGAGCCTGCCGGCCGCGTCGAGGATGGCTTCATAGGCACTCGCGACGGTCGAGGACACGAGCGGCTCGGCGAGCAGCCCCCGTGCCACGGCGAGCTCAGCGCCTTCCGCAGCGATCGTCTCGGAGGCGTCGAGTGCCGCCCGATCGAGTGCGTCGAGCGTCTCCAGGGCTGTGTGACCTTGGAGGTGCGCGGCGAAGGCAGATCAACAGAAAACAGGAGCGCGGGATCTCACATCTCGCGGAGCTTCCGCCTCAGGAACGAACGAGGCGGTTGATCGCGTCGGTGGCTTCCTTGATCTTCTCCAGGCCGGCGTCGTCGCTGAGCTTCGCTGCATCGAGGACGCAGTGCTTGAGGTGATCGTCGAGCAGGCCCGTTGCGACTCCTTGCAGGGCACGGGTGAGCGCGCTGACCTGCGTGAGGATGTCGATGCAGTACTTCTCCTCATCGATCATCTTCGCGATGCCGCGCGCCTGGCCCTCGATGCGCTTCATGCGCTGCAGGTACTGATTCTTGTCGTCGATGTACCCGTGGTGACCGGCACTGAGGTCGTTCTCCGATGACATGGAACTCCTTCTTACTGCCGTTCCAGAATGGAACGTGTACTGGCTGCGGGGGTGAGGTCAGTGCGGCGCAGCAGTAGCGCGTTGAGCGCGACCACGATCGTCGACAGCGACATCAGAATCGCACCCACGGACATCGGGAGCACGAAACCGACCGAAGCCAGAATACCGGCCGCCAGCGGCACCGAGAGGAGGTTGTAACCGGCCGCCCACCACAGGTTCTGCTTCATCTTCCGATACGCAGCCCGGCGATGAGCGCGTCGTACGGCAGCCGCGCACCAGTGGTGAGCTGCACCGTCCGGGCAGAGGGATGCACGTCGACGACGGTATCGGCGACGACTTCGACCTGTGGGAGAGGAAGCGCGATGAGATCCGGAGGCGTCGGCCCCAGTGCCACGCCGCTGATGAGCATCCGCGTGTAGGGAGCCTCACCCGTTTGCGTCACCAGCGTCACGCGTACGTCGTCTCGGGCGGCGAGACCGCGCGCGGCGGCGGCCCCGGCAGCTCCTGCGCCGAGAATGAGAATGTGGGGCGAAGTGGTCATCTGGGGAGCTCCTGAGCGTCATGCGGAACGGTGCCGGTGTCATGCGCACGGCGCGCGACGGCATCCGTGGCTTCGGTGATCTTCACGTCGGCGGAGGCCCCGGCGACGACGGCGACGAGAACGCCGCGACGCCGGTGGCCGCCCCGCGCGCGGGCGAGATCTATGCCATGTTCGCGGCGAACTTCGCGGGATCCGCGTCGAACGCGGGGCCGCAGCCGGCGCAGCAGAAGTAGTAGCGCTGACCTTCGAAGTCGCGGAACAAGCCGAGGCTCTCGGCGGCCTGCTTGCTGACGGGGCTCCCGACCATGACCGGGCAGGTGGTCAGGTCGTCAGCGCCACCGCCGAGAAGGTTGTCGTGGCCGGTGCTCGTCGCGGCCGGGTTCGATGAGCTGGTGCTGCAGCAGCCGGAGGCCGCCTGGGTGTCGTTTGCCATGATGGGTTGTTGCCTTTCGTATGAGTGCCGATTGGAATGGTTCCGAATGCTACTGCGCAGTGATGCTTCTGAACCCGCGCAGTCGGAGGCTGTTGCCGACGACGAAGACGCTGGAGAACGCCATCGCCGCACCGGCGAGCATGGGATTGAGCATGCCCAGGGCTGCGACCGGAATGGCAGCGATGTTGTAGGCGAACGCCCAGAACAGGTTCGTCTTGATGGTCGAGAGGGTCTTCCGAGACAGCCGGATCGCATCGACGGCGGCCCGCAGGTCGCCGCGCACGAGGGTGATGTCTGATGCCTCGATCGCCACGTCCGTGCCGGTGCCCATCGCCAACCCCAGATCGGCCTGAGCGAGCGCGGGGGCGTCGTTGACGCCGTCACCGACCATCGCCACCGTCCTCCCCTCCTGCTGCAGCCGGACGATGACGTCGACCTTGTCCTTCGGGAGGACTTCGGCGATGACTTCATCGATGCCGACCTCGGCCGCGATCTGTCGAGCGACAGCTTCGTTGTCACCGGTCAGCAGCACCGGGGTCAGGCCGATTTCCTTGAGGCCCCGGATCGCTTCAGCGCTGGTCGGTTTGACCGTGTCTGCGACGACCACGATGCCGCGAGGCTGCCCATCCCAGCCGACAGCGACGACCGTCTTGCCCTCGTTCTCCGCGCGCGCCTTCGCCCGCGCAACCCCTGGGGAGAGGTGCTGCGACCAATCCGCGAGCAGCGACTCGCGTCCGACCACCACCGGAATGCCGTCGACGAGTCCCTGCACCCCCTTCCCCACGACGTTCGTGAAGTCCTCCGGAGTCGGCAGCGCGCCAACCTCCTGAGTGGCGGCCTTCGCGATCGCCTGCGCGATCGGGTGTTCGGAGGCGTCCTCGAGCGCGCCCGCAAAGCGGAGAAGATCCGCACGCTCCACGCCCGACTCGGTCGCGACGTCGACAAGAGCCATCTTGCCGGTGGTGACGGTACCCGTCTTATCGAGCACTACCGTGTCCACCTTGCGCGTCGATTCCAGCACCTCCGGGCCCTTGATGAGAATGCCCAGTTGGGCGCCTCGTCCGGTGCCGACCAGCAGCGCGGTCGGGGTCGCGAGGCCGAGCGCGCACGGGCACGCGATGACGAGGACCGCGACAGCTGCGGTGAACGCGGCGGTGACCGGGAACCCGGCGCCCAACCATGCACCGAGAGCGACAACAGCGATGACGATGACGATGGGCACGAACACGCCGGAAATGCGATCGGCGAGGCGCTGAACCTCGGCCTTGCCGGTCTGGGCGTCCTCGACGAGCTTCGCCATCTGCGCGAGCTGCGAGTCCGACCCGATGCGCGTCGCACGCACGACCAGACGACCGCCGGCATTCACCGTCGCGCCCGTCACCGGGTCGCCCTCGCCGACCTCGACCGGTACCGATTCTCCGGTGAGCATGGACGCGTCAACGGCGGAAGTGCCCGAAACGACGATGCCGTCGGTGGCGATCTTCTCCCCCGGGCGAACGACGAACGCGTCACCGACCTGCAGTTCGGAGGTCGGAATCTTCACCTCGGCACCGTCACGAAGCACCGCTACTTCTTTCGCACCAAGTTCCAGCAGGGCACGCAAGGCCGCCCCTGCTTGGCGCTTGGAGCGCTTCTCGAAGTAACGACCCGCGAGGATGAACATCGTGACACCCGCTCCGACTTCGAGATAGATGTTCGCCGCTCCGTCGGAGGGCGCGATCGTGAACTCGAACGGATGGGTCATGCCGGGCACACCGGCGGTGCCGAAGAACAGCGCGTACAACGACCACAGGAGCGCGACGGAGGTGCCCATGGAGATGAGCGTGTCCATTGTGGCGGTCCCGTGTTTGAGGTTCGTCCAGGCCGCCCGATGGAAGGGCCAGGCCGCCCAGATGATGACCGGTGCAGCCAGCGCGAGCGATGCCCACTGCCAGTAGGTGAACTGCAAAGCGGGAATCATCGACATCGCGATCACCGGCACCGTCAGCAGGATCGATCCGATGAGGCGGTGCCGCAGCTGGGTGAGCTCCGTGTCCTCCCCATCCGACGCGGGCTCCGACGCACCCGCCGGTGCGTGCTTCAGCTTGGGCAGAGCGGCCGTGTAGCCGGTTTTCTCGACCTCAGCGATCAACAATGCCGGGTCGTACCCTTCGGGCACTGAGACTTTGGCCTTTTCCGTGGCGTAGTTGACCGTTGCCTCGACGCCGTCGAGCTTGTTCAGCTTCTTCTCGATCCGGTTCGCGCAGGAGGCGCAAGTCATCCCCCCGATCTCCAGCTCGAAGCCGGGCCCGCCTGTTGGGGGCGCTGATGTACTCATCGTCTTCCTTCCTTGAGCATTGTCGTCGCGGTGGCCGGACCCAACGGGTCAGTGGCCGTCGGCATCGTCCGAATGGGTTTCGTCACTCGCGCCGTGCATCTCCCCGCGGCCGGCATCGACGACGAATTCGGCCGTGTGCACGGTTCCATCGACTTGGAAGTCGAAGTAGAGGAGATAGCGGCCTGCAGTGGGCGCCTCGGCCATGAATCCGATTTCAGGGCCTGCCGTGCTGCCAACGCGAGGCGCGTCGCCCTGAGCGTGGACGTGCAGATACGCCAGATCCCCATCGCGAAGCGCGACCAAATGGCCGGATGCTCCGAGGTACGGCTCGAGCGCAGTGACCGGCTTCCCGTCGCGTGCTACGGAGACCGTGACATCACTCGTGGTTCCGGCGGTGAGATCTCCGTCGAGGGTGACGTCGAAGCCGTCGACCTCTGCAGTGCGCCGCACCTCTGACGTGACGGGAGCGAAGGTGCCGGCGACCTCTACCGTGCGCGTCAGCGTGACTCCCTCTGCTCCCTCCGTCGCGGGGGTGAAGTCGGCATAGACACGGTACGTGCCGGCAGAATCCCATGTCCACGGCAGAGACCATGTCCCGGTGGCCTCATCGAGTTGCGGGTGGACGTGACGGAACTCGGCGCCGTCCGTGCGGACGACGATGAGGTGCAGGTCTTTTTCGTGCGCTTCAGCGAATTCTGTGACCGCTTCACCCGAGAGTGTCTGCACCTGAAAGCTCAGCTCACCTCGTGCGCCGACGGCTCCTGGCGCGGCTATCGGCGCGAGCACGAAGCCGCCCGCTTCGATGGAGACGCCGTTCGGGGTGCTCTCTTCCGTCTGCGCCTCGTTCGCACTCTTGCCCGCATCATGCTGGTTCATTTCGCCTCTATCCGTCCACCCTGCAACAACACGGTCTGGAATGACGGCTCCGGCGGCCGCGAAAGCACCGCCGAAAGCCACTGCTAACCCCGCACCGTAGAGCGCGAGGCGTGCGCCGGCACGCATCAGGCTCTCACCGCCGTGTAACCGGCCTCCGCGACCGCAGCAAGCACCTGCGCGTCGTCGATCTCACCCCGACCGGACACGACGAGCTCGCCCGTCTGTGCGCTGATCGCGATCTCCTCGATGCCGGGGATCTCCTCGACTTCTTCTCGAATCGACATCTCGCAGTGTCCGCAGGTCATGCCGGTCACTTGGTAACGGTTCACATTCATCGATTGCGCCTCCTCATTTTATACCCCCATGGGGTACCAATACGGCTCACAATATACCCCCTATAGGTATATTGCAAGGCCGCGTGCGGCTCGTCGTCGCATCGAGTATCGGGAATCGGCCGTTGGCGAGCGTGCCCTATTAGACGGGCCGTAGCGAGTCAATGGCGCGGTCTCCAGGCGTCCTCGTCTCCGAACAGTCAACCCCCGGTTGACATCGTCCCGACATCGACTCGCCTAGCGTCGAAGCATGACCGTGAATCCTCTCTCCCCCGCCCTTCCGGCTACCCGAGGATCCTGCCCTCTCGACGACGGTGTACAGAATCGTCCAAGAAGCGTTCACGAACGCGCTGCGCTACTCCATCGGAGCCACACGAGTAGAGGTCGGTATCGACGTCGCGGGCAGCACCCTGACGGTGCTGGTTGCCGACGACGGGCTCGCCGCCCCTCAAGCGGGCCGGGCTCCGAGTCAGGGCAGCGGCCGGGGTGTGCTGGGCATCGCTGAGCGTGCCGCGACGTACGGCGGCAGCAGCGCGGCAGGTCCATGCCCCGGCGGTGGTCGGCAGGTGCACGCGACACTGCAGACACCGCATGTGCATGCGCGGTTCGCCGCGCATGCGGATCCGCTCGACCAGCTCAGTCCACGGGAACGCGACGTCTTCGCGTGCATCACCGCCGGCCTCTCGAACAGCGAGATCGGCGAGGCCCTCCACCTCTCTACGGCCACGGTGAAGACGCACGTGAACCGGATATTCGCCAAGCTGCATCTGCATGACCGCGTCCATGCGGTGATCCTGGGGTATGAGCTGCGCGGGAGGCGAGCACCGTAGCGGCGAAACCCGGCGGGCGGGCTACGGTGCGGCGGCGGGGGCCGGGGCGTCGATCGCGAGCTTCACGCCGATGGCTCCCAGCAGGGTACCCGTGACCCATTTCTGCCATCGCATCCACGTGGGCTTGCGCTGCAGGACCGTGGCGACTGAGCCGGCGGCGACGATGATCGCGCCGTTGATCGCGACGCCGACGAGAATCTGGATCGCGCCGAGCTGGAAGCCCTGTGCGACGACGCTGCCGGCGCTGGGGTCGATGAACTGCGGGATGAGCGCGAGGTAGAGGATCGCGACCTTCGGGTTGAGGAGGTTCGTCAGCAGACCCATGCGGAAGAGCTTGCCGAATGAATCGCGTGGCAGGTCTGCGGTCTCGAACAGGGATCTGCCTCCCGGGCGAATCGTCTGGAAGGCGAGCCAGAGCAGGTACGCGGCTCCGGCGACCTTCAGCGCGATGAACAACCAGGGAACGACGAAGAACACTGCGGCCAACCCGAGATTCGCCATCATCATGTAGACCACGAAGCCGACGGCAGTCCCCGAGAGCGACATCATCCCGGCACGCCAACCCTGGCTGATGCTGCGAGAGACCAGGTACATCATGTTCGGTCCGGGGGTCAGTGCAAGCCCGAGCTCGACGAGAGCCATTCCGGCAGCTGCCGACAACGAGATCATGCGCGATCCTCTCGTGACTCGGGCTGGGCGAGCGTTTCCTCCGTGCCGCACTGCGCCCAGTCTCCCATTCCCGAGCATGGGTCGCACGGGGACGGGGATATTTGCCTCACGGCCGGATGAGCACCTTCAGCGTCTCGCGCGAGTCCATCAGGCGGTACGCTTCGGCGATCTCATCGAGAGGCAGTTCCCGATCGAAGACTCTGCCGGGATCGATGGTCCCATCGAGAACCTGCGGGAGCGCCGCCTCGATATACGCCCGGACGGTCGCGGGCCCGCCCGTCAATGTCGCATTCTTGCCGAACAGCGATCTGAAGCCCACGGGCGCTTCTTCGTATTGGGGGACGCCGACGCGGGAGATCGTGCCGCCTGGGCGCACCACGCCGTACGCCTGCTCATACGTCGGCATGTGGCCGACGGCTTCGAGGACGACGTGCGCGCCCTCCCCGCCCGTGATCTCGATCACCCGTGCGATGCCCTCTGCTCCCCGTTCCGCGACGATGTGCGTCGCGCCGAACTCGCGCCCGAGGGCGGTGCGGTCTTCGTGCCTGCCCATGAGGATGATCGTCGCTGCTCCCATGAGACGGGATGCGAGCACCGCGGAGAGACCGACGGCGCCGTCACCGATGACGACGACCGTGTGTCCCGTCGCGACTCCGCCGGTGCGAGCGGCGTGGTACCCCGTGAGGTACACGTCGGAGAGCGTCAGCAGTGACGGCATCAGCGATTCTTCCGTTCCTTCGGGGATGACGACCGCGGTGCCGTCAGCTTGAGGAACGAGCAGCTTCTCCGCCTGCGTCGCCGAGGGTGCGCCGTCGAAGAAGCCGCCGTGCAGGCACGAGGTGGTCACGCCGTCGCGGCAGAAGGTACAGGTGTTGTCTGACCAGGCGAACGGGACGATCACCGTGTCGCCCACCTGCACATGTTCGACCGACGATCCGACCTGCTCGACAACGCCGATCGCCTCGTGCCCCATCCGCCGCCCCCCGGGAGTCTCCTCCAGAGAGTGATACGGATGGAGATCGGATCCGCACACGCAGGCATAGGTCACCCGGATGATGGCGTCGGTCGGGCGTTGCAGCGTGGGTTCGGGAACTTCGACGACACGGTCGTCGCCGGCAGTGAACATCAGGGTGGCTCGCATGAGCGGTCCTCTCGTGTGGGTGGTGAGGCGGGGTGAGGCTGCGCCGCAGTCGCGGATGAGTCGTTGTGCAGCAGTGCCAGTGAAGCCTGCTCTCCGCCGCGGGGGAAGGCTCTGGCGAGAGGTGTACTACTGGTGCATCCTTCGCTGCGTCCGGGCGTCCTACTGTGGACGGTATGGACAACAAGGCCGAAGTGCGCGAGTTCCTCATGTCGCGGCGTGCACGCCTCTCACCTGCGGATGTCGGGCTGACGGCTGGGTCGAATCGGCGAGTCGCCGGGCTTCGCCGGTCCGAAGTGGCGATGCTCGCCGATGTGAGCGTCGAGTACTACGCGAAGCTCGAACGTGGAGATATCGCCGGCGCGTCCTCCGCCGTGCTGGAGTCACTCGCCGAAGCCCTGCTGCTGGATGCCACTGAACGCAGGCATCTCCTCGATCTCGCTCGGGCGGCCGACGGCATTCCGGCGTCAGGACGCCCGCGCAGGCACACCGCCGCGCAGCAACCCGCTCGCCTCGCGCTCCAGCGCACGCTCGACGCGATCACCGGCGGCCCCGCTTTCATCCGCGACCGTCACCAGAACCTCATCGCGACGAACGACTTCGGCGCAGCGTTCTACTCACCTGTGATCGGAACCGGCGGGCGAACTCCGAATCTGGCGCGCTTCCAGTTCCTCGACCCGGCATCGCGCGACTTCTATCCGGACTGGGACCTGTTCGCACAGATGTGTGTCGGGATCATGCGCGTCGAGGCCGGCCGCGACCCGCACGATCGAGCTCTGCAGGACCTGGTCGGAGAACTCTCGACGCGGAGCGAGGCCTTCGCCCAGCTCTGGTCGAGGCACGACGTGCGCACCCATGGGAGCGGCAGCAAACGCTTCCACCATCCGCTCGTCGGCGAGCTCACACTGCTCTACGAAGAGCTCGCGGTCACCTCCGACGAGGGCCTCAGCCTCATCGTCTACACCGCAGAACCCGGGTCGGCTTCCGATGAGCGGCTGCAACTCCTCTCGAATTGGAACGCCGTCCCTCCCGCTCCCCAAACGCCCAGCGACGCAGACGCCGGGCAGAGACCTGCTCACTGGTCTGGAGACCCCGAATGAATCTGAACGAACTCCTCAACGCGCTCGATTCGGGCGAGATCATCGCCGGCGGTTCGCCCGGGCACGCGGCCATGCATGAGGCCAGTCAAGCGTCCCTCCGCATCGCAGGTGAGCTCAATACCGGCTACCACCCTCCAGCGCGGGTGAGAGCGCTGCTTGCCGAGCTGACCGGATCGCCCATCGACGAAACCGTGACGCTCTTTCCGCCGTTCACCGCTGATTTCGGCAGGAACATCAGGCTCGGCAAACGCGTGTTCATCAACTCGGGCTGCCGTTTTCAGGACCAGGGCGGGATTTCGATCGGAGATGACTGCCTGATCGGTCACAACGTCGTCATCGCGACCCTGCAGCATGACGTGGCGCCCAGTCGACGCAGCGATCTGATCCCGTCGCCCGTCATCATCGGGAGGAACGTGTGGTTGGGTGCCAACGTCACGGTCCTTCCAGGGGTCTCGATCGGCGACGATTCCGTCATCGGCGCCGGTTCTGTGGTGACCGCCGACGTGCCCGCGGGAGTCATCGCCCTGGGCTCCCCCGCGCGCGTCGTTCGTGCCGTCGACGAGTACGTGCAGGGGTAGCGGGTGCCGGTCGCGCGAGCTCCGTTGGCAGTGCTGCTGTGCAGCGCTACCGCTCGTTGGGGAGGAGTTCGGCGATGAGGGTTTCGATCCGTGCGCGGATCTCATCCCGAATCGGGCGCACCGCCTCGATTCCGCGGCCTGCGGGATCGTCGAGCTGCCAATCCTCATAGCGCTTGCCCGGAAAGATCGGACACGCGTCCCCGCAGCCCATGGTGATCACGACATCGGATTCCTGCACCGCTTCGGGGGTCAGCACCTTCGGAGTCGCCGTCGACATGTCGACACCGACTTCACTCATCGCCGCAACGGCCGCCGGGTTGATGGAGTCGGCGGGCGCAGACCCAGCCGATCTCACCTCGATGCGCCCGCGCGCGAGGTGATCGAGGAAGGCGGCCGCCATCTGAGATCGCCCGGCGTTGTGCACGCACACGAACAGAACGGATGGCTTCGCTGGGGTGTGAATCATGCTTGCGCCTTCGGTCGAGTGGAGGTGGGAGACGGCGGAGCATACGCTCGGCGCGCGTCGTTCACGGCGTCTTCGGGCTCCGCCGGTGCGGTACCGAGGAGACGATCAGGATCCGTCCTGAACTGCCGCGACCGCTTCGATCTCGACGAGCTGATCGTCGTAGCCCAGAACAGTCACGCCGAGAAGAGTGCTCGGAACATCATGGTCTCCGAATGCGTCACGGACGACTTCCCACGCCGCGACCAGGTCGGACTGCTGCGCCGAAGCGACCAGGACGCGAGTGCTGATCACGTCTCGAATATCTGCACCGGCCTCGGCGAGCGCGACCTGCATGTTCTCGATGCACTTGGCGGCCTGCGCCGCAACGTCACCGATCCCTGCCGTCGTTCCGTCCGCCTGCAGCGGGCAGGAACCCGCGAGGAAGATCAATCGGGCATCTGCCGGTGCGGTCGCGGCGTATGCGTACTCAGCGGCATCGGAGAGCGAGGAGGATCGGATCAGGGTAACTGCTCGGGGCACGCCAGACCTTTCGGGTGGGAGACGGTTCGACCCATCTTCGCAGGTCTGAGCACTCGTCAGCGAACGACGAAACGCCGATGCGCGGTGCGCGCACGGGCGCCCTGCAGGAGTGACCGCGCCCCGATGCTGCACGCCGGTACGACAATCCCGACCAGGGCGCCAGCGGCAACGTCGTGCAGGTAGTGGACGCCCTCGAGAAGGCGCCCGGCTGAGACTACCGCGGCTATCGCTATCGCACTCAAGGCGCTGCTCACGCTGACGCTTGCCACCGCTATCACCCATACGGCGGCGAATGCGAGGGTCGCGTGATTCGACGGGAAGGAGTAGTCGGTGACCTGGCACGAACGGCCGTCAAGAGTATCGGTTCATCGCATGTAGAGTCTGAGACATGTCGAGCCCGAAATCGGATGAGTCGGGGGTTGCCGGTCACACCGCCAGCCCCGTGCACCACGAATAACGACGCCGACGCTGCGCGCAGGTGCATGTCTGCTCGACCCCGGGGCGCTGGCCGCGGTGACAAGAAGCCCATTTCTTGATCCCTCACCTCGGAGTCTTCATTGCCGTTCGCTCTCTACATGCTCGCCCTGGCCATCTTCGTCATGGGCACCTCAGAATTCATGCTGGCGGGGTTGCTCCCCGCCATTGCGACTGATCTCGACATCCCAGTCGGCACTGCTGGCCTCCTGACCTCCGCGTTCGCAGTCGGGATGGTGATCGGCGCGCCGCTGATGGCAGCCCTGGCTCGCCGCTGGCCGCCTCGACTCACCCTGCTCGTCTGCCTCCTCACCTTCGCCACGTGCCATGTCGTCGGAGCGTTGACGCCGCACTTCTCGCTGCTTGTGCTCACCCGAGTACTCAGCGCGCTCGCCAACGCTGGCTTTCTCGCCGTGGCGCTGGGCGCGACTGCCGCGCTGGTGCCGAAGCATCGCACCGGACGCGCCGTATCGATCCTGCTCTCCGGTACAACGATCGCGACTGTGGCCGGAGTCCCCGCCGGAGCTCTGCTCGGCGCGGCACTGGGCTGGCGTGCGACGTTCTGGGCGGTCGCCATCCTCTGCGCTCCCGCGGCCGTGGGGGTCGCGCGAGGGATCGCGAATCGCCCGCCGCAGCCCACCGCTGCGTCGATCTCGCCCAGCCTCCGGGCGGAGCTCGCCCTGCTGTCGACGCCGCGACTCCTGCTGCCCATGGTGCTCGGGGCGTTGATCAATGGTGCGACGTTTGCGGTGCTCACGTTCCTCGCACCCCTGGTGACGGAAACGGCGCAGCTGTCCGAGATCTGGGTTCCCGTCACCCTCGTGATGTTCGGCATCGGATCGTTCATCGGGGTCGTGACCGCTGGACGCTTCTCGGATCAGCGCCCCCGTGCCGTCCTCGCCATCGGCGGGCCGCTGCTGGTGATCGGGTGGGTCGCCATGGCATCGATGGCCACGCTCCCGGTGGTGCTGGTGTCTCTCGTGCTCGCGCAGGGGGCGCTCTCGTTCGCGGTCGGCAGTACGGTCATCGCGCGCGTTCTCTCCGCGGCCGCGCAAGCGCCGACGATGGGCGGCGCGTACGCGACTGCAGCGCTGAATATCGGTGCCGCAACGGGACCGATACTCGGCGGCGCTGCGCTCGCGGCAGGGACGGGCGCGCTTGGTCCCGTATGGATCGCCATAGCGCTGACCGGCAGCGCCCTCGTCATCTCCCTGCTGTGGACGCGCGGCCGCTTCGACCTCTAGCGCCGCCTGAAACCGTTTCCGATCATCCATGCGAGCGGCACGATCGATGCGAAGAGGAGAACCGTGCTCAGCGCAGCGTCGGCGTCGCGGATCAGCGCACCGCTGATGAGGACTGACCCGAACAGTATGGCGGGCGTCTGGCTCCGGCCGGTCGTTCCGGCGCGGGTCAAGCGCTGTTCGAGCTGCGGCGCGCGTATTTCGAGGTCGCCACCGTCGATCCGGTCGAGTGTGGTACCGATTCTCGAGGGGAGCAGCATGAAGGCGCGTGCTGCGTCCAGCGCACGACTCGCAGCATCCGCGATGACGTTGCCGCGCTCCTCACGGATGAGCTGTTGCGCGTAGGGCTCGATGGCATCCCAGAGATTGAACTTCGGGTCGAGGGTGCTGCAGACGCCCGACGTGAGCGAGATCGCTCGGATGATGAGCAGAAAGTTCTCGGGCAGCTGGAACGGGAGCGTGCGGATCACATCGCTGAACTGATGGCCGAAGTCACGGAACTCGCGCGGGTCGACATCTCGGAGTTCGGCGAACCCCATACCTCCGAATCGCGCGAACAGCTGCGTCATGGCCCGCTCGAGCTCGGAGGCGTCGGCGTTGGGCAGCAGCACCCCCACCTCGCGCATCGCTGCCACGAGTCCGCGACCGTCTCTCGTCGCAGCTGCGATCAGCAGTGATCGCAGAGCGCCGCGCGTTCCCGCTGGCACTTCGCCCATCATGCCGAAATCGATGAACGTCAGTCGCCACTCCCCCGGCTCAGCGTCATCTCGCGGTGTGACGAAGACGTTGCCCGGGTGCGGGTCGGCGTGGAAGAAGGCATGCGTGAACAGCTGATCGAACATCACCGTCGCGAACCGCAGCGCGACGTCGTGCGGGTCGATGCCGGCCGCTCTGAGCGCGTCGACATCTGAGATCTTGATCGCAGAAACATCTTCGAGCGTGAGCACGCGTCGGCTCGTCCGCTCCCAGACGACTTCGGGAACGGCGACGCCGTCGTGCGCCGCGAAGTTCTGACGGAAGCGCTCAGCATTGGCGGCCTCCTGCAGGTAGTCGATCTCCTCGAGACTCGTCACTGCGAACTCTTCGACGAGCGCCGGCATATCGACCCGGCGGGAGACCAGCCGCACGTGACTCAGCCACCGACCGACTTTGCGGAGCGCCGCGAGGTCGACCGCGACGATGCCGTCGATCCCGGGACGCTGCACTTTGAGCACGGCTCGGGAGAATCCGACGTCGGCTGCGAGGGCGGGGGCGAGGATCGCGGCGTGGGCCTGGCCGAGCGAAGCTGCGGCGAGCGGCGCGGATTCGACCTCCGCGAACACTGTCGCGAGCGGCACGCCGAGCTCCCGCTCCGCGAGATCGCGGATGTCTGCGAACGCCTCGGCAGGCACCTCGTCTTGCAGTCCCTCCAGCTCAGCCGTGATCTCGGGCGGAAGAACGTCGAGCCGAGACGACATGAACTGACCCACCTTGATCATGAGTCCGCCGAGCTCCACGGCGAGGCCGTGGAATGCCCGGGCGAACCGGCGCATGCGGCGCGGGCGCGTGCGCTCGGTGATCCGCTGCAAGCCGATCCGCGGGAGCACCAGCTCGTACCACCACGCGTGAGCGAGATGCCGCGATGCGAAGCGGAGGATGCGTCGATAGCGGACCTGATCGATCTCGGTCGGAAGGTCGCCGCGCCAGGCGTCGAACGACACCCCGCTCAGCCCTGGGCGAGGATGCTGTACAGGCGTCGACGCGTCTCTTCGAGCGCCTCGACCGCTTCGGAGATCTGTTCCGTGCTCCCCGATCGACCGACCTGGGCCGCCGCCTGCGCCAGTTCGAATCCTGCTTGCGCGAGGGCTCCGTGGCGCTTGGGGGCGCTCTCCGAAGCCGTGTCCCACGGAGCTTTCGCCTCGCCTGCGGCCACGGCTTCGCCGCCCGCGTCCGTGAGCGCGTACGTCTTGCGACCGTTCGACTCCTCTGCGGAGATGAGGCCTTCATCGGCGAGCATCTGCAACGTCGGGTACACCGATCCAGCGCTCGGCTTCCAGGAGCCGCCGCTGCGCTGCTCGATCTCGCGGATGATCTGGTAGCCGTGCATCGGTTCCTCGGCGAGCAGCGACAGCACTGCGGCGCGCACGTCACCGCGCGCCATGCGTGATCCAGCGCGCTTCTCGAACCCGGTGCGGAGCTGATCCATCGCCTCCCACAGCGACTCCCCCGGTGATCCAGAGCCGAATCCGAATGAGTTGAATGACTGATGCATGGCGTCCTCCGTGTCTGTCGTGCGGCGTTCGTGAGCGATAGTCAACAACATACGCCGACATGCTGAACGATACATGTCAAGCTGCACATCGCAGGCTACGCCGCATCGCGCTTGGGCGACTTCCGGGGCGACGTGCGCTTCTTCGGGGCGCTCTTTCTCTCGGTCCGCTTCTTCGCCGTGGTCTGCTTTCCAGTCGTGGCCTTGCTCTCGCTCCGCTTCGGCGTCGCCTTCCTCGTCGTCTTCTTCGCCCCACCGCCGGCTTTCGCACCGGCACCGGCCGCCCCACCACTCGATTTCGCGCCGGCCGCCCCGCCGCGTCCGCGCTTCTTCGACGCCCGTGAGCGCTGCACGCTCTCCTTCAGCGCGGCCATGAGGTCGATGACCTCCGCGTCGCTCCCCTCGTCGTCCTCAGAAGTGCCGAACGTGGCATCGGTATCCAGCGCGTCTCCCTCGGCCAGCTTCGCCTGGACGAGTTTTCGCAGCTCTTCCTGATACTCATCGTGAAAGTCGGTGGCGTCGAAGTCTCCTGAGAAGCTCTTCACGAGCGCTGCAGACAGCTGCAGCTCTTTCGCCGTGATGCGGACCCGCTCGTCGAGCTCCGGGAAGTCGGCTTCTCGAACCTCATCGGGCCAGAGCAGATTCTGCACGACGAGCACATCGTCGCGGACTCGGAGAGCGGCGATGCGGGTCTTCTGACGCAGCGCGAACTGCACGATCGCAGTGCGATCGGTCTGCTCGAGCGTGCGCCGCAGGAGCACGTAGGCCTTCGACGACTTTCCGGCGGGTCTCAGAAAGTAGCTCTTCTCGAACATGATGGGGTCGAGCTGGTCGGTGGGCACGAACTCGACGACCGAGATCTCGCGGTTGCGCTCCTGCGGGATCGCATCGAGCTCGTCCTTCGTCAGGACCACCGTCTCATCGTCCTCGACATAAGCGCGATTGATATCGGCGTACTCGACGGTCTCGCCGCATACCTCGCAGCGCCGTTGATAGCGGATGCGCCCGCCGTCACGCGCGTGCACCTGGTGCAGTTCCACGTCGTGATCCTCGGTCGCACTGAACAGTTTCACCGGAACATTGACGAGCCCGAAGGTGATCGCCCCGGTCCATATGGCTCTCATACGTACAGTAGAGCCGAATCGAGTGTCAACGGGCTACGCCTTGTGCCTCGGCGGAGGAATGCTGTAGCCATGGCCGCTGCACAGCACACCGTGCGCATCGACGGGCGCTCGATTCGGTTGTCGAACCTCGACAAGGTGCTGTATCCGGCGAGCGGCACGACGAAGGGCGAAGTGCTCGGGTACGTCAGCGCGATCGCGGAGACGATGATCCCTCACTGCCGCGACCGCGCGGCGACGCGCAAGCGATGGCCGGACGGCGTGGGCGAGAACGGCGACGCCGGCAGCTTCTTCCAGAAAGACATCGGCGAAGACGCTCCCTCCTGGGTGGCGACTGGCAGCATCGATCATCGGGACCACCGCAACGCGTATCCGCTCGTGAACGACGAATCGACGCTCGTCTGGCTGACCCAGCTCGCAGCACTTGAGATCCATGTGCCCCAGTGGAGGTTCACCTCGACTTCCTCCTCTCCGCGCGGCGAAGGGCCGAGCACCCGGAGCGACCCCGACCGCATGGTGCTCGATCTCGATCCCGGCCCGGGAGTCGATCTGCGGCAGTGCGCACGGGTGGCTGTTCTCGCCCGCGATATCCTCGCCGGGATGGGGCTCGATGCGGTGCCCGTCACCAGCGGCAGCAAAGGAATACACGTGTACGCGCCGCTGGATGGCACGCAGACCTCGGAGGATGTCTCCGCCGTGGCGCGCGAGCTCGCGCGCGCGCTCGAGAAGGATCATCCCGATGAGATCATCAGCAGCATGAAGCGGGACCTGCGCCGCGGCAAGGTCTTCGTCGATTGGAGTCAGAACAACGCCAATAAGACCACGATCGCACCGTATTCGCTCCGCGGACGCGCCCGGCCCATGGTCGCCGCGCCGCGCACGTGGCGCGAGCTCGCGTCGCCGCACCTGCGCCACCTCGACTTCCGGGAGGTGCTCGATCGCGTCGAACGGCGGGGCGACCCGCTGGCGGACCTCACCCGGTCGAGTTCCTCGGTGCGCACATCCGAGCGTCTCGAGCTGTACCGTTCGAAACGAGACGCGAAGCGCACACCTGAACCCGTACCGGAAGCGGTGCGCCGAGGCGAGCGGCAGGAGCGCGCAGCACGCGGCGACACCGGGGACGACGCCGGTGCATCGGTCTTCGTCATCCAGCGTCACGAGGCCAGGCGCCTGCACTTCGACTTCCGCCTCGAGCACGACGGCGTGCTGGTGAGCTGGGCGCTCCCGAAGGGAGTGCCGACCGACCCGAAGCAGAACCACCTCGCGGTGCCGACCGAGGATCATCCGATGGAGTACCGGCACTTCGAAGGCACGATCCCGAAAGGCGAGTACGGGGCGGGCACCGTTCGAATCTGGGACTCCGGAACCTTCGTCCTCGAGAAGTGGCGAGACGACGAAGTGATCGCGACCCTCACTGGCACTGCGGCAACGGGCATCGGCGGTACGCGCACCTACGTGCTGTTCCGCACGCAACTCGATCCCCCGCAGTGGATGATCCATCTGAAGGCAGACACAGGATCGGCGAAACCCCGTCCGACGCAGCGTCGCGCCCCCGTCAGCGCCCCGCTGCCCACCGCGGTGCATCCCATGCTCGCCACGCGATCCTCTGCCGCCGAACTCGACCGCCTCGACGCCGACGACTGGTCGTTCGAGATGAAGTGGGACGGGATGCGAGCCATCGTCACGATCGATGGCGGTGACGTGACCATCACCAGCCGTTCCGGACGGGACGTCACCGAGAGCTTTCCGGAGCTCCTCGCGGTCGCCGACACCGTCGGGGCCGACTCAGCCGTCATCGACGGAGAAATCGTGGCTCTGGGCACCAGCGGGGCGCCGAGTTTCTCGAAACTGCAGGAGCGCATGGGCCTGACGGGCGCTCGCGAGATCGCAAGGGCGCGGCGCTCGGCGCCGACGCGGTATCTCGCCTTCGACGTGCTCGCGATCAACGGCACCGACAGCCGCACGCTCCCCTACGAGGCGCGTCGTGAACTGCTCATCGACGCGCTCGGCCCCGAACCCGATGCCGCGGAGGACCAGGCTGACGCCGTCGTCGTGTCGGTACCGCCGGCGTTCGACGGGGACGCAGGCGCTGCGCTGCGCGCGAGCGAGCAATTCGGCCTCGAGGGTGTCATCGCGAAACGACGTTCGAGCCCGTACCGGACCTCGACGAGATCGCAGGACTGGCTCAAGGTGCCGCTCTTCGAGACCGCCGAGGTCGTCGTCATCGGGTGGCGGGAGAGCGAAGCCGACCCGACGGGCTTCGCGTCGCTCCTCATCGCCGTTCCGGAAGCGGGGGGTCTGCAGTACGCCGGCCGCGTCGCGAGTGGATTCACCGCCGCCGAGCGTCGCCGCGCGCGACGGCGGCTCGAGGCGAGCGAACGACGGGACCCGGCGATCGACGTGCCGGGCGACGCTCGCCGCGAAGCGCACTGGGTCGCACCGGAGTCTGTCGGAGAGGTGACCTACAGGGAGCGCACGCCCGAGGGACGTCTCCGTCACGCGGTCTGGCGAGGATGGCGGCACGACCGCGACGCATCGGAGTTCGTCGCCGACCCGTAGACTCGTACGTTATGGCAATGGGATCGACGATGCACACGTTCGAGGTGGACCTGGCCGACGTAGATCGGAGCGTCTACGAGCAGTTCACACTCCGCGTCGCGCGGCATCCCTCTGAGACCGAGTCATTCATGATGACGCGCATCGTGGCGTACTGCATGGAGTACACCGAAGGGATCGTATTCGGCGGTGGCGTGTCGACCACCGACGAACCGGCGGTGCTCGTGCGGGATCTCACGGGTGCGCTTTCCGCATGGATCGAGGTCGGAGCGCCCGACGCCGCGCGCGTGCACGGCGGGAGCAAATCGGCGGAGCGCGCGGTCGTCTACACGCATCGCGATCCCGAGAAGGTGCTTGCGAACTGGCGAGGCAAGACCATCCATCGCGGCGATGCGATCGATCTCTTCGCCGTGGACCCCGCCCTCGTCTCCGAATCGGTCTCGGCGCTCGAACGACGGAACACGCTGACGGTGTCGCGCACCGAGGGCCAGGTGTATCTCGACCTGAACGGTGTGAACATCGCAGGATCCATCGTGGCGCACCGCCTCGAATAGACGACTCCCGCGCGCTCAGATGATGATCGTCGCGGAGCCCGGGTCGACCCGTCTCGGCTTCGACGCACCCCAGATGACGGCGACGCCGACAGCGGTCAGCACGATTCCGCCGACGACCGCAGCGATCGAGAGCGCCACGCCCGGCCAGATCAGCGCGAGAACGCCGCCGACGACGAGCACGGCGCCGGGCACGATGCCGATGCTCGGGCGACTCCGCGCGAACTTCATTCCGACGGCGAGCCAGAGCGCTCCGAAGGCGATCATGCCGAACCCGGCGAAACTGACGAGCGCGCGGGCCGTGGCGCCGGTGAAGGCCATCGCGACCACGCCCGCGACGATCAGCAGAATGCCGCCGATCGTGCCGCCGCGGGCGAGCAGGACCGTACCATTGGCGATCAGAGCGGATCCGAAGAGCACGACGAGGATCCAGCTCGCCGAGAAGAAGGGCCAGACGACGAGGCCGAGCCCGATGAGCGCCACGATCGCACCGATCGCGATGACCGTTCCCTTCGGAGAGGCGCGGCGGGCGCTGCCCGGCCCGCTCGAACCTGCGCCCATCGGCACTGGCATGTGGGGCTGGGACACGGAGACCTCCGAGATCGACTGAGTGTGTGAGCGGGCGGCCACCGGAGCTCGTGCCGGAACCGCACCCATCACTCCACTGTACGTCGCCCGCCTTCGGATTCTCCAGGCATATCGTCGGTGATCGCCAGCGGCGTAGGCCGTCGCGCAGCGGGAGGCGGCAACGGCAGAATGGTGATGATGATTCGTGAAGACTTCTCCCGGCCGGCCCTCGAGGTCGCCCCGCAGGTGCTCGGCGCCCGGCTGAGCGCGCACTCCGCCGACGGTTCGGTGACGATTCGAATCACCGAGGTGGAGGCGTATCACGGTTCGGGAATGCCTGGAGTGCACGATGCCGGTTCGCACGCGAGAAACGGGCGCACGGAGCGCAACGCTTCGATGTTCGGCCCACCGGCGCACGCGTATGTGTACTTCAGCTACGGCATGCACTTCGCGCTGAACCTCGTGTGCTCTCCGGAGGGCATGGCCTCCGGAGTGCTCGTGCGCGCCGGGGAAGTCGTCGCCGGCGCGCAACTCGCCGCGCAGCGACGCACAGCCCGACGACCGGGAGCGGAGATTCGACCCGTGCATCTCGCACGCGGACCGGGCAATGTCGCCCAGGCGCTCGGCATTCGCCGTGAGTCGCACGACGGCCTGCAGCTCTTCGCAGACCCGTTCAGCCTCGAACTCCCCGAGCACCCGGCACCCGAGATAGCCGCCGGACCGCGCGTCGGCGTCGCCGGCGATGCCGGCGGTCCTGACTTCCCCTGGCGATTCTGGCTTCCCGGGGACCCCACCGTCTCCGCGTTTCGACCGGGCAGAGGCGCGCCGAAACCGACGAGACCGCTCTAGCGCGTCTCGTCCGGGTCGGGCTTCACCAGTGCTGCGAGCGCTGACGCGCCGGTCTGGGGGTGGAACTTCGCGAGCCCGACGACGCCGATGATGGCCACGGCACCGGATGCGATGAACGCGACGATGGCCCAGCCGGGCGCCCCGGCCGCTTCGTCGAGCACGACGATGCCGATGAGCACCGCGACGATCGGATCGATCACCGTGAGTCCCGCGACGACGAGATCGGGCGGCCCCGATGAGTAGGCGTTCTGCACGAAGACGAGGCCCAGCAGCGCACCCGCGAGCAGGGCGGCCACGCAGGCCCAGGTGAGCCATTCGAACTCGCCCTGCTGCAGCCGTCCGATCACGGACTTCGCGAATGTCGCCACGAATCCGTAGAGCACCCCGGCTCCCACGATGTAGATGAGCGCGACGCCTCGGTGGCGGAAGATGATGGTGAGCACGGCGATGACCCCGAACACCACCCCGAATGTGATGAGGATCTCGATGAGCTTGCTGTCGGTCACGGGCTGATCCGAGGCGGTGAAGGCCGCGATGCTCACGAAGACGACGATGCCGAGCACGGCGAGGCCGATCGACGATTTCACGCGCTTCCCGAGCTTCACGCCGCTGACGCGCGAATTGAGGATCGACGTGATCACGAGCCCGACCACGCCGATGGGCTGCACGATGATCAGCGGGGAAAGCGAGAGCGATCCGATCTGGAACACGACCGCGAGGCCGAGCAGGAGAGTTCCGACGACCCAGGACGGGCGTCGGAGGAGGCTCGCGACGTGATGCAACGACAGCCCCGCGCCGGCGCTCTGCCCGGTGATCCGCTCGACCTTGTTCAGACCGCGCGACTGATACTGCGCTCCGAATGCGAGCAGTGCGGCACCGACGAGGGCGAGCGGAATGCCGATGAACTGCCTCGGGTCGAGCGAGGTCATTTCGGAGACTGCGTCGGTGAGACCGAGACCCCCCATGTGCCGGGCGATGTCAATCAGGCTCGAATGCACAGGTCCACCCTAGCGCTTGCGCGTCGGTTATCCGTCGTCGCCGCGCATCAGTTCGACGAGACGCGCCGCAGCGCGCGGCACTTCATCGTTGACGATCACCTCGTCGAATTCGTCGGCCGCGGCGAGCTCCACCTTCGCGGTTTCGAGGCGCCGCTCTCGCTCCGCCTCGTCTTCGGTGCCGCGCCCCACCAGACGCTCGACGAGCTCGTCCCAGCTGGGAGGAGCGAGAAACACGAGTCGAGCCTCGGGCATGCTCGCGCGCACCTGTCGCGCCCCCTGCAGATCGATCTCGAGCAGCATGAGCGCTCCGCGCTCGGCGGCCTCGAGCACCGGTCGCCGCGGGGTGCCGTAACGCGACTGATTGTGCACCGTCGCCCACTCGAGCAGTTCGTCTGCGGCGAGCATCCGATCGAAGCCTTCGTCATCGACGAAGAAGTAATGCCTGCCGTGCTCCTCACCCGGGCGAGGAGCACGCGTCGTCGCGGAGACGGAGAGCTGCACCTCTGGGTAGTGCTCGCGAATGTAGGTGGCGACGGTCCCCTTGCCGACCGCCGTCGGCCCCGCGAGCACGGTCAGCGGCGGCCTGGGCCCGATGCGGCCGCTGCCCGTGCGTTCCCGCACGAACGACTCGAGACGGTCGCGCTGCAGTTTGCCGAGGCCTCCGAGC
Organism: Leucobacter alluvii; assembly: GCF_039530485.1. Classification (NCBI taxonomy): domain Bacteria; kingdom Bacillati; phylum Actinomycetota; class Actinomycetes; order Micrococcales; family Microbacteriaceae; genus Leucobacter; species Leucobacter alluvii. Next base: position 522,343 of record NZ_BAAAOP010000005.1, on the reverse strand, counting down.
CGCTTGCGTTCGGAGATGCCCAGTTCTTCCCGCACACGTTCGGCTTTGACCGAGCCGATGGCCGGGAACGACAGCAGGAAATCGGTGATGCGCAGCGACGCAGCCGGTGTGTCGGGGAGGCGGGATTGCTCGAGCACGCGGAACGGCGAGACCTCGCCCGAACGCAGTCGCCGTTTCAAGTCGGCACGCGCCTGTCGTGCTGCGATCGCAGCACGGTTCGCCGCCACACGATCCACCTCTGGCATCGTCCGAGCAGTCGTCACCGTGTCACTCCCTCGTCGTCTACATGTGCGTCCAGTGCGCAATGCGTCATAGCCTAGGCTGGTTCGCCGCTCAATGCGAAGCGAACCGCTGCTGCACGCTCGCGAATCCGCTCGCTCAGCCCGTTCGGCCCCCCGTTCAGTATGCTGCGCGACTCGTTTGCGAGGAGCGCGTGCTCGATGCCCCCGAAGATGGCGCCGGCTTCTTCGATACGTGCCCCCTGATGCCCGAATCCGGGTGCGAGGACGGGGAGCGCCGGTCCCGTTGGGCGCTCAGTCGTATCGATTCCGAACGCTGCGAGATCGAGCGTCGCGCCGAGCACGACGCCGACACTGCCCACTCCCCCTTCGCCGCAGTGCGCTGCGTTCCAAGCCGTCGCGTCTTCCACCATGGCCGCAGCGACGCTGCGACCATCGGCGCGTCGGGCCTGCTGCACCTCAGCCGCCTCCGCGTTCGAGGTGGCTGCGAGCACGAACAGGCCCTTCCCGTCGCGCTCCACGCGTTCGAGCGCCGACGTGAGCGTCCCGAACCCCTGATACGCGACCACCGTCATGGCGTCCGCCTCGAGCGGCGACCCCGGTGCCAGCCAGGCGTCGCCGTACGCCGCGAAGCTCGAGCCGATGTCGCCGCGCTTCACGTCGGCCACCACGAGCAGGCCGGCGGCTCGCGCGTCCTCGAATACGCGCTCGAGTGCCGCGAACCCCGCGGAGCCGAAGCGCTCGAAGAACGCGATCTGCGGCTTCACGCAGGCGGCGACGCCGGCGGCTGCCGCAACGACGTCGCGCCCCATGCGCTCGGCGCCTGCGGCGTCGTCACCGACTCCCCAGTCAGCGAGCAGCGGGCCGTGCGGGTCGATGCCGGCGCACAGGTGCCGGCCCGCGGCGAACTCCGCCGCGAGCCGGTCTCCGAACGAACGGTGCGTCATCGAGCGGCCAGAGCGGCGTCGCGGTCGATCTGGTACTCCTGCAGCGACTTCACATCGAACCCGCTCCGCTGCGCGGAGATCGCCCCGACCGCAGCTGAGAGCTCCGAGACGGTGGTGAAGATCGGCTTGTCCGCCGCCACCGCCGCCGCACGGATCTCATACCCGTCGGCCCGGGCTGAGCTGCCCGACGGCGTATTGATGATCATGTCGATCTCGCCGCGGTTGATGAGATCGACGATCGTGTCGCCCTCGGCGACCGCGCTGTGCTTGCGCACGACCTCAGAGGCGATGCCGTTGCGGCCGAGCACCACCTGGGTGCCCTGCGTGGCCAGGATGCGGTAGCCGAGCTCCTGCAGTCGGAGCGCTGGCAGCACGATCGAGCGCTTGTCACGATCGGCGACCGAGAGGAACACCGTCCCGCTCTCGGGCAGTGCACTGCCCGCAGCGGCCTGGCTCTTCGCGAACGCTGTCGGGAAGTCGCGGTCCATGCCCATGACCTCTCCCGTCGAGCGCATCTCGGGTCCGAGCAGCGAATCGACCACCAGTCCCTCGTGCGTGCGGAAGCGCTTGAACGGCAGCACCGCCTCCTTGACCGCGATGGGCGCGTCGATGGGCGCGCGCGAACCGTCGCGCTCGGGCAGCAGGCCCGATTCGATCAGTTCGGCGATCGTCTCGCCGGCCATGACCCGCGAGGCGGCCTTCGCCAGCGGAATGCCGAGCGCCTTCGAGACGAAGGGCACGGTGCGCGATGCGCGCGGGTTCGCCTCGAGCACGTACAGCACGCCCTGGCCAATGGCGAACTGCACGTTGAGCAGCCCGCGCACGCCGATACCCTCGGCGATGCCGAGCGTCGCCTCGCGCACGCGCGCGATCTGGTCGTGGCCGAGCGTCACGGGAGGCAGCGTGCAGCTGGAGTCTCCCGAGTGCACGCCGGCCTCCTCGATGTGCTCCATCACCCCGCCGACGTACAATTGCTCTCCGTCGAAGAGCGCGTCGACATCGATCTCGATCGCGTCGTCCAAAAACCGATCCACGAGCAGCGGATGGCCCGGTCCGACAAGAGCGTGGCCCTCGATCCGGCCGAAGTACCCGCGGAGCGATTCGGTGTCGTACACGATCTCCATGCCGCGGCCGCCGAGCACGAACGACGGGCGCACGAGCACGGGGTACCCGATCTCCTCGGCGATGCGGATCGCCCCCTCCTCGTCGATCGCGGTGCCGTTGCGCGGCGCGAGCAGACCGGCGCGGTCGAGGATGCGGGAGAACGCGCCGCGCTCCTCCGCGAGATCGATCGCTTCGGGGGTCGTGCCGAGGATCGGGATCCCCGCGTCCTTGAGCGGCTGCGCGAGACCCAGCGCCGTCTGGCCCCCGAGCTGCACGACCACGCCGAGCAGTTCTCCGGACGCCTGCTCGGCGTGGATGACCTCGAGCACGTCCTCGAGCGTCAGCGGCTCGAAGTAGAGGCGATCCGAGGTGTCGTAGTCGGTCGACACGGTCTCGGGATTGCAGTTGATCATGATCGTCTCGTACCCGGCTTCGGAGAGCGCGAACGAGGCGTGCACGCAGGAGTAGTCGAACTCGACCCCCTGCCCGATGCGGTTGGGCCCCGAGCCGAGAATGACGATCTTCTTGCGATCGCTCGCCGCGACCTCGGTCTCGAAGTCGTAGGACGAGTAGTGATACGGCGTCAGCGCGGGGAACTCGCCCGCGCAGGTATCGACGGTCTTGAACACGGGGCGCAGTCCGAGTCCATGGCGCAGGCCTCGGATCTCCGACTCGGAGACACCGCGAAGCGACGCGATCTGCACGTCGGAGAAGCCGTGATCCTTCGCCTCTCGCAGCACGTCGAGTGTGAGCTGCGGTGAGCGCTGCACCATCTCGGCGACCTCGTTGATCAGCTGGATCTGGTCGAGGAACCAGGGATCGATCGAGGTCGACTCGAAGACCTGCTCGATGGTCGCGCCGAGCCGCAGCGCCTGCTGCACGTCGACGATGCGGCCGTCGGTCGGGCGCTTGATCGTCTCGAGAATGTCATCGACGGTGCGCGACTCATCCCCCCAGTGGAACGAGGAACCGCGCTTCTCCAGCGAGCGCAGCGACTTCTGCAGCGCCGTGGTGAAGTTGCGGCCGATCGCCATGGACTCGCCCACCGACTTCATGGTCGTCGTGAGAGTGTCGTCGGCGGCCGGGAACTTCTCGAATGCGAAGCGCGGCGTCTTCACCACGACGTAGTCGATCGACGGCTCGAAACTCGCCGGCGTCTTCTGCGTGATGTCGTTCGGGATCTCATCGAGACGGTACCCGAGGGCGAGCTTCGCGGCGATCTTCGCGATCGGGAATCCCGTGGCCTTCGACGCGAGCGCCGAGGAGCGGGAGACGCGCGGGTTCATCTCGATGACGATGATGCGGCCCGTCGCGGGGTCGACGGCGTACTGGATGTTGCAGCCGCCGGTGTCGACGCCGACGCGACGGATGATGTCGATGCCGATGTCCCGCAGCTTCTGGTACTCGCGGTCGGTCAGCGTGAGCGCGGGTGCGACGGTGATCGAGTCGCCGGTGTGCACGCCCACGGCATCGACGTTCTCGATGGAGCACACGACGACCGTGTTGTCGGCCGTATCGCGCATGAGCTCGAGCTCGTACTCCTTCCAGCCGAGGATCGACTCTTCGAGCAGCACTTCGCTGGTGGGGCTGTAGTGCAGGCCGTCGCCCGCGATGCGGATGAGGTCCTCTTCGGTGTAGGCGAAGCCTGAACCGAGGCCGCCCATCGTGTACGACGGGCGCACGACCAGCGGGTACCCGAGATCCTTCGCGAACTCCTTCGCTTCTTCGAGCGTGTGCGCGATGTGGGAGCGCGCAACCTCTGCCCCCGACTCGATGACGAGGTCCTTGAAGATCTGCCGATCCTCACCGCGCTGGATCGCCTCGACCTTCGCCCCGATGAGTTCGACGCCGTGCTTCTCGAGGATCCCGAGATCGTGCAACTGGATCGCGGCGTTGAGCGCGGTCTGGCCGCCCAGCGTCGGCAGGATCGCGTCGGGGCGCTCCTTGATGATGATCGATTCGATCACCTCAGGAGTGATGGGCTCCACGTAGGTGGCATCGGCGAAGTCGGGGTCCGTCATGATCGTCGCCGGGTTCGAGTTCACGAGGATGACGCGCACGCCCTCCTCGCGGAGCACGCGGCAGGCCTGGGTGCCGGAGTAGTCGAACTCGACCGCCTGACCGATGACGATCGGGCCTGAGCCGATGACGAGTACTGAGTTGATGTCTGAACGCTTGGGCATCGGGTCAGGCCTCCTGGGCGTGTGCGCCGGTCGAACGGGTGGAGCGGCTCGAGACCAGCTCGCGGAAACGGTTGAAGAGGTAGAAGGCGTCGTGCGGGCCCGCGGCCGCCTCCGGGTGGTACTGCACCGAGAACGCCGGGATGTCGAGGCATTCGAGCCCCTCGACGACCTGATCGTTCAGGCTGAAGTGGCTCACCTGCACGCGGCCGAAGCCCTCAGGCGCGTCGATCTCGCCCTCGATGGGGGCATCGACGGCGAAGCCGTGGTTCTGAGCGGTGATCTCGACGCGACCGGTGCGCTTGTCGAGGACGGGCTGGTTGATGCCGCGATGACCGAAGGGCAGCTTGTAGGTGCCGAACCCCAGCGCACGGCCCAGCAGCTGGTTGCCGAAGCAGATGCCGAAGTAGGGCACCCCGTCGCGCAGCAGCTCCCGGAGCACGTCCACCTGCAGATCGCTCGCGGCGGGGTCGCCCGGTCCGTTCGAGTAGAAGAGCGCGTCGGGAGCGATCGCGCGGATCTCCTCGAGCGACGTCGATGCCGGCAGCACCGTCACGTCGAAGCCGTGCTCGGAGAGGTAGTGCACGGTCGCGCGCTTGATGCCGAGATCGAGCACCGCGATCGATCCGACGCGATCCACCCCTGCTGCGGCCGGTACGTCGTAGCGCTGGGGCGTCGTGACGAGCTCCGACAGGTTCTTGCCGGCCATCGGTTCCTGCGCGCGCACCAGCGCGAGCTGCTCATCATCGGAGAGATCGAAGTCGGCGCCGGAGAACACCCCGGCGCGCATCGCGCCCGCGGATCGGATGTGACGGGTGATCGCGCGCGTGTCCACGCCCGAGATGCCGACGACTCCGTCCTCGACGAGGTCCTCGTCGAGTGAGCGCTCGGCTCGGAAGTTCGACACGCGGCGCGCGGGATCGCGCACGATGAATCCGGCGACCCAGATCTTGCGCGACTCCATGTCGTCGTCGTTCGCGCCGGTGTTGCCGATGTGCGGGGCCGTCATGAGCACGATCTGCCCCGCGTAGGAGGGGTCGGTCAGCGTCTCCTGATACCCGGTCATTCCGGTCGAGAAGACGACCTCGCCGAGCGTGCGTCCGGTCGCCCCGTATGCGCGCCCCAGGTATCGTCGCCCGTCTTCGAGTACCAGCACTGCCTTGCCCGTCGGCACTGCAGCAGCCGGGGGCGCGGTGACGCCCTGGGGCGCCACGGCGTCGTTCGCCGTCGCTTCGGTCGTGTTCGTAGTCACGCATCCTCCTGGGTGGTGTGGGAAGTGGAATGGGTGTGCGGGCCGGTGGCGAGCGGAGTCTCACCGGCGGGGATGATCTGGGCGACGGCATCGGCGAACCTCAACTGGTCGGCGGCCTGCGAGAACCTGAAGCTCGACTCGACCTCCGACCCGTCGGCCGCGCGCCACTGGAGGAGCGAGAGGCCGTCGCGCTCGACGGCCTTCCCGACTCGTCGACTTGCGACGCCGCTGCCGAGCAGCCGCTCGGCCGGCAGGTGCACCTCCGGCTCGCCGGTGACGGCGATGGTGGCGCCGTCGGTGCGCAGTGTGAGGTCGGCGAAACCCTTGAACTGCAAGCCCGGGATCGACAGACGATCGAGCGGTGCGCCGACCGGCGTCGTCGAGACGTAGCTGACTCCCGGGAAGGTGCCGAGCACCATTCCCACGAGAGCATCGCCGTGCTCGGCGAAGGCGCGGTGCCGACGTGCTCGACCGCGCCAGCCGAGCCACATCGCCAGCAGTACGAGCGCGGCGATGGCGATCATCAGGAAGGCGAAGCCGGTGCGGCTCACTTCACGCCTCCGAGCTGGTGTGCGGCAGCAGCGACGGTCTCCGGCGCCACCACCCGACCGTCGTCCACCGTGAGGTACCCGCGTCGCAGAGTGTATGCCACCCGCCCGGGCAGTTCCATGCCGAGGAACGGCGAGTTCACGCTCTGGCCGCGCAGATGGTCGGCCGAGAACGTACTCATGCCGGACGGGTCGACGAGCACGATATCGGCTGGCTGCCCGACCTCGATCGCCGTCGGGTGCCCCTGGAGGCGTCCGATCTCCGCCGGACGCTGCGAGAGCAGCGCTTCGAGCTCGGCCCAGCTCGCGTTGGCCTCCTGCACGAGTGTGAGCAGCGCGATCGGCAGCGCCGACTCGAGGCCAACCATGCCGAAGGCCGCGGCATCCCATTCGCAGTCCTTCGCTTCGACGGGGTGCGGGGCGTGATCGGTCGCGATGATGTCGATGATGCCGTCGGCGACCGCAGCGCGGAGGGCAAGCACATCCTCCTCCCGACGGAGGGGAGGGTTCACCTTGTAGCGCGCGTCGTAGCTGCGAGCGAGTTCCTCGGTGAGGATCAGGTGGTGCGGCGTGACCTCGGCGGTGACCTGCACTCCGCGGGCCTTGGCCCAGCGGATCACCTCGACCGACCCGGCGGTCGAGAGATGGCAGATGTGGAGCCGCGCGCCGATGTGCTCGGCGAGGAGCACGTCTCGCGCGATGATCGACTCTTCGGCGACCGCCGGCCACCCCTTGAGACCGAGTTCGCTCGAGAGTGCCCCTTCGTTCATCTGGGCGCCTTCGGTGAGACGCGGATCCTGCGCGTGCTGGGCGATGACGCCGTCGAAGGTCTTCACGTACTCGAGCGCCCGTCGCATGAGCAGCGGATCGTGCACGCACTTGCCGTCGTCGGAGAAGACCCGCACCGCGGCACGCGAATCGGCCATCGCGCCGATCTCGCTGAGACGCTCGCCCGACAGATCTTCCGTCACGGCGCCGATCGGGCGCACCGTCGCGTATCCCGCCGCGTCTCCGAGCGCCTGCACCTGCTCGACCACGCCCGCCGTGTCCTGCACCGGCAGCGTGTTCGCCATTGCGAAGACGCTCGTGAATCCGCCTGCCGCGGCGGCGCGCGTGCCCGTGAGCACGGTCTCCGACTGCTCGAAACCCGGCTCACGAAGATGCGTGTGCAGGTCGACCAGGCCCGTCAGCGCGACGAATCCGTCGGCTTCGATGACGCGCTCCGCGTCTCGCGGTGCGAGCCCGCCGGCCGCCTGCGTCGCGCGCTCGACGATCACGCCGTCCGCGATGCGCAGATCGACAGCGGCGGCGTCACTCACCTGCTGCCCACGCTCGGTCAGCGCCGCGGCGAGGCGCGCCCCGCGGATGAGAATCCCGTTCGCCGGGTTCGTGTGCGTCATGCTTGCTCCGTTCGCTCGCCGGAAAGTAGAAGATACAGTGCCGCCATCCGCACGGAGACGCCGTTCGCCACCTGCTCGAGCACCGTCGAACGGTGCGAGTCGGCGGCGCCGGAGGAGATCTCGAGGCCTCGGTTCATGGGGCCCGGATGCATCACGATCGCGCGATCCTGCAGACCGGAGAGCCGGGTGTCGTCGAGTCCCCACACGCGGGCGTACTCGCGCTCATTCGGGAAGAACGCCGCGTGCATGCGCTCGCTCTGGATGCGGAGCATCATCACGACGTCCGGCTGCTCCTCGCGCAGGGCCGTATCGAAGGAGTGATGGACGGTGACCGGCCACGTGCGGGCGCCGTAGGGCAGAAGCGTCTCGGGAGCGACGAAGCTCACGTGCGCGCCGAGGGCGTTGAGCAGCCAGAGATTCGATCGCGCCACTCGGGAATGGGCGATGTCTCCCACGATCACCACGGAGACGCCGTCGAGGTCGCGGCCGCGGCTCGCCTCACCGCTCTGCGACGCACCGAAGAGGCGGCGCCGCATCGTGAACGCGTCGAGCAGTGCCTGCGTCGGATGCTCGTGCGTGCCATCGCCCGCATTCAGCACGCCGGCATCGATCCAGTTGCTCGCGGCGAGCTTGGCGGGGGCGCCGGAAGCGGGGTGGCGGATGACGACGCCATCAGCGCCGATCGCCTGCAGCGTCTGCGCAGTGTCTTTCAGCGACTCCCCCTTCGAGACGGAAGAACCCTTCGCGCTGAAGTTGATGACGTCGGCGCTGAGCCGCTTCGCCGCCGCTTCGAACGATATGCGTGTGCGCGTCGAATCCTCGAAGAAGAGGTTCACCACGGTCTTGCCCCGCAGCGTCGGCAGCTTCTTGGTCTCACGCTGCTGCGTCGCCGCCATCTCCTCAGCGGTGTCGAGGATCAGGATCGCCTCATCCCGAGAGAGGCTGCGCGTATCGAGCAGGTGCCTCATGCGATCGGCTCCGTGCTCGCTCCGGGCTCGGCGCTGGCATGGGCGTCGCCGCTCGCGTGGACGTCGACTCGGTCCTCCGAGGTGATCGTGACCTCGTCGCTCCCGTCGTGCTCTTCGAGGCGCACCGCGATGCGCTCGTGCTTCGCGCTCGGCAGATTCTTGCCGATGTAATCGGCGCGGATCGGAAGCTCGCGGTGGCCGCGATCGATGAGCGCCGCGAGGCGCACGGCCTGCGGGCGGCCGTGGTCGTTCAGCGCGTCGAGCGCGGCGCGCACGGTGCGACCGGAGTAGAGCACGTCGTCGACGAGCACCACCGTCGCTCCGTCGACGCCCGCCGCCGGCATCTCCGTCGGGCGCGGGGCCCGCGTGGGATGCTGGGCGAGGTCGTCGCGGTACATCGTGACGTCGAGGCTGCCGACGGGCACGTCATGGCCCTCGATGCGCGAGATGATGTCGCCGATGCGCCTGGCGAGCAGACTTCCGCGAGTCGGAATGCCGACGAGAACGAGCCCGTCGACGCCCTTGTTCGCTTCGATGATTTCGTGCGAGATTCGAGTCAGCGCGCGCGAGATCTCAGCACGTTCGAGTACTGTTCGCGTTCCCATAACCGAGCCCCCCTTCCCCGCCTCACGGGACGGAACTTAAAGAAAAGCTTGCAACCGCTCCAGTCTATCGCATGCGAGGCGGTGCTTCGTCTCTGCGGCATCAGTCGACCCTCGGCGTTGTGCAGTGCACGCACCATCAGCGTTCCGCACGGACGGGTGGGTGGTCACTTGCTTGCCACACGCGGATAGCAGCGCGAACCGTTCCCGCGGTTCGTCGCCCCCACATGCCTGAATGCCCCGGACGCGAGAGCTCATCCCCAGAGTTCGGGGCCCGACGTCGCTCGGCGCGCGCGAACGCACAAACTGTGCAGATGCCTCGTTCAGACACTCCACGACTTCCCGCGGGCGGCGTGACACGCTCGTCGCTGCTGCTCAACGCCGGCTGGTCGCGGCATCAGCTGGACCGAGCCGTCGGTGCAGGGCTGCTCACTCGGCCGAAGAAGGGTTGGCTTGCGCGCCGAGATGCCGATCCGGCACTCGTCTACGCCGCGACTCATGGCGTCATCATCAGTTGCGTATCCCAGGCGAAACGGCGAGGCCTGTGGGTGCCTCACCACGATCGGTCGCATGCGGCCGTGCGCGTACCCGGGAGAACCGATGCCGGGAGCACTGTCCTCCATTGGCGGGCGCCCCTGCTGCAACGCGAACCGCACTCGCTCGAAGATCCCATCGAGAACGCGCTCGACCTCGTGGCGCATTGCCTGCCGTTCGAAGACGCGGTGGCCGTCTGGGACTCGGCCGCCACCCGCGGGATCATCACGAGGCAGCGAATGGCGCGTCTCCCCCTGCGGGGGTCGGCGCGCGCGGTGCTCGCCGCCCTCGACCCGTTCGCTGATTCAGGGCTCGAAACCTATGTGCGGCTGCGCACCAAGTGGCTTCGCGTCCGGTGCGTCTCGCAAGCCTGGATCGCGGGACATCGCGTCGATCTCCTGTTCGGGGATCGCCTCGTACTCCAGATCGACGGCGGCACTCACGTCGGACCGCAGCGGACCCGCGACAACGAGCACGACGCCCAGCTCCGATTGCTCGGATACACGGTCATCCGAGTGGGGTACTTCCAGGTAATCGATGACTGGCCCGCAGTCCAGCACCTGCTCGTGGAGGCGATTGCGCAGGGCCTTCACCGCGCCGCGGCGCACTGACGGCGGGCGCGCGACCCTCCGGACGCGAGGAATCCGCGTTCTGCAAGCTCGCTGCGTTGAACGATAGCTTGCGGAACGCGGAAATCTTGCGCAGCGCGGCGTCGGGCGTCAGGCGTCGGCGTGATCCGCGATCTTGCCGAGCACGCCGTTGACGAAGCGACCCGAATCGTCGGTCGAGTACTCCTTGGCGAGTTCCACCGCCTCGTCGATGGCGACCGCCGCCGGCACCTCCTCGTTGAAGAGGATCTCCCAGGATGCGAGCCGCAGCAGCGCACGGTCGACGTGCGGCATGCGCTCGAGCGTCCACCCCTGGGCGTAACTCATGATGAGCTCATCGATGCGATCACGATGATCGGTGACCCCGTCGACGATCTCACGCGCGTAGAGCCAGGATGCGGCGCGATCGGGTTCGCTCGACGCGCGCTGCGCCTCGGCGTTCACGATCACCGCGATCGACTCGTCACGCAGGTCGGCCTGGTACAACATGTCGAGGGCGCGCTTGCGCGCCTTAGTACGTGCAGACACCGAGGACTAGTCGTTGACACGGCCGAGGTAGTCACCCGTGCGGGTGTCGACCTTGACCTTCGTGCCGGTCTCGAGGAACAGCGGGACCTGGATCTCTGCACCGGTCTCGACAGTGGCGGGCTTCGTTCCGCCGGTCGAGCGATCGCCCTGCAGACCCGGCTCGGTGTACGTCACTTCGAGCACCACCGACGACGGGAGCTCGAGGTACAGCGGGTCGCCCTCGTGCAGCGCGATCTGCACCTGAAGGTTCTCGAGCATGAACTTCGCGGCGTCGCCGACGACGGCGCCGGAAACGGTGAGCTGATCGTAGTCGGACTGGTCCATGAAGACGTAGTCTGCGCCATCCTGGTACAGGTACTGGTAATCACGACGGTCGACGTTCGCGGTCTCGATCTTCGCACCAGCGTTGTAGGTCTTGTCGATGATCTTGCCCGAGACGACGTTCTTCTGCTTCGTGCGAACGAACGCGCCGCCCTTGCCCGGCTTCACGTGCTGGAACTCGACCACGCTCCAGAGCTGGCCGTTCTCTTTGATGACGGTGCCGTTCTTGATGTCGTTCGTACTGGCCATGCAGTGATTCTCCGGATTCTATAAAGTTCGAGCGCCTGAATACGCGCCGAACCAGCATACATGCCGCGCTTTTTGCATGCTTTGCACAATGGCGAGGTTTCAAGCTTGACGATCCCTCTAAGCTCTCCCCCATGCACATGTTCTTCCGCACGCTCTGGCACCAGTGGTTCGTGGGTCGGCGCGGCCCGAAGCTCGGCTTCGAGGGCGTCTCGCGTTCGCGTTTCCGCGTCTGGCCCACCGACCTCGACATCCTCCGCCATATGAACAACGGCAAGTACCTCTCGATCATGGACGTCGCACGCTTCGATCTGATCCAGCGCAACGGGGTCTGGCAGCTGTTCGCGCGCGAACGCTGGTACCCGGTGGTCGTCGGGCAGACGATCTCGTACCGCAAGTCGCTGAACCCGTGGCAGCGGTTCTGGATCGAGTCGCGCATTCTCGGCTTCGATGACCAGGCGGTGTACATGGAGCAGCGCTTCGTCCGTCCCGACGCGCAGCGCCGGCCCGACATTCATGCTCGGGCCGTAGTGCGTGCCCGGATCCTTCGCCGATCGGGCGGCGTCGTGCCCGTCGCCGAGATCATCGAGAAGAGCGGAGCCGACCCGAGCAAGCTCATCGTCCCCGATGACGTGCTCGCCTGGGGGCGATCCACGCGACTTCCGTCCACTCGCATCGACGCCATCAGCGTCTGGGAGTAGCGGCGCTCACGCCAACGGAGTGCGCGCACCGAGATGCGGCCCCTGGTTCCCGACCTCCCGGCAGGTGATCCGGATCGCCCGTTCGCTCTCGTCGTACACGTGGCGGGCCGCGAGACGCCCGCCGGCGAGCGATCCCTCCAACCAGGTGAAGCTCGCCGCGTCGATGAGGGGAGATCCACTCGCGACCAGCATCAGTTGGAGCATGAGCACCTCGGGCAGCGTCGCATGGGGGCCGTGCGAGAACCCGAGCCCGAGCACCGGTGGCCGCGCACCCGAGGGCACCAACCGCAACGTCCACGCCCGCCCCTGCGCACGTACCGCGGGGATGCCGGGCGGCGGGGTGTCGAGTGCGTCGAACTCCCGTTCGGCCTCTGTCGCGAGCAGCAGCGGCGAGTCCCCGGTCGAGCCGATGGCGAGCGGTGCACTTCCCTCGTGCGGTGCGTCAGGGAGCGCCACGGCCGCGCGTTGGAACGCGGTCTTCCAGACGGCAGCTCCGCATCCGAATGGCGTCGGCACCGCGGTGAGCGAGGGATCGGCCGCCAGCGCGCTCCCCAGTCGTCCGATATCGGTCCCGGCATCGACGAACGCCTCGATCTCCGGCATCTCGATGTCGAGCCACCCGCAGGCGATTCGGGCTGATGCGAAATGCTGCTCAGCGCGACGCGCTCCCTCCGGCTCCGCGACGTCCGCGAATCCCGCGTGCGGCATGAGCCTCGCCGCTGCAGCGTCGAGGCTCGCATCGAGCGACGCCGCGGCGCTCGGCGCTGCGTGGCGGGTCGCGGCTGCGTCGAGTTCGCTCGCCAAGTCAGGAAACAGCGCGCGAATGAGCTCGACGCGATCGTTCGTTCCGTGCCGATCGAAAGGCTTCACGTCCATCTCCATTCACTGCGCTCCCGCATTTCTCGGCACCGATCCCCCGGTCTGACGCCCGGCGATTCAGAAGGGTGCGCGGGAGCCGCACCTTCACGCTAGCGGGTCCTGCGCTCCACTTCGTCGAGCACGAGGCTCTGCAGCACCTCGGGCAGCGTGCGCACGTCGAGCACGGTACGTCCGTTCGGGGCGTAGCGCGACTCGAGGTCGCCCGGCCCGATCCCGATGCCGTGCACTTCGACACCCGCCGACCGCAGGCGACGCAACGCGTGCTCAGCCGCGGTCGGATCGTTCGATCCTCCGTCGCTCACGAGGATCACGATGCGTCGGCGCTCCCTGCCGTCGGCTGCGCCCCCGTCCGAGTGCTCTGATTCGCCCAGGCCGAGCTGGTCCGCGGCTGCGCGCAGGGCTGCACCGTCGTTCGTGGACCCGCGCGGAACGCGAATCGCGCCGTGCACCGCGCGGCGCACCGAATCGTCGAGCCCGCTCGACAGCGGTTTGACCACATCGACGGCTGAGTCGAAGACGACGAGCGCGGTGCGAATGTCGAGGTCGAGCGCAGCTCCCCCGACGCGTTCAGCGGCCTCGATGTCACGTGCCACCCCAGCGAGGGCCTCCGTCATGATCAGCATCGTGTCGGCCGCTGCTTCTGCCGCGGCACCCTGCATCGAAGCGGAGCGGTCGACGAGCAGCACGTAATCGGTGCTTCCCGCGCGGCGCGTGCGGCGCGCGCGCATCGCCCGGTCACGGAAGGCGCGCGGCCGTGGCTGGCCAGCGCGAGACTCGGCGACTGCTGCGGCCAGCGAGTCCGCAGCGAGGTCATCGCCCTCCGGGCGAGGCCGGGCATCCGGCACGCGACGCGAGGTCACACGCTCGGCGATCACCTGCGCCCACACGGCGCGCATCCGCTCGATCGCGTCCGCGAGTGAGGCCGCTCGCCCGCGGTAGTCGGCGAGTTCGGTCTCGGCGAACCCGCCCGCCGATCCCCCGCTCGCTCCATGCAGCGGCTCTGCAGGCTGCGCGGAATCGTTCGCGGGTGGCGGCGCCTCGGGCATCAGCCCGCGATCATCAGTGCGCCCGCCGCCGGGCATCGGCGTCGACAGCATCCGTTCCACGAAGGCTGCCTGCTGGGACGCGAAGAGGTCGGCGCCCTCGGCTGTCTCGCGACCATCGCCGGCGCGAGCTCGCTCCTCCTCCGTCTCGCCTGCCTCGCCGTCCCCGTCAGATGCGTCGGGATCCTGGTCGGGCTCGTCACCATTCCGCTCATCTCCTTCTGCATCTGCGTCACCATCTCCCGCGTGCTGCCCGCTCGACGACAGCGCCGTCTCGGGTGCCGGTTCGTCGTCGGCGCCGCCCGCTCCGCTGTGCGCGTCGAGTCCGCGTTCAGCGGCGTCTCGTGCCGCGAGTTGCTCGTAGGCGCCGAGCAACCAAGCGACTGCGCGCTCAAATCTGAACACCGCGCTTCGCTTCGAGTCGGGCGCCATCACGCGCCGGAACGCCCGGAGTTGATGCAGCATCTCCTGCTCAGCCCGCCCGCTCGCATCTCGGTGCGCGTCGATTGGCAGCAACTCGCTCCAGGCCCGCCGTACGTCGATGTGCGTGCCCGCCAACACCGTATGAGCGTCGGCGGCGCCTGCGACTCCAGCGCGCAGGACGACGGCGATCCACTGCAGGTGGCGCGGCCACGTCGTGACGTCCGACGGCACGCTCCGATGCGTCGCCGCGAGCAGTGGCGCGCGCAGACCAGGCATTGCGGTGAGCAGTTCACTCATCGCCTGCACACGGTACACCTCATCGAACAGGGGCGTTGCGTCGGGCCGAACGCGAGTGAATGACGCGCGTCGACGAGCGCGGGCGGGTTCGACGCGATTGTTCCGAGGCCCCTCCCAGAGATGCAGAAAGGCGAGCGCCACCGCCTCGGACTCCGAATGCCCGCGCACGCCGTACCAGCCGAGACCGACCCGGAGTTCCCGGTCCGTGAGTTCCCAGACCTCATCATCCGTGACATGCACCGGGATCCCGATCACCGCGCCGACCCCTTCGAGTCGGGCGCGCAGCCCCGTGCCCATCAGGTGCTCGTTCACGGCCATGCTCACACCCTATCCGCGCCCTCAGTCGCCTGCGTGCCGCGTGATAGCGTGACGCCATGCTCTCCGTCGATTCAGACCCCGCACTCGGCGAAGCCGTCGCATTGCGAACGGAACTGCGGCGAATCCGTCGGGCCAGAGCGGCTGACGACGACGCCTCCGCATCGCATGCGGAAGACTTGGCGAGCGTCGAACAGCGCTTGACCGCCCTCGAGCAGGATCCGGCCAACCAGAGCCTGTTCGCGTCCGCGCTCGACGAACGGGCTGCCTCGCTGCGCATTGCGGCGCTGGCCCGTCGCGCAGAGGCGAAGGCGGAGCGCAGCCGCGCAGCCGCAGACGCCATCATCGCTCGCGCCGTGCGCGCCGCTCGACCCTTGACCTCGGCCGAATCGGATCGCGTGCGCGAGCTGCGCGCGCGTCGTCCCGATGCCGACTGGCAGCAGAGCATCGACAGCGTCGAGCGCAGGGATGCCGTGCTCGAGGCGCTCGGCAGCGTGCGTATCCGCGAAGCGCGCCGACAACTCCGCGAGGGTCTCCTGCAGACCCAGCAGATGCGCGGCATCATCAGCGAAGCCGTGCCAGCGCTCCGGCAGGGCGAGCCGGTCTTGCTCGTCGGCGAGACCGGCGGAGCGAAGACGGCGCTCGCGGAGCACCTGTCCCGGGTCGGCCTCGGTCGCGAGCCGGAGCTCATCTCGGGATACGGCGACATCACGAGTGCGCAAGTGATCGGCACGCACGAGCTCCGCACCGAAGCCGGCGCGACCGTCAGCGTCTTCACACCTGGCCCGTTGCTTCGCGCCATGCGAGAGGGCCGGCCGGTGATCCTCGATGAGGTGAACGCGATGCCGCCCGAGTTCCTCAAGCGCTTGAATCGCATTCTGCAGTTGCGCCCGGGAGACGTGCTGCACGTGCAGGAAGACGCGGGGCGTCCGGTGACCATCGCATCCGGTTTCGCCGTGCTCGCCACGGCGAACGAGCAGACGCCGCACCGCTACCGTGGGCTCGATCGCCTGAGCGCGGAGCTGGTGAATCGCTTCGGGGCGAACGCCTACCGTGTGCACTACCCCGATACCGGGTGCGACTATGCCGCGTTCCCGGCGGAGAACGGCCTGCTCGCGGTCGCCGCCGTGGCCGATCATCACGGCGGGCTCCCGGACCACGTCCCGCCGGAGGAGGTGATCCGCGCCGCACGGGCGGCGTTCATCAGCCAGCAGGTTTTCGCCGGTGAGCATGGTTCCGGCTTCGGAGAGTACGTGAGCACGGAGCGTGAGATCGACGGGCGCCCGGGGCTGGAGGAATCCGTCATCGCCCCACGAACGCTTGTCGCCATTCTGCGGAAGGTGGCGGGTAGCGCGGGCGAGATCACCCTCGATCGTGCGTTCACGAGATTCGTCGAGGGCGTCATGCATCGCGAGGATCGACGCGTGCTGGCGTTGATTCTCGAAGGCCAGGGCTTCCGGATCGCCTGAGCCGAATTCTCGCTCAGACGATGCCAAGCGGGCAGCAGGCGCGCACGGCGTGCCGGATCGGTCCGTGCGACACCACCCGGCGATGTCAGCACGACGGTGCTAGTTCGCGATCTCCTGATACGCGAACTGCAGCATCGAGTCGTCGACTCCCGCCAGCACGCGCGGCTTGCCGATCTCGTCGAGCACGATGAAACGCAGCATGCCAGCGCGAGCCTTCTTGTCGCGCTGCATCGCTGCGAGGAGCCCCGGCCAGCGGCCAGCCGGATACGAGAGCGGCAGGGTCAGGGAGGTGAGGATGCTCCGGTGCCGATCCACCGCCGCATCCGACAGCGCACCGGCGAGGCGCCCGAGTTCGGCCGCGAACATCATCCCGATCGAGATCGCGACGCCATGCCGCCACTGGTAGCGCTCCGCATGCTCGATCGCGTGCCCCAGGGTGTGTCCGTAGTTCAGGATCTCCCGCAGACCTCCCTCACGGAAATCCTCGGAGACGACCCGAGCCTTCACCCCGACGGAGAGCTCGACGAGGCGCTGGAACTCCGGCGTCGTCGGATCGGTGGCGCGGTCGACGTCGCGCTCGAGAATGTCGAGGATCTCCGGCTCCGCGATGAAACCGCACTTGGCGATCTCGGCGAAGCCGGCGAGAATCTCGTTGCGCGGCAGCGTCTCGAGCAGATCGAGGTCGCAGATCACGGCAGCGGGGGCGTAGAAGCTCCCGACGAGGTTCTTCCCCTCGGTGGTGTTGATGCCGGTCTTGCCGCCCACTGACGCGTCGACCATGCCGAGCACCGTCGTGGGGATCTGCACGAGGCGCACGCCGCGAAGCCAGGTCGCGGCGACGAATCCAGCGAGATCGGTCACAGCGCCGCCTCCGAGACCGATCACCGCGTCCGTACGTGTGAAGTCCGACTGGCCGAGGATCTGCCAGCAGAACGCCGCGACTTCCACGCGCTTGGCGGATTCCGCATCGGGCACCTCAGCGAGGAGCACCTGCGTGTAGCGCTCCTGCAGCAATTCGCGCAGGTCATTCGCGAACTTGCCGACGGTCGGCGTGTGCACGATCAGAACCTTCGCCACGCGCTCCCCGAGCGCTTCCGGCACACGATCGAGCATGCCTCGGCCGATCGTGACGGTGTACGAGGTCTCCCCGGTGACCGAGATCTCCGCTGCATCGCTCATGACTGCTCCTTCTCGCCTCGGCGGGCGCTCCGCTGGTGGCGTCCGCCGCCCCGCGCCCACTGGGCGACACGGCGGACGAGTTGTTCTTGGGTCGCGCGATCGGTGCGGTACGTCACATCCGCGACTTCCTCGTACAGTGGTCGCCGCTCGTTCAAGATACGACCCCAGGCCTGCGGGTCATCGCGAAGCAACGGCCTCCGGGCGATGTTCGCCGTGCGGAGCACCGCCTCCTGCGTGGTCATGAGCAGCACCACCGGGTGATTCGCGAGCAGTGCACGCGTGGACTCGGTGAGCACGGCGCCGCCACCCAGCGCAACGATACGGCAGCCCTCGACCGCGAGCTCCTCGGCGATCACCTCGGCTTCGATGCGGCGGAACTCCGCCTCCCCGTGGGTCGCGAAGAACTCGGTGATCACCCCGTGGCGCCGCACGATCACGGCGTCCGTATCGACGAAGGGCACCCCGAGCTCCCGAGCGACGCGTTTGCCGAGGCTGGTCTTGCCGGCTGCCATCGGGCCGACGAAGACGATGGCCCGATCGGGAAGGCGCGTGCCCGGCCGCCGACGTCGCCGTCGACGTCCGCGTGCACGCGGCGCGGAAGCGGTCCCCGCCGCAGCGCCGCCCGCATCCGCAATCGGAGCGCCGTGCTTGGCGGGACCGGAGCGCCCGGGTACCGCGACGTTCTGCGCATCGGCCTTCGCCTGCTCCGCGACGGACTGCGGAATCACCTGGAGCGGACTCGTCGGAGGTGTCGGCTTCGGCTTCTGCGTTGGCGGCCCGACATCGCGGGCGACCCTGCGGTGCCCGGTCATCGTGCGCGATTCCTCACGACTCGATGACGGTCGAGAGGCGCTCCGGGATCGCCGCAACATACGCCTCGAGGTTCCGACGGGTCTCGGCGACGCTGTCGCCGCCGAACTTCTCGGTCACGGCGTCGGCCAGCACCAGCGCCGTCATGGCTTCAGCCACGACGCCAGCGGCAGGTACAGCTGACACATCGCTGCGCTGGTGGTGCGCCTTCGATTCCTCTCCCGTGGAGACGTCGATCGTCGGCAACGCGTGCGGCACCGTCGCGATCGGCTTCATGCCTGCGCGCACGCGGAGCACCTGTCCGGTCGTCATGCCGCCTTCGATGCCGCCGGCGCGCGTGGTCTCACGAGCAATGCGGCCGTTCTCGAGGTGCAGCTCGTCGTGCGCCGCCGAACCGCGTCGCCGCGTGGTCTCGAAGCCGTCGCCGACCTCGACGCCCTTGATCGCCTGAATGCCCATGAGCGCACCGGCGAGTCGAGAATCGAGTCGCCGATCCCAGTGGACGTACGATCCGAGCCCCGGTGGCAGACCGTAGGCGAGCACCTCGACGATGCCGCCGAGCGTGTCGCCGGACTTCTTCGTGTCGTCGACCTCTGCGACCATGCGAGCACTGGTCTCGGCATCGAAGCAGCGCAGCGGATCGGCGTCGAGAGCGATGACGTCCTCCGGGCGGGGCAGCGCCGATCCGGCGGGAACTGCGACGTCGCCCATGGAGATCGTGTGGCTGACGAGCCGAATGCCGAGTTCCGCGAGAAATGCGCGGGCGACGGCGCCGAGGGCGACGCGCGCGGCCGTCTCACGGGCGCTCGCGCGCTCGAGCACCGGGCGCGCCTCATCGAATCCGTACTTCTGCATGCCTGCGAGGTCGGCGTGGCCCGGGCGGGGGCGCGTCAACGGCGCACCACGGCCGCGCGACTTCTCGGACAGTTCGGTGGCCTCCGCGGACATCACTTCGGTCCACTTCGGCCACTCCGTGTTGCCGATGCGGATGGCGACGGGGCCGCCGATCGATACGCCCTGCACCACCCCTCCGGAGAGGTTCAGCTCGTCCTGCTCGAACTTCATCCGCGAGCCTCTGCCATAGCCGAGCTTGCGGCGCGCGAGATCTTCACGGATCCCGTCGAGCGATACGGGGACGCCAGCAGGCAGTCCCTCGAGGACGGCGATCAGTTCGGGGCCGTGAGATTCTCCGGCGGTCAGCCAACGCAGCATACCCGCTATCCTCCCACACCCGACCGCGTACGTCAGACGGCGCGGCGCATCGCGTCGCGCACGGACCCTTCGTCAGCGAGCGGAAGTGCCGGATCGCCGTGCGTGAAGATGCGCACCTGCAGGAGCGCCTGTTCGACGAGCATTTCAGTTCCCGGATGCGCTTCACCGGCCGATGCCCGCCACCGCGAGGCCAGCGGGGACGGCCACGGGTCGTACGCGACGTCGAAGAGAGGGATCCGCGCGAGCCACGCGGGGATCCCGATCTGAGCAGCGGCCGGACCGGGCAGGGTGGAGATCACCAGCGAGGGGGCCTCCTGTCCGGTTCCGACCGACGTCGCGGCGCCATCGTCCGCACCGGAACCGCCGTACACGAGTCTCATCGGCGCGGTCGAGACTGCGGCTCGAGTCCCGTCGAATCGCGTGACGAGCGACCGCCCCGCCGTGGTGTTGCGCGCAAGCAGCGTCACATGCTCCGCGCCGAGTTCGCGAACGGCGAGAATCGCAGAGACCGCTGTGGCGCCCGATCCGAGTACGACGGTCCGCCGGGCATCCAGCCCGTTCCGGGCGATCGCTGCAGCCAGGCCGGGCACGTCGGTGTTCGCGCCGAACCACGCGCCGTCTTCGAGACGCCGCAGCGTGTTCACGACGCCGCTCTCCGTCGCCACCGGGTCGAGGGTGCTGGCGAGTCGGTGCGCCTCGCTCTTCAGGGGCATCGTGACGGAGAAACCGCGCCACTCATCGCCCCTTCCGTCGAGAAATGCCCGAAGACCCGCCTCGCCGCACCGTACGGCCGAATAGCGCCAATCGAGGCCCAGCGCACGGTACGCCGCTGCGTGGATCCGCGGGGATCGCGAGTGCGCGACCGGGGAGCCGAGCACCGCGAGCCGCACAACCACCTAGCAGCCCTGGTCGGGGTTGGCGGCACACCACTCGTTCAGCTGGCCGATCGCCGATTCGTGCTCCTCCTGGGTCGTGGAGAACACCGACTCCCCCGTCTCGAGGTTGACGGCGACGAAGTAGATCCAGTCTCCCGTCGGCGGGCTCAGCACCGCCGAGATGGCGTCGCGACCGGGGTTCGCAATCGGTCCCTTCGGCAGTCCCTTGTGGACGTACGTGTTCCACGGGTTGTCATCCGCGAGCGCTTCATCCGTGGACCAGACACTGCCGTCGGCGTGCTGACCGTACCCGTACTGGGCGGTGGAGTCCATCTGCAGGAGCATGTCTTGCGCGAGGCGGTTCTCGATGACCCGTGCGACCTTCGGGAAGTCCTCGATCCGGCCGCCCTCCCGCTGCACGATGGACGCCTTAGTGAGCACGGCCTCGCGGGACTCCGGAGCGACGCCCATCTCGTCCAGCACCTGGATCTGGGTGCTCACGAGCTCTGCAATGGCCTCAGCTCCGGTGGTGTCCTCCTCGAACTCGTACGTCGCCGGGAACAGCCAGCCTTCCAGACTGTCCACTCCCTCGGGGAGTCCGTACGCGGCGACGTCCTCCGTGGCCGCCTGCAGCTCTTCGATGGGGATGCTCGCGCCCGCAGCCACCAGTTCGAGCGTCTGCTCGACCGTCTTGCCCTCCGGGATGATCGCGGTGAAGGCCATGCGGTTGTCGGGGTTCTGCAGCGCGTCGAGCGCGGCTTGCGCACTCATCTGCGACTTCACCTTGTACGAACCCGGTAGGAACGCCACCTCATCGGGCTGTTCGAGCAGCAGACTGTAGAAGGCGTCTGCGGTCTTCACCACGTCGGCTTCTTCCAGCGAAGCGGCGATGTCCTCACCGATCTCGCCCTCCGTGATCACTACGACGACCTCGCCCGAGCCTTCGCCCTCGTAATCGTTGGTGGTCCACCCGAGGGCCTGCGAGATCCCGTCACCGTAATGGGACCACAGATACGCTCCTGCGCCTGCCAGGCCTCCGAGGAGGAGCAGCGTCACGAGCAGCGAGATGAGTACTCGCCGGCCCGTGCGTCGCCGGTCGTCGCGCGTGCGTGCGTTCATTCGGTGGCCTCCCCGGTCCCCGTCGTCTTCGCTTCCGCGGCGTGACCCGGTGCGTGCCCGCTCGATCGTTCGATGTCGAGAGCGTGCTGCAGGATCACCACCGCTGCGGCCTGATCGATGATCGATCGGCTCTGTTTCGTGCGTTTGCCGGCCGCCCGCAGGTGCGCCTGGGCCGATACGGTCGATAGCCGTTCGTCGACGAGGCGCACGGGCACGCTCAATCGCGCGGCAAGTCGTTCGGCGAAGCGCGCGGCGTCATCCGTGGACGGCGTGCGCTCTCCGCGCAAGTTGAGAGGAAGCCCGACCACCGCTTCGAAGGCGTCGTGCTCCGCCACGATCTCGGCGATCCGCGCGATATCTGCGAGGTCATCGGCCGCGCGCGGCACGGTTTCGACGGGCGTCGCCAGCATCCCGTGAGGATCGCTGCGGGCGACGCCGATACGAGCCTTGCCCACGTCCACGCCGATGCGCACTCCGACCCGCACCCTCAGCCGCCCAGGCTGCGCCGGATCTCGGCAAGGGCAGCGTCGATCTGCGAGACGTCGGTGCCGCCTCCCTGAGCAAGGTCGTCTTTGCCTCCGCCGCCTCCGCCGAGCACCTGCGCTGCGGTGCGCACCAGGGCGCCCGCCTTCGCTCCGGCCTCGCGCCCCGCTGGGGTGGTCGCGGCGATGACGACCGGCTTCCCCCCGGTCTCGCCCGCCAGCACGACGATGCCTGGCTGCCCTCCGAGCTGCTCTCGGATCGTCAACGCGAGCCCGCGAATGTCGTCTGCGGAGCCCACGGAGCCGACGGATGCCAGCACCGCGCGCAGCCCGCCGAGCTGCAGGGCGTCGGCGAGCAACTGCGGAACGCGCTCGCGAAGCTTCTCCGCTTCGAGCGCCGCGATCTTCTTCTCGGCGGCGCGCAACTGCGCGCCCAGGTCCTGCACCTTCGTGACCAGCTCGCCGCGGGGCACCTTGAGCCCGCCCGTGAGCTGCTGCACGATCGCGCGTTCCGCAGCGAAGTTGCGGAACGCCTCGATCCCGACGAGCGACTCGACGCGTCGGTTCGTGGATCCCACTGAGCTCTCGGAGATGAGATTGATCATCCCGATCTCCGCGGAGCTGGTGACGTGGGTTCCCGCGCAGAGCTCTCGCGACCATGGGCCGCCGATGTCGACGACGCGCACGCGGTCGCCGTACTTCTCCCCGAACAGCGCCATGGCGCCGAGCGCCTTCGCCTCGTCGAGGGGCATCTCGCGCGTCACCACCTCGTAGTCCGATCGGATCGCGAGGTTCGAGATCTCCTCGATCTCGCTCTTCGTCTCGCTCGACAGTGCTTCGGTGTGCGAGAAGTCGAGGCGCAGGTACCCGGCCTTATTGTAGGACCCCGTCTGGTGGGCGCCTCGTCCGATGACGTCGCGAAGCGCGGCGTGCACGATGTGGGTGCCGGAGTGGGCCTGGGTGGCCCCCCGTCGGTAGTCGGCGTCGACTCGGGTCTCTGCACGCGCGTCGAGTCCGATCGTGCCGACTTCCACGCGCACCGTGTGCACGATCAGCCCGGCCACCGGCTTCTGCACGTCGAGCACTTCCGCTTCGAAGCCATCGCCGACGATGTGCCCCTGATCCGCGTCCTGACCACCGGACTCCGCGAACAGCGACGTCTCGGAGAGCACGAGCTCGGCGATATCGCCCTCATTGGCCTCACGTGCGGGCGCGCCGTCCACCACGATGCCGAGCACACGGCTCTCGTGCACGAGCTCGTCGTACCCCGTGAACAGCGTCTCGCCCAAACCGCGCAGCTCCTTGTAGATGGAGAGGTCGGCTCGCTGTCCCTTCTTCGCCTTCGCATCGGCCTTCGCGCGGTCGCGCTGCTCCTGCATCAGCGAGGTGAACACCTCGGCGTCGACCGGCACTCCGGCCTCTTCCGCGATCTCGAGCGTGAGCTCGATCGGGAAGCCGTGCGTGTCGTGCAGCAGGAACGCGGTGTCGCCCGGCACCGCTGCGCCGGCCGTCTTCGCCGAGTCGACCGCGGAGTCGAGGATCTGAATGCCGGACGCGAGCGTTCGCAGGAAGGTCTTCTCCTCCGCGTACGCCGCACGGGCGATGAAGTCGAAATCCTCGGCGACTGCGGGGTACGCCTCTCGCATCGCGTCGCGGGAGACCGGGAAGAGCTCCGAGAAGCTCGGCCCCTCGACCCCGAGCAGCCGCATCGAGAGCGTCACGCGCCGCAGGAGTCGTCGCAGAATGTAGCCGCGCCCCTCGTTCGAGGGCGTGACGCCGTCTGCGATGAGCATGAGCCCGCTGCGCACGTGATCGGCGATGACCCGCAGGCGCACATCGTCTGCGTGGTGCTCGCCGTAGGTCTTGCCCGCGATCTCGGCCGCGCGATCCAGCACCGGGCGCACCTGATCGATCTCGTACATGTTCTGCACGCCCTGCTTGATGAAGGCGACGCGCTCGAGACCGAGGCCCGTGTCGATGTTCTTCTTGGGCAGCTCGCCCACGATGGTGAAATCGGTCTTCGACTGCACATCTGCGACCTGGTACTGCATGAAGACGAGATTCCAGATCTCGACGTAGCGATCGTCATCGGTCGCCGGACCGCCGTCGATGCCGTATTCGGGTCCGAGGTCGAAGAAGATCTCGGAGCAGGGGCCTGCAGGCCCCGGCTGGCCGGTCGACCAGTAGTTCGTGTCCTTGCCGAGGCGCTGAATCCGCTCATCGGGCAGTGTGGAATGCTCGCGCCACAGCGCGATCGCCTCTTCGTCCTCCTCGTAGACGGTGACCCAGAGATCCTTCGGGTCGAACCCGAGCCCGCCGTCGGCCTCGCTGGTGGTCAGCAGTTCCCAGGCGAAGCGGATCGCTCCCTCTTTGAAGTAATCGCCGAAGGAGAAATTGCCGCACATCTGAAAGAACGTGCCGTGTCGCGGGGTCTTGCCGACCTCTTCGATGTCATTGGTGCGAATGCACTTCTGCACGCTCGTCGCACGAGCGAACGGCGCAGGCACGAGGCCGGTGAGGTACGGCACGAACGGCACCATTCCCGCCACCGTGAACATCAGACTCGGGTCGTCGCTCACGAGCGACGCGGAGGGGACGACGGTGTGCCCCTTCTTCTCGAAGAAGTCAAGCCAACGACGGTGGATTTCGGCGGTCTTCATCCGTGGTCTTTCTCTGGAGGTCGATCTGGTGGGTGCGTGAGATGGGGCGAGGATCAGGCGCGTTCGCGGAATGCTGCGCGCAGCGCCTCGGCCTCGGTCTCATCGTCGGCATCGGCGTCGCGGTACCCGGAGGCGAACGCGCGGCCCAGTTCATCCACGCCTCGGTTGACCCGTGCGAAGAATCGGCGCCCCTCGGCCGTCTGATTGACGAAGTGCGCACCGACGAACCCCAGTACGACTCCGGTGACCAGCCAGAATAGCTTGCCCATGTTTCGATCCTCCCGTCTGCGTCGATGCACGGCCGCACGGCCACGCATGCTCGAGCACTCGACAAGCTTAGCGGGTGGCCCCTGTCGCACATCGTGCCCCGAACACAGCAAACGGGGCGTCGGATGGAATCCGACGCCCCGTTTCGCTTTCGAGTGCTTAGCGACCCGAGTAGTACTCGACCACGAGCTGCACTTCACAGGTCACGGGGACCTCAGCGCGCTTCGGGCGACGCACCAGGCGAGCCTGGAGCTTGTCGAGCTCGACCTCGAGGTAGCTCGGAACGTTCGGGAGCACCTCGGCGTGACCGCCGGCAGCTGCGACCTGGAACGGCTCGATCGCTTCCGAGCGCGCCTTGACGTGGATGAGCTGACCCGGCTTCACGCGGAAGGAGGGGCGATCGACGATCTTGCCGTCGACGAGGATGTGACGGTGCACGACCATCTGACGGGCCTGCGCCGTGGTGCGGGCGAAGCCGGCGCGCAGCACGAGCGCGTCGAGACGCATCTCGAGCAGCTCGACCAGGTTCTCACCGGTCAGTCCGTCCTGACGACGGGCTTCCTTGAAGGCGATGGTGAGCTGCTTCTCGCGGATGCCGTACTGGGCGCGGAGACGCTGCTTCTCACGCAGGCGGACAGCGTAGTCGCTGTCGCTCTTGCGCTTGGTGCGACCGTGCTGGCCGGGGCCGTAGGGGCGCTTCTCGAGGTAGCGAGCTGCCTTCGGGGTCAGCGCGATGCCGAGCGAGCGCGACAGGCGGGTCTGGGAACGGGTACGCGACGTAGTCGACACGTGGATCCTTTCGGGTTTCTGAATTGCGACAGCGCGATCTGCAGTTCGGATCGCGCAGGTTCTCTCGGCCAGGCTGCGCCCGCATCAACCAGTGATGCACGCGACGCAACGAACCGTTGTTCGGTGAGGGAACGACCAGTGCAGAAACCCGGCTACAGGGCGACTGCCATCCGATCCCCGCGTGCAGCCAGCAGCGGGGGCGGTGTTGGCCAGCGGCTAGCTTATCACCTTCCGGGCCCTGATGCGCGTCGCGACCCGCCTCGAGGCTTCACTCGTCCCCGCCCCGTGTGATTCGGCGGATCTTCTCGAGACGATCCGACACCTCGCGCTCGTTCCCGTGCTGCGTCGGCTGGTAGTACACCTTGCCGCGCAGCTCGTCGGGCAGGTACTGCTGCTGCGACACCCCGCGCGGATCGCTGTGCGGATACCGATAGCCCTTCCCGTGGCCCATGCGCTTCGCCCCGGGGTAGTGGGCGTCGCGCAGATGCGTGGGTACGAGCCCGAATCGTCCCGCCTTCACGTCCGCGATCGCCGCATCGATCGCAGTGATCACCGCATTCGACTTCGGCGCCGTCGCAATGTAGATCGTCGCCTCCGCGAGCGGGATCCGGGCTTCCGGAAGCCCGATCAGCTGCGTGGCCTCGGCAGCGGCGACCGCGACGCGGAGCGCCTGGGGATCCGCCATGCCGACGTCTTCGGCCGCGTGCACCATGAGCCTGCGCGCGATGAAGCGGGGATCTTCGCCTGCTTCGATCATGCGGGCCAGGTAGTGGATCGCCGCATCGGGATCGGACCCGCGCATGGATTTGATGAAGGCGCTGATCACGTCGTAGTGCTGGTCGCCGTTCTTGTCGTATCTGAGCAGCGCACGATCGATCGAGATCGCGACCGTCTCCCCCGTCACGACCGGGGTCGCGTCGTCTTCCGCACTCGCCGTAGCCGACGCTCCAGCGGCTTCGAGTCCGGTGAGGGCGCGCCTCGCGTCACCGGAGGCGACCTGCACGAGGGCCTCGTACGCGTCATCGGTCACTTCCACCCGAGCCCCGAGGCCGCGTGGATCCTCGACCGCACGCTCGAGGAGGCGCCGCAGGTCGGGATCGGCGAGCGGCTCGAGCGTCAGCAGGAGGGATCGCGAGAGCAGCGGGCTGATCACTGAGAATGATGGATTCTCGGTCGTCGCCGCCACGAGCGTCACCCAGCCGTTCTCGACGCCGGGCAGCAGCGCGTCCTGCTGAGCCTTCGTGAACCGGTGAATCTCGTCCAGGAAGAGGACGGTGGCGATGTCGTAGAGATCCCGGTCGTTGAGCGCGCGCTCCATCACCGTGCGCACATCCTTGATCCCGGCGGTGACGGCCGAGAGCTCGACGAAACGCCGGCCGCTCGAGTGCGCGATCGCCTGAGCGAGCGTGGTCTTACCCGTTCCCGGCGGACCCCAGAGTATGACGGAGACCGCTCCCCCGCCCCCGGCGGCATCCGAGGCGAGCGTGCGCAGCGGCGAGCCGGGCTTCAGCAGATGCTGCTGCCCCACGACTTCGTCGAGCGATTGCGGCCGCATCCGCACCGCGAGCGGGGCGGTGTGCGCGGGCGCAGGTCTCGAATCCACACCTCCATCGTACTGACCCAGGATCCCCGGGCTCGAAGCGCGGCACTGTGGCATAGTGGTGGTGACAATTCCGTCCGGTCGGTTCGCCGACCCCACACACGACAGGTGAGCACAATCGTGAGCGAAGCGAGCAACGAAACGTCCTGGGGACGAGTCGACGAGGACCGCACCGTCTACGTGCGCGACGGCGATGCGGAGCGCGTCGTCGGGTCCTTCCCCGACGGCACCCCCGAAGAGGCGCTCGCGTACTTCACGCGCAAGTTCGCGGATCTCGCCGGTCAGGTCACGCTCCTCGAAGCACGCATCGCACGTGGAACTGCCGACGCCTCAGCCGCCGACACGGTCGCCAAGCTCCGCGAGCAGCTCGTCGAGCCTGCAGCGGTGGGCAACATCGCGGCGCTCCGCGAGCGAGTGGAGAAACTCGGATCGAAGACGGCGGAACTCAGCGAGAAGCAGAACGCGGAGCGCGAAGCGGCCCGGGCTGAGGCGTTCGCGCAGCGCGAAGCCATCGCGGTGGAGGCCGAGCGACTCGCGGCCCAGCCGGAAGCCTCGATCCGCTGGAAGGATACGAGCCAGGCGTTCGAGCAGCTCTTCACCGACTGGCAGACGGCCCAGCGAAGCGGTCCGCAGATTCCGAAGTCGCAGGCCGACGCGCTGTGGAAGCGATTCCGCTCCGCTCGTCAGACCTTCGATTCGGCGCGCCGGGCGCACTTCGCGCAGATGGACGCCACGAACAAGGACGTCAAGCAGCGCAAAGAGCGCATCATCGCAGCTGCCGAAGCCCTCGCACCTCGCGGGGTCGAGGGAATCCCCGCCTACCGCGCTCTACTCGACGACTGGAAAGCTGCCGGTCGCGCGAGTCGCAAGCTCGACGATCAGCTGTGGGCGCGATTCAAGGCCGCCGGCGACCTGCTGTACGAGGCCAAGGCAGCGGAAGCCGCCCAGACGAATGAGGAGTACGCCGAGAACCTGACGGCGAAGCAGGCTCTGCTCGAGGAGGCCGCACCCATTCTCGATGTGCAGGACCACGCTGCAGCGCGCAAGCAGCTGACGGCGATCCAGCTGCGCTGGGACGAACTCGGGCGCGTTCCGCGTGAGGCGCTTCGCGACATCGAAGGACGTCTCCGCAAGATCGAGGATCACGTCAAGCATCTCGAGGACGAGCACTGGAGCAAGACGAACCCGGAGACGAAGGCTCGCAGCGAGGGCCTGCGCGGTCAGCTCGAGGCCTCGATCGCTGAACTCTCGGCGGAGCTCGAGGCTGCACGAGCAGCGGGCGACGCGCGTCAGGTGAAGGATGCTGAGGAGAAGCTCGCGACGCAGCAGTCGTGGCTCGCAGCGATCGGCGACTGAACTTCGGTCAGCCCGTCTTCACGGACCGGGTCGGGCGAGTTATCCACAGATCGAGCAGCGCCCGGGGCGCATCGAGCAGCGGTCCGCCACGATGGAGGCATGACGCGCCCTCACGCGTGTGAGCACTGTTCGCCCGATGCGGCAGCTTCGCCACACGAACCGCCGGTCTCCCTCTCGTGGACGGCGCCCGCTGGGCGCCGTCCACGACTCGCCGTGCCTCGCACGCACGAGTGGGCGCAGGCGATTCGTTCCGCGGAGCGGCTTCGTGGCTCCCTCGTGCCCTGCGGCCCGGGGCTCCGGCCCGTCGCCTGGCCGGAGACTCCGCGGGTGCGACTCGCCGCGCTCGCGCCCTGGCTGGGAGAGAAGTACGTCGCGATCGGGCTCACCGCTGCGTGGGTCTGGGGTACGGCGCGACACCCGGGAAGTCCGTTGAGATGCTCGACGATCGGGCGCAGACGTCCGCCCGCGAACCCCGCGCCCGGCATCGCCGTGCACGAGCACTCGCTCACACCCGACGATTTCATCCGCATCGGCGACGGGCTCGTGACGACACGGACGCGGACTCTGTGCGATCTCCTGCGATCGCCCACCTCGCTCACTCACGCCGAACGCGTCGCGTGTCGGCTCCTCCTCCTCCAGCATCCGGGCGGCACCCCTGCCGTGCGAGCAGCCCTCGACGCGGGCGGCAGGCGATATCGGCGCATCGCCACCGCGCGGCTGCACGAACTCACCGGCTGCGACATCGGCGGAAGCGCACCGGCGCGCGCACCTGGATCGCACTAGTTCGTGATGCGGTACACGTCGTAGACGCCGTCGATGCGCCGCACGGCGTTCAGCACATGGTCGAGATGCGTCGCGTTCGCCATCTCGAAGACGAACTTGCTGATCGCCAGTCGCGAGCTCGACGTGTTCACCGACGCGGAGAGGATGTTGACGTGGTGCTCGGACAGGGTCCGCGTCAGGTCCGAGAGCAATCCGGAGCGGTCGAGCGCCTCCACCTGGATCTGCACGAGGAACACGCTCTTCGACGTCGGCGCCCACTGCACGCCGACCACGCGATCCTCCTGCTCCCGGAGCGTGATGAAGTTATGGCAATCGACGCGGTGCACCGAGACGCCCTGCCCCTTGGTCACGTATCCGAGGATCTCGTCGCCCGGAACGGGGGTGCAGCACTTCGCGAGCTTCGCAAGCACGTCCGATGCGCCGGCGACCACGACGCCGCTCGAGTCCGTGGTCTTCGGAGCGCGCGGCGCCTCGATGATCGGGAGCGTGGCGAGCGCCGGTTCGGTGGACGTCTGCTCGTCGAATACGAGCGCCGTCACCTTCTCCACGACCGACTGCGCCGATACGTGCCCCTCGCCGACCGCGGCGTAGAGCGCTGTCACGTCGAGGTAGCGCAGCTGCAGAGCGATCTGCTGCAGCGCCGATGAGTTCATCACCCGGTGCAGCGGCAGGCCCTGCTTGCGCAGCGCCTTCGTGATCTCGACCTTGCCGGTCTCGGCGGCTTCCTCGCGGCGCTCCTTGGTGAACCACTGCCGGATCTTGTTCTGCGCACGCTTGCTCTGCACGAAGCTGAGCCAGTCCTGATTGGGCCCGGCGTTCGGATCCTTCGAGGTGAACACCTCGACCACGTCGCCGTTCTGCAGAGCGGTCTCGAGCGGCACCAGCCGGCCGTTGACACGCGCTCCCATGGTGCGGTGACCCACTTCGGTGTGCACGGCGTAAGCGAAATCGACCGTCGTTCCGCCTTCGGGGAGACCGATCACCCGACCCTTCGGCGTGAAGACGTAGACCTCTTTCGCGCCGATCTCGTAGCGCAGCGCGTCGAGGAACTCGCTCGGATCCTCCGTCTCGGCCTGCCAATCGGAGATGTGCGCCAGCCAGGCCATGTCGTTCGACGACTGGCTCTGATTCTGCTGCCGCTGCTTGTACTTCCAGTGCGCGGCGACGCCGTACTCTGCACGCTGGTGCATTTCGACCGTGCGAATCTGGATCTCCACTGCACGGCCATCCGGGCCGATCACCGTCGTGTGGAGCGATTGGTACAGGTTGAACTTCGGCGTCGCGATGTAATCCTTGAAGCGACCCGGAATCGGCGTCCACCGTGCGTGCACGGCGCCCAGCACCGCATAGCAGTCTCGGATCGAGTTCACGAGGACGCGGATCCCGACGAGGTCGTAGATGTCGTCGAACTCGCGCCCGCGCACGATCATCTTCTGATAGATCGAGTACAGCTCCTTCGGCCGCCCCGTCACCTCGCCCCGAATCTTGGACTCGCGAAGGTCACCCTCGATCGAACCGATCACCATGCCGACGAGCTCGTCACGCTGCGGGTTCCGCTGCTCGACGAGGTTCTGGATCTCGGCGTACAGCTTGGGTTTGAGGACTGCGAAGGACAGGTCTTCGAGCTCGGTCTTCATCGACTGGATGCCGAGTCGATGCGCGAGCGGCGCGTAGATCTCGATCGTCTCCTGCGCCTTGCGCTTCGCGGAGTCGCCCGAGACGAAGCCCCAGGTACGTGCGTTGTGCAGACGGTCTGCGAGTTTGATGACGAGCACCCTGATGTCTTTCGACATCGCCACGACCATCTTTCGCACGGTCTCCGCCTGCGCCGAGTCGCCGTACTTGACCTTGTCGAGCTTCGTGACGCCGTCGACGAGCATGGCGATCTCGTCGCCGAATTCCTCGGTGAGCTGGTCGAGCGTGTACTCCGTGTCCTCGACCGTGTCGTGGAGCAGCGCTGCCGCGATCACATTGGGTGCGATACCGAGATCAGCGAGAATCTGCGCCACCGCGATGGGGTGGGTGATGTACGGCTCGCCGCTCCGCCGCTTCTGCCCGCGGTGCGCGCGCTCGGCCACGGCGTAGGCGCGCTCGATGACCGTGAGGTCGGCGCGCGGATGGTTGCCGCGCACCGTGCGAATCAGTTGATCGACTGCGCCCGGGGCGCTCCCGCGGGAGAAAATTCTCGGCACGAGGCGCCGAAGCGCTGTCGTGCCGCTCGTCGTCGTATCTTGCGTTGCCACGGATCACCTCACTCGAATGGTTGAACGCTACACCCGGCGCGAGGCGCAGAGCAAAGCGAGTGGAACGGCCCTCGAGTACGACGAAGGCCGGAGCCCCTCGAAGCGGACGCAATGCGTCTCCTCGAAGGTCCCCGGCCTCATCTCTCGCGCTCCGGAAATCTAACGCGTGGAAGCGGCATCCGCCTCGTCGACGGCCGCCTCGGCCTCGGACGGTGCGCCGTCGCGCTCGCGCACGCGCAGCACCTTGGCGTCCCGCTTCTTGATGCCCGGCTCGCTCTCGCGAAGATGGGCATAGGCCGGCGATGCGATGAAGATCGTCGAGTACGCACCGACGAAAATACCGATGAAGAGCGCCAACGAGATGTCTCGCAGCGTTCCAGCGCCGAGCACGAAGGCGCCGATGAAGAGGATCGACGCCACCGGGAGCAGCGCGACGACCGACGTGTTGATCGAGCGCACGAGCGTCTGATTGATGCCGAGATTCACCGACTCGGCGAACGTCCGCCGATCATTCAGCTCGCCCGGCGCCGTATTCTCACGAATCTTGTCGAACACCACGACGGTGTCGTAGAGGGAGTACCCGAGAATCGTGAGGAAGCCGATCATCGCCGCCGGCGTGATCTCGAACCCGGAGATGCCGTAGATGCCCGCGGTGATCACCAGGTCGTGCAGCAGCGCGATGATCGCGGCCAGCGACATCTTCCAGGTTCTGAAGTAGATCGCCATCACCAGCGCCGCGAAGACGATGAAGACCAGCAGCGCGATCACCGCTTGACGCGTGATGTCTTGCCCCCATGCAGGACCGATGTACGAAGTCGTCACCTCCTCGACCGGCACGTCGTAGCTCCCGGCGATGGCCTCAGCCACGGCCCGGTCCTCGCCGTCGGAGAGGGCCTCCGTCTGCACCCGGATGTCGGTGGGTCCCACCTGCGACACACGGGGCACGCTCGTCGGCAGCACCTCCTGCACGGCGGCCTCGGCGATTGCGGGGTCGCGATCCTGCTCCTCCGAGAGGTGCACCTGGAACTGACTGCCTCCGGTGAACTCGATGCCGAACGTGAACCCGCCGCGCAGCAACGGGCCCGCAATCGAGATGATGATCAGCACGATCGAGATGACGTACCACGTCTTGCGGCGTCCGACGAAGTCGATCGACTTCTCACCGGTGTAGAGCGCGTTGCCGAACTCGGCGAATGAGCGAGCCATGGTCAGCTCTCCTTTCCGGCTGAAGCGTCGGCCATGAGGGCTTTGCGTTCGGCGATGGTCTGTCGTCGTGCGGCCTCGGCCTGGCTGCGGGAGTTCTTCTTCCCGGCGCCTCGAGTCGAGACCTCGGGCTCACGGAACTGCAGGCGACCTCGGTACACGGCGCCGAGCTTCTGCGGATCGAGACCGGAGAAGGGATGCCCGCCCTGGTAGAAGCGGGTCCTCGCGAGCAGCGTCATCACGGGGTGCGTGAAGAATGCGATGACGATGACGTCGACGAGTGTGGTCAGGCCGAGCGTGAACGCGAAGCCCTTCACGTTGCCCACGGCAAGAATGAAGAGGATGACTGCGGCGAGGAAGTTCACGCCGTCTGAGGCGAGGACGGTGCGGAACGCCTTCTTCCACCCGTGCTCGACCGCGCTCTCGATCGAGAACCCATCGCGCAGCGCATCTCGGATGCGTTCGAAGTACACGATGAAGGAGTCCGCTGTGAATCCGACGGCGACGATGATGCCCGCGACGCCCGCGAGCGACAAGCGGTATCCCTGACGCCAGGAGAAGAACGTCAGGAGCAGATACGTCAGGACGCCGGCTACGACGAGCGAGGCGATCGTGAGCGAACCGAGCGCCCGGTATTGGAACGCCGAGTAGACGACGACCAGCAGCAGCCCGATCAGTCCCGCGAGCAGACCCGCGGAGAGCTGACTCGTGCCGAGGGTCGCCGAGATGTCTTCCTGGCTCTGCACGGTGAAGTCGATCGGCAGTGCGCCGAACTTCAGCTGGTCGGCCAGCGCGCTCGCGGATTCCTGCGTGAACTGCCCGCTGATCGAGGGGCGGCCGTCGAGGATCTGCGCCTGCATCGTCGGGGCGGAGAGCACTCGGCCGTCGAGCACGAAGGCGAACTGATTCTGCGGCTCGGGCGCGCCGAACAGACGGGTGCTGATCTTGCCGAAGGCCTCGGTGCCCTTCTTGTTCATCGTGATCTGGACCACCCACTCGCCGGTCGATGCGCCCGTCGATGTCGTGCCGACCTGAGCGACCGCGTCGGTGATCACGGAGCCGTCGAGCTCCACGGGTCCGAGGATGTACTTGGCGGCTCCCGAGTCGTCGCACGTGATCAGGGGGCGATCCTCCGGGGCGTTGCCCGCGTCGAGCGCGGCATCCGAGGAGCAGGTGAACGCGTCGAACTTCTCCTGCAGTGCCGGCGTGATCCAGGCGACGTCGCCCGCGCTCTCCGGAATCGACTCGGGGTCGAGGCTCTCGTCGTACGGCGCCTCGTCATCGGCCGCAGCGTCCTGCGAGGCGGCGTCCTCCGACGCAGCGTCCTCGGAACCCGCGTCTTCAGCGGTCTCGCCGCCCTCCGCGCCTGGCTCCGCCGTCGCTTCATCGACATTCGCGCCGATGCCGTAGGTGAGCACGGGTCGGAAATCCAGGTTCGCAGACGCTTCGATGCGCTGCAGCGTCGCCTCGTCGGCCTTGCCCGGGATCGAGACCGAGATGTTCTGGCTCCCCTGCGTCGTGATCTCCGCCTCGGAGACGCCTGCCGCGTCGACGCGCTGCCGGATGATCGACACCGCCTGCTGCAGCTGGTCGCCGGCCACCGCTTCGCCACCGGTCTGCTCAGCTGCGAGCAGTACCTGCGTGCCGCCCTGCAGATCGAGCGCGAGCTTCGGCGTCCACGTCGCGTTGCTGTTGAACACGCCGTACGCGATCAACCCAGCGAGACCGACGATGAAGACAAGAAGGAGGATGAGGGAACGACGTGCCCTCCGGACGGCGGGTGAAGACGCCAAGACAGACTGCTTTCTCTAAACGTGGAAGGGGATGGCCGCGGCGACGCCGCGGCCATCGGTTCAGGCCTTCGGGGCCGAGCCGTTTCCCTGTCCATCGACGTCGGTGTCATTGTCGCCTTCGCGACGGGGATCGGCTTCGGGCGCCGGTGCGACGTCGCCGGGGGCGAACGGGTCGGCGACCGGAGCCGCGTCGGTCGAGCTGAAGCGCTCCCCGAATGCGGGGTCGTCATCGGGCGCGAGCGCGGAGGATTCCGCCTCGACGGGCGCGTCGACCGGCGTGACGACCTGCGATACCGCGTTGCGGTGGACGACGAACGTCGAGGTGCCGCTGCGCAGCGTGACCTTGTTGTCCTCTTCGTCGATCGAATCGATCGTGCCGAAGATGCCGGACTGCAGCATGACCTCCGCACCGGGGCGAACGCTGTTCTGCAGCTCGAGCTGGGCGGCCTGGCGCTTCTTGCCGTTCCGGAACATGAAGAAGATCAAGAGCGCGATCAGCGCGAACATCACAATTGTGATCGGGTCCAGAGGCACAAGGGTCCTTTCAACAGGCGAATTCGTGCCTCTCCTGAGGCACAGATTCGATCAGTTTACCGGGTCGCCGCTGAGAACACCCCACGTTATTCTGCGGGGAGCCCGGGAGGCACCTTGCCCAGGTGCTCCCACCCCGCTCGAGTGGCCACCCGCCCGCGGGGAGTGCGGGAGAGCAGACCGGTGCGCACGAGGAACGGCTCCACGACCGCCTCGATGGTCTCGGCCTCCTCGCCGACGGAGACTGCGAGCGTCGAGAGCCCGACGGGGCCGCCGTTGAATCGCTCGACTACGGCGCTGAGCACTTCGCGATCCAGGCGGTCCAGCCCGTGATCGTCGACGTCGTACAGGGCGAGCGCCGCCTGCACGGTCGAGGTGTCCCCGGGCAGGTCGTGCACGAGGCCGTAGTCGCGCACACGCCGCAGGAGCCGATTCGCGATGCGCGGGGTGCCCCGCGACCGACGCGCGATTTCATCGACGCCGCTCTCCGAGAGCGCGAATTCGATGAGCTTCGAGGCGCGGCCCACCACCTTCGCGAGCTCATCATCCGAGTAGAACTCGAGGTGCGCGGTGAATCCGAATCGGTCGCGGAGCGGGTTCGGGAGCAGACCGGCTCGCGTCGTGGCCCCCACGAGCGTGAACGGAGAGAGTTCCAGCGGCACCGACGTCGCACCGGCCCCCTTGCCGACCATGATGTCGACCTTGAAGTCCTCCATCGCGAGGTAGAGCATCTCCTCGGCGCTGCGAGCCATCCGATGGATCTCGTCGATGAAGAGCACCTCCCCCGGCGTCAACGCCGAGAGCACTGCCGCGAGATCGCCAGCATGCTGAATCGCCGGCCCCGACGTCTGATGCAGCGGCTTCTCGAGCTCCGTGGCGACGATCATGGACAGTGTGGTCTTGCCGAGACCCGGGGGGCCGGCGAGCAGGATGTGGTCGGGCGTGTGCCGTCGCATGGTCGCCGCATCGAGCAGCAGCCCGAGCTGACGCCGCACCTTCGACTGACCGACGAACTCGGCCAGGCTCGTCGGTCGGAGCGCGCCTTCGTATCCCTGTTCGGCCGCCGTGGCCTGCGCGGAGAGCTCTCCGGTCACCGAACGCCCCGCGATCCTCGTCCGCTGCGACCCGCCTGCAGGAGCGCCAGTGCCGCCCTGAGCAGGCCTGCACTGTCATCCGACGCACCGGCATCTCGTGCGTCTTGCACGGCCTGGCCGGCCTCCGCCTCCCCCCACCCGAGGCCGACGAGTCCAGCGCGCACGCCGTCTGCGATGGCATCAGAGGGCGAGACGATGCCGGCAGCGGCCGGGCCGGATTCGAAAGCGAGGTGCGAGAGCTTGCCCGAGAGTGAGAGCGTGATGAGTTTCGCCGTCTTCGGGCCGATGCCCGACACCTTGCGAAACGGCTTCTCGTCGTCAGCGGCCACGGCCGCCGCGATCTCAGCCGGAGTGAGGGCCGAGAGCACACCGAGCGCGCTGCGAGGGCCAACGCCCGAGACGGCGATGAGATGCCCGAACACGTCGAGTTCCGCCTCGGTGGCGAATCCGAACAGCGTCAGCGAGTCCTCGCGCACGATGAGCGAGGTCTGCAGGCGCAATTCGTCTCCGGGCAGAGCCGCGGCGGCCCGGCCGCTCGGCACTTCGACGCGCATGCCGAGCCCTCCGAGCTCCACGACGACCCAGCCGGCACCCGCAGCGAGCACGGGCCCGCGAATCGAAGCAATCACATGATCACCCTAGAAGACGGGCGCCAGTCGCGGGACCCGCCACACCGATGATTCGAACATATCTACGAAACTGCCCTCCGCGCCGTGCGAGCGGGGTCGCTCTTCGTGCGTGTCTCACCTGCAACACGCACGAAGAGTGACCCCGCTCGCAGCGGTCGGCAGCGACCGGCAGTGCGTCAGGCGGTGGCCGACGCGGCCACGCCTTCGCGGGCCCGGTTGCGAACCGCGCGGTTGACCGCGCTCACGATCGCCTCCAGCGTCGCTCGGCTCGTATCCGCGTCGATGCCGACGCCCCACAGGCGCTGCCCGTCGACCTCGAGATCGACGTAGGACGCCGCGACGGCGTCGCCGCCAGAGCTCATGGCATGCTCGACGTAGTCGAAGAGCGTCACGGAGTGCCCGGCCTCGTTCAGCGCGTTGAGGAACGCGTCGACCGGTCCGTTGCCGCGCGCGGTGAGTCGCTGATCCTCTGAGCCGACGCGGGAGTCCACGACGAGTTCGGTGACGCCGTCGCCGGCGCTCGTCGCCGATGTGCGGAACAGCTTGTACCGCCCCCACGTCTCGGCATCCTCGACCTGCGCCGGCAGATACTCGTCCTGGAAGATGCGCCAGATCTCGTCGCTCGACATCTCGCCGCCGGCCGAATCGGTCACGCTCTGCACGACCGAGCTGAACTCGATCTGCAGTCGCCGCGGCAGGTCGAGATGGTGGTCCGTCTTGAGCAGATAGGCGACGCCTCCCTTGCCCGACTGCGAGTTCACCCGGATCACGGCTTCGTACGACCGCCCGAGGTCCTTCGGGTCGACGGGCAAGTAGGGCACGGCCCACTCGATCTCGTCGACGCTCGTGCCGGCCGCCTCGGCGTCCTGCGCCATCCGCTCGAAGCCCTTCTTGATCGCGTCCTGATGCGATCCGGAGAATGCGGTGTACACCAGGTCTCCGGCCCACGGACTGCGCTCCGGCACCCGCAACTGGTTGCAGTACTCGGCGGTGCGACGCACTTCGTCGAGGCGCGAGAAGTCGATCTGCGGATCGATGCCCTGCGTGAACAGGTTGATGCCGAGCGCGACGAGGTCGACGTTGCCGGTGCGCTCGCCATTGCCGAAGAGGCACCCCTCGATGCGATCGGCGCCCGCCTGGTAGCCGAGCTCGGCTGCTGCGACCGCGGTGCCGCGGTCGTTGTGCGGGTGCAGCGAGAGAATGACGTTCTCGCGATGCGCGAGGTGGCGGCTCATCCACTCGATCGAATCGGCGTACACGTTCGGTGTCGCCATCTCCACGGTGGCGGGGAGATTGATGATGACCTTGCGCTCCGGTGTCGGCTCGAGCACCTCGAGGACCTCGTTGCAGACCTCGACGGCGTACTCGAGCTCGGTACCCGTGTACGACTCCGGCGAGTACTCGTAAAAGACCTCGGTGTCGGCGCAGATGTGCTCGCTCGACCGGCAGAGCTTCGCACCGTCGACGGCGATCTGCTTGATGCCTGCACGATCGGACCGGAACACGACGTCGCGCTGCAGGATGCTCGTGGAGTTGTAGAGGTGCACGATGGCGCGTTTGGCGCCGATGAGCGACTCGTACGTCCGCGTGATGAGGTGCTCGCGCGCCTGGGTCAGCACCTGGATGGTGACATCGCCCGGAATCGCGTCGTCTTCGATGAGGTGCCGCACGAAGTCGAAGTCGGTCTGGCTCGCCGACGGGAAGCCGACCTCGATCTCCTTGTACCCCATCTTGACGAGCAGATCGAACATGATGCGCTTGCGCTCGGGGCTCATCGGATCGATCAGGGCCTGGTTGCCGTCGCGCAGGTCGACGGCGCACCAGCGCGGCGCCTCCGTGATGCGCTTCGACGGCCACGTGCGATCGGGGAGATCGACAGAGATGATCTCGTGGAACGGGCGGTACCGGTGGGTCGGCATCCCGGAGGGCTGCTGCAGGTTCTGCATGGACTCGTCTTTCTCGTCGTGGTCTTGCTCAGCCAAACACGAACACCGCGACGAGGGAGGCCAGAGACTGATTAGTTCGAAGTCGAGGACTCGTCGCGGCAGCTAAGGAGAAGCGAGCCGAACAGCATGCCGCTCACTCTAGCAGCTGCCGCGCCGGTTCGTGCGGCGCTGTGCGCGGCGCACTGGCGTGCCCTAGCCTGATGCTCATGACCTCAGGCACTCGCACCTCCCGTCGCGTCATCGGCACCCTCGCGATCCTGGCGGCGGCTGCAGCATGGGCACTCCCTCATGCTGCGACTCCCGCGGCCGCAGACGTCTCCGACTTCTCGTATCGCAGTTGGGACGTCGCCTACGAGATCGACACGGACTCCGAGGGCCGCGCGGTCGCGGAGGTGACCGAGACGCTCGTGGCGGAGTTCCCCGACTTCGACCAGAATCGAGGGATCGTGCGAGGGCTGCCCGAGGATTACGAGGGCAGCCCGACCGACCCGTCCGATTTCTCGGTCACCGACGCGTCGGGTGCGCCGGTGCCCTTCGAGATCGAAGAGGACGACGGCTTCGTGGCGGTGCTCACCGGCGACGACCGGTTCGTCCGAGGCGAGCAGACGTATGTGATCTCGTACACGCTCAGAGACGTCGTGCTCGCCCGAGAGGACGGCGCCGCAGACGAATTCAACTGGGACCTCGTCGACTTCGAGCACGAGCAGCCGATCGGCAGCTTCAGCGCGACGGTCGGGTTCGGTCCCGGCCTCGCGGATCGCGTCGACGGCAACGCCCGCTGCTATGTTGGCGCGCCGGGGTCGACCGACGAGTGCGAGATCAGCCGCGCAGCGAGCGGTTCGGAGTACTCGGTCAGCGGAGTCGAACTCGGCGCCCGCGAGGGCGTGACCGTCGCCATCGGACTCGAATCGGGCGCGGTCGTGCAGCCGTCGAGCCGTTTGCCGAACTTCGCGCTCGACACGCTTCCCCTCCTCATCGGAGGCGGCGCCCTCGCTGCGGCAGGCGTCGCCGCCGGTTCGGCGATCCGCATGCGCAGTCGGCGAAAGTCGGGGCGAGGCACGGTGGTGGCGCAATACGACGTGCCCGACGCGCTCCCGCCGCTCCTGGCCGGCCCGACCGCGGGAGTCACGACGCCCTCGGCGCCTGCCCAGCTCGTGCATCTCGCGGTGCGCGGCGCCCTGCGCATCGAGGACGGGGAGCCGGAGCAAGGGCTGTTCGGACCGAAAGATGCGCAGCCGGTGCTGCGTCTCGTCGATCCGGCCCGCACGGCGGATCCGCTCGATGCACGCGCTCTGCACGCGCTGTTCCCCGAGCCGACGCCCGGGGCCGCGTTTCCGCTGCCGAAGAGCGACGAGAAATTCGGCAAGCGCATGCAGGAGTTGCAGACCGAGGGGCGCAAGGCAGCGGAGGATCGCGGGTACTTCGAGAAGGTGCACAGCCGCGCCGCCCGCCGATGGGGCTGGATGGCCGTCGCGCTCGTACTCGTGCTCGGCGGGTTCACGGTCGCGGCCTTCGCGTTGCGCGGGAACGCGCTCCCCGCGGTCTTCATCCTGATGGGCGTCGTGGCGCTCATCACGGCGCTGGCGTCGATCGTCAAGCAGCGCGTGTACACGCCGCTCGGCGCCGAGACGCGCGAGTACCTGCTGGGAGTCCGGGAGTTCATCAGGGTCGCCGAGGCCGATCGGCTG
This sequence comes from Leucobacter alluvii, assembly GCF_039530485.1. Classification (NCBI taxonomy): domain Bacteria; kingdom Bacillati; phylum Actinomycetota; class Actinomycetes; order Micrococcales; family Microbacteriaceae; genus Leucobacter; species Leucobacter alluvii. The sequence goes on along the minus strand of NZ_BAAAOP010000005.1, from coordinate 481,480 downwards.
CGCGTGCTGCAGTCGCACAGCGGCGCCGAGCGTCAGGCCGACGGCTCCGTCGATGTCGTGCACCTCTACGAACGGCTTCTGCCGTACGCGATGATCTTCGGCCTCGAGAAGGAATGGACTCGCGTGCTCCAGGTCGCGTACGAGGAGCGCAGCGGATACGTGCCGCTCTGGTACCCCGGGATCGGACTCGCCGGCGTCTCGTCGTTCAGCAGCACGATCTCGCAGTTCACGAACTCGTTGAGTTCATCGGTCAGCTACACGTCGAGCAGTTCGGGCGGGTCGACCGGTGGTGGATTCGCCGGCGGCGGTGGCGGTGGCGGATTCTCCGGCGGCAGGTAACGGACGGGCTGGCAGCCTTTCGGATCGGTCGCCTGCCAGCCCGAGCGGATCAGTTGAAGCCGAGTTTGCCCAGCGCTTTCGGATCCCGCTGCCATTCCTTGAGCACCTTCACTCGCAGTGAGAGGTAGATGCGACGACCGAGCAGCGCTTCGATCTCGTGTCGGGCCCGCTTCCCCACGTCGCGCAGGCGCGAGCCGCGGTGGCCGATGATGATGCCCTTCTGGCTATCGCGCTCGACGTACAGATTCGCGTAGATCTCGAGCAGGCCGTCTTCCCGCTCTTCGCGGTCCTCGACGGTGGCCGCCAGCGAGTGCGGGAGCTCGTCGCGAACCCCTTCGAGCGCCGCCTCGCGGATGAGTTCCGCGATCCGGTCGTCTTCGCCTTCATCGGTCGTCTGCTCGGCCTCGTAGAGCGGAGGCGAGATCGGCATCAATCCGAGCAGCACGTCTGCGAGGACGTCCAGCTGCTCGCGCGTCACCGACGAGATCGGCACGACCGCATCCCATTCGCGCAGCTCTCCGAGTCGCGTCAACTGATCGATGATCTCGCTGCTCGACGCTTCGTCGACCTTCGTCAGCACGGCCACCTTCTTGGCGCGGGGGAAATCGTTCAGTCGCGCATCGATGAAGCGATCTCCCGGCCCCAGTTTCTCATTCGCCGGGACGCAGAACCCGATCACATCGACGTCACCGAGGGTCGCCTCGACCAGAGCGTTGAGACGCTCGCCGAGGAGGGTGCGCGGCCGGTGCAGCCCTGGAGTATCGACGATGATCAGCTGCCCATCCTCGCGGTGGGCGATGCCACGTATGGCGCGACGCGTCGTCTGCGGTTTCGGGCTTGTGATCGCGATCTTCTCACCGACGAGGGCGTTCGTCAGCGTCGACTTGCCGACGTTGGGTCTCCCGACGAACGAGACGAACCCCGCGCGGTACCCGCTCTCCTGCGCATCGCCCTGCTCGGTACCGCCGTCGATGTGCTCCTGCTGGCTCATGCGCCGTCCTCTCCTTCGGTTTCCCCGATCCAACGCGCCTCGACCGTGAGCAGTCGCTGCCGACGGCGCTCTGTGTCGATCGCGGTCAATTCAATACCCGCCACGACGACGGCGTCCCCCGGCTCTGGCAGACGTCCGAGGGTCTTGGCCACAAGACCGCCGACGGTGTCGACGTCCTCGTCTTCCAGTTCCAGGCCGAACAATTCGCCGAGTTCCCCGACCGATAGGCGCGCCCCGACGACGAACGACCCGTCTGCACGCATCGTCATCTCCGGTACATCGCGATCGTGCTCGTCCGAGATGTCGCCGAGCAGCTCCTCGATGAGATCCTCGAGGGTGACGAGACCTGAGATTCCGCCGTACTCGTCCACCACCAGCGCGAGATGATTGGACTCCCGCTGCATCTGACGCAGGAGATCGTCGGCTCGCTGGACCTCCGGCACGAAGATCGCCGGCTTCGCGATCCGCGTGATCGGCGCCTGCTCGGATTCCTCCGGTCGGCGCAGGACGAAGCCGCTCGCGTCGCGCAAATAGGCGATGCCGACGACGTCGTCGACGTCGCCGTCGACCACGGGCACCCGGGAGTGCCGCGAGGCGAGCAACTGCTCCAGCGCTTCGCGGACACTCTGATCAGCGTCGACCGTGATCATGTCGATGCGCGGAACCATGATCTCGCGCACCAGGGTCTCGCCGAATTCGACGAGGGAGTGGATGTAGTCGCGATCGTCGCTCTCGAGCACCGCTTGCTCCGCGGCCTGATCGACCATCGAGAGCAGCTGCTGTTCGTCTCGGATACGGCGGTTCGCACCGCGGCCCGGTGTCACACGATCGCCGAATCGCATGAGCCCCGATGCCAGCGGGCCGAGCAGCAGGCGGAGTCCGCGCAAGAGGGGCGCGGCGAAGCGGATGACGGCATCGGCGTGATGCGAGCCGACCGTGCGCGGGCTCGACCCGACGAGCACGAACGTCACCGCCGTCATCACGAGGGTGGCGATGACGAGTTCGAGCCAGAGCGTTTCGAGCGAGTATGCGAGCACGAGGGTGATGAGCACGGCGGACAGCGTCTCCGCGAAGACGCGGGTGAACCCGAGCGCGTTGGCGTGACGGCCCTCATCCTCGGCGATGGCCCGGATCGCCGCCCCCGAGCGCGGAGACTCGTCGGCCAATGCCATCAGTTCGGCCCGCGAGCGCACACCGAGCGCGGCGTCGGTGGCAGCGAGCAGCCCGCCGACGGAGAGCAGCACGACAGCTGCCGCGAGAAAGAGCAGTGCCAGGGGCAGGCTCATCGAGAGCGCTCGCGCATGGCGAAGGAGAGCAGCAGATCGCGCTGGAGACCGAACATCTCGGCTTCCTCCTCCGGCGTTCCGTGGTCGTACCCGAGCACATGCAGCATGCCGTGCGTGAGCAGCACGGAGATCTCCTGCTGCAGATCATGCCCAGCTGCCTCCGCCTGCACCTCCGCCACCTGCGGGCAGATGACGATGTCGCCGAGGAGGCCGGCCGGCGTCTGCGCATCGACCCGGCCGGGCCGCAGCTCATCCATCGGAAAGCTCAGCACGTCGGTCGGGCCGGGTTCGTCCATCCACTGCACGTGCAACCGCTCGATGGACGCCTCGTCCACGAACATCACGCCCACTTCAGTGTCGGGGTGCACGTAGAGCGACTCCAGCACGAACGCCGCGAGTCGCTGCACGCGGCCGACCTCGACCTCGATACCCGACTCGTTGTTGATCTCGACGCTCACGAGGCGTCTCCCTTCTGCCGCTGCGCGGACTGGTCGAACGCGCTGTAGGCGTCGACGATGCGACTCACCAGGTTGTGCCGGACGATGTCGTCGGAGCCGAGCTCGGCGAAGTGAATGTCTTCCACGTCGCCGAGGATGCGCTTGACGGCGCGCAGACCGCTGGTGGCGATCGGCAGGTCGACTTGCGTGACATCCCCGGTCACGACCATCTTGGAACCGTAGCCCAGTCGCGTCAGAAACATCTTCATCTGCTCGGGCGTGGTGTTCTGCGCCTCGTCGAGCACCACGAACGATTCGTTGAGCGTACGGCCGCGCATGTAGGCGAGGGGCGCGACCTCGATCGTTCCGCTCGCGAGCAGCTTCGGCACGACGTCGGCGTCCATCATGGATCCGATCGCGTCGAAGAGCGGCCGAAGGTACGGGTCGATCTTGTCTTCGAGCGTTCCGGGCAGGTATCCGAGTCGCTCGCCGGCCTCGACGGCGGGGCGGGTCAGGATGATCTTGGCCACTTCGCGTCGCTGCAGCGCCTGCACGGCCTTCGCCATCGCGAGGTACGTCTTCCCCGTTCCGGCCGGCCCGACGCCGAACACGATCGTGTGCGAGTCGATCGCGTCGACGTACGCTCGCTGGCCACGGGTCTGCGCCCGAACCGCATGCCCTCGCACGCTGACGATCGGCTCGCTCAGCATCTGCGCCGCCGTCGGCCCCTGTCCGTCATGCACCATTCGTGTCACTTCCTGCACATCGCGTCGCGTGACCGCACCGCTGCGCCTCGCGAGTTCGAGAATCTCTTCGACCACCTCTTCAGCCGAGCGCACCGCGCCGGCCGGGCCGCGCAGGGTCAGCACCTGATCTCGCGCATGGAACGTCACTTCCGGGTGCTGCGCCTCGAGGTCGGCGATCAGCTGATCCCGGTGCCCGAGGAACGAGGCGAGATCGACCCCCGCGAGCATCACCGTCCGCTGGAGCTCGGGATCGCCCGTGCGTGCGCTGTCACTCGACCCCGTGGCGGACTCGGCATCAATCGGAAGTTCAGGAGGCACCGAGCGATCGCTCCTCGAGGTTGCCTGCCAGCAGGTGGGCGTGCACGTGGAACACCGTCTGGCCGGCGGTCGCCCCGCTGTTGAAGATCAGGCGGTACTCGCCGTTGGCGTGCTCCTCCGCCAGACTCCGGGCGACAGCGACCATCTCGGCCAGCGTCTCCGGCTCGGCGGCGGCCAGTTCGGCGACGTTCGCGTACGCCGTCGATTTCGGAATCACGAGGATGTGCACCGGTGCCTGCGGGCTGATATCGGGGAACGCGAGCACCCGATCGGTTTCCGCGAGGATCTCGACGGGGATCTCGCCGGAAACGATCTTCGCGAACACGGTGTCTGCTGCCATGGTTCCAGTGTAGACGCTGGCGGCCGCTGGGTCAGTGCCGCTCGATCTCGGCGTTCCAGAGGTACTCGGTTTGCGGGCGGCCGCGAGCGCCGTACCGGGCGCGCCGCTCGGCTCGGCGGATCTCCGCGAGGTACTCCAGATACCGTCGGCTGACTTCTCGCGAGATCCCGAGCCGCCGTGAGATCTCGTGGGCGGTGCAGGTCCCGCAGGCTCGAAGCGCGGAAGAGACCTGCTCCAGGGTGTGCGTCGCGAGCCCTTTCGGCAACGGCGTGGTCTGGGCCGTGCGCAATGAGGCGAACATCCTGTCGACGTCGTGCTGCGTCGCCGTGCGACCCGCGGCCAGAGACCGACGGTGATACTCGCGGAACGCCTCGATCCTGGCTTTGAAGAGCGGGTAGGTGTAGGGCTTGATCAGATACTGCACGGCGCCCAGCGCCACCATCTCCCGCACCACATCGACGTCGCGCACCCCGCTCACCGCGATGACGTCCGTTCGCACGCCTCGCGCACGGACGTGGCGGAGTACATCGAGACCGGTGCCATCGGGCATCGTGACATCGAGCAGTGCGAGATCCGCGCGATTTGTCGAACGTGTGAGAGCGACGACGGCAGCGCGCGCACCGGAGCACTGTGCGACGACTTCGAACCCGCCCGCTCGCGCCAAATGCGCACGATGGAGTTCGAGTGCGAGCGGATCGTCGTCGACGGTGATGACGCGAATCGGCTCGCACCCGTCGCGCACGCTGCTCGTCATGGGTGTGCTTCCGGAGGGGAACCCGGGGGCGTCGCGGGCGCTGCGGTCGATGCCGCGCGTCGGGGCGAGCGCTCCGTGCGCACTGCCGGCAACCGCACGGTGAACGTCGTCGGAGATTCACGGGCGATGATGGTGCCACCGCATTCATGCACGATGCGAGCGACGAGCGCGAGTCCGACGCCCCTCCCCTCCACCTCGCGGTCGGTCGATGACCGCTTCGTCGAGACGCCCCACTCGAACATGCCGCTTCGAGCTTCACCGGAGAAGCCATCACCCGAATCCGAGACGTCGATCACTCCCTCGCCAGGAGCGCCCGCGCGCATCCGCAGCGCGACCTCTCGGGAGCGAGTGCTGCTCGTCGCGGCCGCGTCGATCGCATTGTCCAGCAGGTTGCCGATGACGGATACGAGTTCCATCGCCTCGATCGGAAGATCCGGGAGCTCCGGGTCGATATCGACGGCGATGGAGACGCCCCGCTCGGCGGCCTGCGCCGTTTTGCCGACGATCAGTGCGCTGACGGCCGGTTCGAGCGCGTCAGGCGCCGCCACGAGGTCGGCCAGTTCCTGGCTGCGATGCGCCGTCGCCGCGAGCATCTCGACGGCCTCGTCCTTCCGCCCCAGTTCGAGCAGGGCGATCGCGGCGTGCAGGCGGTTCGCGTGCTCGTGGGTCTGCGCCCTGAGCGACTCGCTGAGCGTCCGCAGCGAATCGTGAGAGATGATCGCGTCGCGAACCGCTTCGGCCGACAGGTCGCCGGTGATGCGGCGTGTGATTCTTCCGGCTCCGAATGCTGCGACGCCGCCGGTCACGGCGAAGGCTCCGCTCACGGCAAGGGCGAGGGGAATCTCGCGCGAGATCTCCTGAGCGACCGAGGTCACGGTGATTCCGACCGATACCCATCCGATCGTCGACCCGGATGGCCCGGCGACCGGAGCGATCGTGCGGATCGACGGGCCAAGCGTCCCCGTCCAGCGCTCGGTGAAGCGCTCCGGCCTGTCCGGTATGGTACCGCGGTACCGTTTCCCGATCTCTTCCGGATCGGGGTGCGTGAACCGTCTTCCCCTGGCATCCATCACCGTGACGTAGCTCACTCCGACGTCCCGTCGGAGCTCCGACATCCGCTGCTGCAGGGCTGTCACTCGTTCTGATTCGATCGGCCCCGCCAGCGCCTCAGCAGTTTCGGGCGCCGCGGCGATTGCGACTGCCAGAGCCTGGGTGGCGCGCTCAGTGCGTCGGTACTCGGCCCGCCGGCTATCCCACATGAGGACTGCGGTGACGATGACGCTCACGGTGAGCGCTCCGCCGAGCAGGATGACGAAGACGCGCGAGGTCGCGCTCGATGGTCGGCCGTGACTCATAGGTCACATTATCGCACGGTCACGTCGGGCCGGGCACGCGCTGCCGCTGGATTGCGGGTCCGATAAGCCCGAAACGCCCGGGCACCGCGCGAGCGGCTTAGCGTGATCAGCGCATCGCGGTGCTGCCGGAGCGGCACGCCGGATGCGATCGACATGGACAACGGCGTTCTCAGAAGGAGCAGCATGGCCGCGACAGCACTCACCGGATCCCGATCGGCACCGCGCAAACCCCGCCGGAGGGGGTGGGACAAACACACTTGGCTCTACGTCGCCGTGGTCATCGCGGTCGTGCTCGGAGCCGTGATCGGGCTCGTGGCGCCCGATTTCGCCGTCGGTCTCGAACCACTCGGCAAGGCATTCGTCGGACTCATCAAGATGATGATCGCGCCGATCATCTTCTGCACCATCGTCATCGGCGTCGGCTCCATCGCCACGGCCGCGACGGTCGGAAAGATCGGCGGGCTCGCCCTCGCCTACTTCATGACCATGTCCACATTCGCTCTGGCGATCGGCCTGGTCGTCGGCAACCTGCTCCACCCGGGAACGGGCCTCGACATGCAGGGAGCGGAGTACACGGTCACGGGCGAAAGCAGCAGCACGCAGGATTTCGTGCTCGGCATCATCCCGACGACGTTCTTCTCCGCGTTCACGGGCGAGAGCGTGCTCCAGGTCCTCTTCATCGCTCTCCTCGCGGGCTTCGCGCTCCAGGGCCTCGGCGAACGCGCGACGCCCGTCATGGACGCCATCAAGCACCTGCAGACGCTGGTCTTCCGCATTCTCAGCATGATCCTCTGGCTCGCCCCGCTCGGAGCATTCGGGGCCATCGCGGCTGTCGTCGGGAAGACCGGGATCGCAGCGATCTGGAGCCTCGGAGTGCTCATGCTCGGCTTCTACATCACCTGCATCGTCTTCATCGTCGGAGTGCTCGGCACCCTGCTCTATGCGGTCACGCGCGTCAACATCTTCGCAGTCATGAAGTACCTCGGACGCGAGTACCTGCTGATCGTGGGCACGTCGTCATCCGAATCGGCCCTGCCGCGGTTGATCGCGAAGATGGAACACCTCGGAGTCTCGAAACCCGTCGTCGGCATCACGGTCCCCACGGGGTACTCGTTCAACCTCGACGGCACCGCGATCTACCTGACCATGGCCTCGCTCTTCATCGCCGCCGGAATGGGAGACCCCATGAGCCTCAGCGAGCAGATCGGGCTGCTCGTCTTCATGATCATCGCTTCGAAGGGAGCCGCCGGTGTGACGGGCGCGGGACTCGCGACACTCGCGGGCGGATTGCAGGCGTACCGGCCTGAGCTCGTCGACGGGGTCGGCGTGATCGTCGGCATCGACCGCTTCATGTCGGAAGGGCGGGCGCTCACCAACTTCACCGGCAACGCTGTTGCGACGCTGCTCCTCGGATCATGGACGAAGCAGGTCGATATGCAGCGCGTGCATCGAGTGCTCCGCGGGGAGGCGCCATTCGATGAGACGACCCTCACCGGCGACAATCACGGCGACTCGGATTCCCACGCACGCGTCGAGGCGGATCCTCGCTTCCGGCGGCGCTGATCAGCGGCGGCCCGGCTCACCAGCGCTGGAACGCCGCATTCAGCACCGCGAGCGCAGCGGGACCGGCGGAGGAGGTCCGGAGCACCGTGTCGCCGAGGAGCAGAATCGATGCTCCGGCTTCCTCCAACCCGTCGAGCTCGTCGCCGGCGAACCCGCCCTCCGGTCCGACGACGAGCAGCAGCTCATCAGCCGGGTGCGCGGATTCGGCTGCGGACCGCGCCCACGTCGAGACCCGAGAGGTGCCGCGCGGGTGCAGCACGACGACCGTCTCCTGCTCGCGGCTCGCGATCTCGCGCAATCCGTCGAGCGAAACCGGCACGCGCACTTCGGGAATGCGCGCGCGCATCGATTGCTTCGACGCCTCTCGCGCGACGCGCCTCCACTTCGCGAGCCCCTTCGCGATCCTCTCCTGGGCACCGGAGCCATCCCAGCGGGAGACGGAACGCGCGGCCTGCCACGGCACGATGGCATCGACGCCGAACTCGGTCGCCTGCTCCACGGCTCGCTCGTCTCGGTCGCCCTTCGCGAGCGCCTGCACGAGCACCAGACGCGGACCGGCGGGCGGCGCTGACGGAATGACGCGATCGATGCGCACGGTGAAGCGATCCTTCGCGACCGACTCGACCGCGCCGTCCCCCAGTGCGCCGGCACCGTCGCCGATCGCCGTCCGCTCGCCGACGCGCAGGCGGCTCACGCGTACGGCGTGACGTCCCTCATCACCGCTCACCTCGACGAGCGACCCCGGAACGATGTCGGAAGCGTCGAGGTCTTCGCGGTAGTAGAGGTTGGCCACGCTCAGCCCTGACGGAAGAAGCGGTCGCGAATCTTGCCGAAGAAGCCCTGATGGAATTCGCCGAGGTGCGGAGCATCGTCCTTGCGCAGCGAGGCGAGCTGCCGCACCAGATCCTTCTCCCGATTCGAGAGCTTCGTCGGCGTGGCGACCTGCACGGCGATCTTCAGATCACCGCGCGTCGTGCTGCGCAGTCCCTGGATCCCGCGACCGCGAACCGTGAGCATGTCTCCGGATTGCACCCCCGGCTCGACCTCGACCTCGACCTCGCCGTCGAGGCCCGCGAGCTTCGCATCGGCGCCGAGAATCGCATCGGTCATGGAGAGCTGCATCGTGCACAGCAGGTCATTGCCGTCACGGCTGAAGATGTCGTGATGCATCACGCGGAACTCGATGAACAGGTCGCCGTTCGGCCCGCCGCCGGGGCCCACCTCGCCGCCGCCGCGCATCTGCAGGCGCGTGCCGGTGTCGATGCCGGAGGGAACCTCGATGGGGAAGGTGCGGCGCTCGCGCACGCGCCCCTTGCCCGCGCACTGCACGCAGGGATGCTCGATGATGGTGCCGTACCCCTGGCAGCTGCCGCACGGGTGCATGGTGACCACATTGCCGAAGAGCGACCGTACCTGGCGCTGCACCTGCCCCTGGCCACCGCAGACGTCGCAGGTGACGGGATGCGTGCCCGGCTGGCAGCAACTGCCCTGGCAGACTTCGCAGAGCACCGCCGTGTTCACGGTGATCTCGCGCTGCGTGCCGAAGATGACGTCTTCGAGCGAGACGTCGACCCGGATCATCGCGTCGTCCCCGCGCTCCGAGCGCGAACGCGGACCGCGCTGACCCGCACCGCCGAATCCGGCGCCGCCGAAGAAGGTCTCGAAGATGTCGCCGAACCCGGCGGCGCCCCCCTGCGAGCCGCCCATGTCGTAGTGCTGCCGCTGCTCGGGGTCGCTCAGCACGTCGTACGCATGCGTCACGCTCTTGAACTGCTCGGCCGCGTCCTCGCTCGGGTTCACGTCCGGGTGCAACTGGCGTGCCAGCCGCCGATAGGCCTTCTTGATCTCTTCGGCGCTCGCTTCGCGGGAGACGCCGAGGGTCTCGTAATGATCGGCCACGCTATATCGCTCCTCAGGTAGGGGTGTCGTCGGGTGGGCAGGAGGAGCGGCGGCTACCGCTCCTCCCCCAAGAATCGGTTGAGGTAGCGCGCGATCGCGCGCACTGTGGCGATGTTGCCGGCGTAGTCCATACGCAGCGGCCCCAATACGCCGAGTTTCGAGATCGCGATGCCGTCCTCGTACTTCGACGCGATGATCGAGGTCTCTGAGAGCCCGTAGGCCTCGTTCTCACGACCGATCGACGCCGAGACATCGCGGTCGTCGTGCACCAGCTCGCCGAGAAGTCGAAGCAGGGTGACCTGCTCCTCAATGGCTTCGAGCACGACGGGCAGCGATCCGGCGAACTCGCCATCCGGTCGGGAGAGGTTCGCGGCGCCAGCAACGGCGATGCGGTCATTGCGGTTGGCCTGCAATTGCCCCGACACCACCGCGAGCACGCGGCGCACGAGATCGGACTCGTCTGGTTGCGACCAGAGCGGCAGATCCTCCACGAGACGCGTCACCGCACCCGCAGCCGTCTCGACGTCGCTGCCCACCGCCGCATCGGCGATGCGCTGCCGGAGGCCGTGCACCCACGCCTCCGTGACGCGCGAGGCTGGAAGGAGGGCCACCTGCTGCTCCACCACTCCGCTGCCGAGAATCAGGACGCTGAGCACCCGATCCTCGCCGATCGCGACGAGGTCGATGTGACGCACGACCGTGCGGCGCAGCGACGGGTACTGCGCGACCGCGACCTGGTTGGTGAGCTGGGAGAGCATGCGCACCGTGCGCGCCATGACGTCGTCGAGGTCCGACGACTCGCCGAGGAAGCGCTCGATCGCGGATCGCTGCGCCGAACTCAACGGACGAATGCGTGCGAGCGTGTCGACGTAGAGCCGGTACCCCTTGTCCGTCGGCACGCGGCCCGAGGACGTGTGCGGCTGCGCAATGAGCTCGTCTTCCTCGAGCAGGGCCATGTCATTGCGAATGGTCGCTGCGGAGACGCCGAAGCTGTGGCGATCGACGATCGCCTTCGACCCGACGGGCTCGTTCGACGACACGTAATCGCCCACGATCGCGTGCAATACCGCGAGGCTGCGCTCCGAAACCATCGCCCCTCCTGACCCTGGCACTCACTTGTTCCGAGTGCCAAGTCTAGCGCAGGCACGGTGGCATGCGACCGCTACCGCTCCCAGCGAACACGGTCGTGCGAGGGGTCCACGAGCGGCGTCCCGCAGCCCCGACGGGGATGGGATCAGCCGCCCAGCAGTCGGTGCACGACGGTGTCGGCGAGCAGTCGCCCGCGCAGCGTGGGAACGAGGCGTCCGGCGATCGCGGCCCGCCCGTCGAGGAGCCCGTCCGCGATGAGCTGCGGGATCGAGCGACGTTCGTCGGCGCTCAGCACGTCAGCGGGAAGCCCGTCGACGATCCTGGTCTCGAGCAGGATGCGCTCCTCTCGCCGAGCCGCCTCCGACAGGGTCTCGCGCGAATGCGCGGGCGAGACGCCCTGCGCCATGCGCTGCGCGTATGCGCCCGGATGCTTCACGTTCCACCACCGCACTCCGCCCACGTGGCTGTGGGCTCCGGGGCCGGCCGCCCACCAGTCCTCACCCGTCCAGTACGAGAGGTTGTGGCGCGACCGCGTCTCCGGCGAGCGCGACCAGTTGCTGATCTCATACCAGGAGAAACCCGCCTCCGCGAAGCGGGCGTCGGCGAGCTCGTACATGTCGGCGTGCAGGTCCTCGTCGGGGGCGGCGACCTCCCCGCGTCGGATCTGCGCGGCGAGCTTCGTGCCGCGCTCGATGATCAGCGCGTAGGCCGAGATATGGTCGGGTTCGCAGGCGAGCGCTGCATCGATCGAGCGCTCCCAATCAGCGAGGCTCTCGCCCGGCGTGCCGTAGATGAGATCGACGCTCACCTGGAGCCCGGCATCGCGCGCCCACTGCGTGACCAGCGGCACGCGCTCAGGGGTGTGCGTGCGGTCGAGCGTCGCGAGCACGTGCGGCACGGCGGACTGCATGCCGAAACTCACGCGCGTGAATCCCGCGTCGGCCAGCGTTCGCAGGTACTCGGCGTCGACCGAGTCGGGATTCGCCTCCGTCGTCACCTCAGCCCCGTCGGCCAGCCCCCACTCAGCCCGGATGCGCCCGAGCATGCGAGCGAGATCGTCGGCCGGCAGCAGCGTCGGCGTGCCCCCGCCGAAGAACACGGTCGATACCTGCCGTTCCGGAAGCCCGGCGAGTCGCAGCACGCGGCCGCCCAGGGTCAGCTCCTGCTCCACCTGCGCGGCGTAGTCGCCCCGCGAGGTGCCGCCGAGCTCACTGGCCGTGTACGTGTTGAAATCGCAGTATCCGCAGCGCACTCGGCAGTACGGCACGTGCACGTACACGCCGAAGTTGCGGGCATGCGCGCCGACCGCGACCTCGGGTGGGAGCGCGCAGTCCTCCGGGGCGGGGTCTCCCTCAGGCAGCGCGCTCGGCACGGCGGTCTCCCGATCCTGCGTTCCACTCGGGGCAGAACTGCCCCCTCATCACGACCGTCTACTGGGTCGGCGCTGGTGAGTCGGGCCGTTCGCGTCGGCGCCCGGCAGATGGCCGGGGGCGTCGTCTTGCTCCGCGATGCCATCCGACGCCTGCGCAAGCTCGGGCTCGGGAGCAGCCTCAGGCTCGGGCTCGGGCTCGGGCTCGGGCTCGGGCTCGGGCTCAGCCTCGGGCTCGGTCGCCTGTACAGGCTCGGGCGCAGCCTCGGGCTCGGCATCCGGCGCCGCATCGACAGCTGGCTCCGCCGCGGGGGTCTCCGCCTGCACGGCCGGGCCGAGATCCGGAACGGGCTGAGCACCGGGAGCGAGCGCGGCGATCCCGCGCTTGACGGCATCGAGCGCGGCACGGACGTCCGCGCGGCCGCGCAGGCCGAGCAAACCGTTCTTCGGCGCTGCGACGAACCCGCGGGCGACGGCCCACACCGTGTCGTCGGCGCGGAACTCGATCAGGAAGAGCTGCTCGCCGACAGCGCCGGCTTCGTCACCGGTCCCCCACGCGAACCCGACGCGGCGCTCCTCGTCCACGGTGTACACCACGAGCACGTTTCGGGGATCCTGCCCCTCGAAGTGCAGCACCGCGGTGGTTCCCGAGACGATGTACGGTTCGCCGTCTGGGCCGAACTGCTCCTCGACCTCACCAGCGGCCTCCGGCATTCCGTCACCGTTGAAGCTCGGGCCCACGTATTCCGAACCAGCGCCTCGAACGATGTCGGTCACACGCACGCCGGATCCGCGCTGCGCGCCCCAGGTCATCAGCAGGCTGGACGCGATCAAGAATCGCTCCTGGCCGCTTCCGAGGCGGAGCTCCTCCTCGTACGGGGTCATGCCCTCGGGCGGGAACCGAACGATGTCGGGGTCTTTCGAAGCTCCGACGGCCGCATAAGCGACCGGCATCTCCACGTGGCTGCTGCGGCGGGCCGGCTGATCCTTGCTCATCGCTTGCCCCCTTCCTTCCCCTCCACATCCCCGGAGAGCGCGGCGATGAAGGCCTCCTGCGGCACCTCGACGCGGCCCACCATCTTCATGCGCTTCTTGCCCTCTTTCTGCTTCTCAAGCAGCTTGCGCTTGCGACTGATGTCGCCGCCGTAGCACTTCGCCAGCACGTCCTTGCGGATCGCGCGAATCGTCTCGCGGGCGATCACGCGCGCGCCGATCGCGGCCTGGATCGGCACTTCGAACTGCTGGCGCGGGATGAGCTTGCGCAGGCGTTCGGCCATCATCGTGCCGTACGAGTACGCGTTGTCGCGGTGCACGATCGCGCTGAAGGCGTCGACAGCTTCTCCCTGTAGCAGAATGTCCACCTTCACCAGGTCCGCCTCCTGCTCGCCCATCGGCTCGTAGTCGAGGCTCGCGTAGCCCTGGGTGCGACTCTTCAGGTGGTCGAAGAAGTCGAAGACGATCTCGCCGAGCGGAATGCTGTAGCGCAGCTCGACGCGCTCGCCCAGGTACTCCATTCCCAGCAGATTGCCGCGGCGGCTCTGGCAGAGCTCCATGATCGCGCCGACGTAGTCCTTGGGCGCCAGAATGGCCGTCTTCACGACGGGCTCGCGCACGCTCGAGATCTTGCCATCGGGGTACTCCGACGGATTCGTCACGGTGATCTCGCGCCCGTCGTCGGTCGTGACCTGGTAGATCACGCTCGGAGCCGTCGCGATGAGGTCGAGATCGAACTCCCGCCGCAGGCGCTCGGAGATGATCTCGAGGTGGAGGAGCCCGAGAAATCCGCAGCGGAATCCGAAGCCGAGAGCCACTGAGGTCTCCGGCTCGTACTGCAGCGCAGCGTCTTCGAGCTTCAGCTTGTCGAGCGCCTCGCGCAGCACGGGGTAGTCGCTCCCGTCGAGCGGGTAGAGCCCCGAGAAGACCATCGGCTTCGGGTCGGTGTACCCGGGCAGCGCCTCGGTCGCAGGCTTGCGCTTCGCGGTGACCGTGTCCCCCACCTTGGAGAGCCGCACGTCTTTCACACCCGTGATGAGGTAGCCCACCTCGCCGACGGCGAGTCCCTTCGTCGGCGTGGGCTCGGGTGCCGAGACGCCCACTTCGAGGGCTTCGTGCTCCGAGCCGGTCGACATCATCTGCACCTTCTCGCGCGGCGACAGATTGCCATCGATCATGCGCACATAGGTGACGACGCCGCGATACGGGTCGTAGACGGAGTCGAAGATCATCGCGCGCGGCGGCCCATCGGCGCTGCCGACCGGAGCCGGGATCCGATGCACCACGCTGTCGAGCAGTTCTTCGACACCGGCGCCGGTCTTCCCCGACACCTTCAGGATGTCTTCAGGACGGCCGCCGATGAGGTCGGCGATCTCACGCGAGACGCGCTCAGGATCGGCCGCAGGCAGGTCGATCTTGTTGAGCACCGGAATGATCTCGAGATCGTTCTCCATGGCGAGGTAGAGATTCGCGAGCGTCTGCGCTTCGATGCCCTGCGCGGCGTCCACGAGCAGGATCGCCCCTTCGCACGCCGCGAGCGAGCGCGAGACCTCGTAGCTGAAGTCGACGTGCCCCGGGGTGTCGATCATGTTGAGCGCGAAGTCGCCCGCATCGGTCGCCCAGTGCATGCGCACCGCCTGCGACTTGATGGTGATGCCGCGCTCGCGCTCGATATCCATGCGGTCGAGGTACTGCGCGCGCATCTCGCGATCGGGAACGGTGCCCGTCACCTGAAGCATGCGGTCGGCCAGGGTCGACTTCCCGTGGTCGATGTGCGCGATGATGCAGAAGTTGCGAATCTTCGCGGGGTCGGTCGACGCCGGTACTGGAGGGTTCAGGCTGCGTGGAGACATTGTTCGCAATTATCGCACGCGCGGGAGCGGGTTCGTGCGCCGGACACGACGCCGCATTCCCCGAGTCCGGCCGTTCCTGAGAGAATATGCAAATGCCTCGCGTCGTCGCCCTGTATCGCTACCCCGTCAAAGGATTCACTCCGGAACGCCGCGAACGACTCACCGTGCAGCGCGACGGGCGCATCGTCGGCGACCGGGTGCTCGCCTTCCGCTTCGCAGAGGCAGCGCTTCCCGAACAGCGCGACGGGCTCGACTACTGGCCGAAGGCGCAGGGCCTGGCGCTCCAGGACTTCCCGGCCCTCGCCGCATTGCGACTCGAGTTCGACGCCGCCGAGCGCCACGTCACCATCTTCAGCGGCACCTCCGTCATGGTCTCCGCCGCGCTCGATGACGCCGGCCGCAAGCACCTCTCCGATGTGATGACCGAGTTCGTGCTCGGCACGCGTGAGGGGAAGCGGTTGCAGCGCCCCGGCAGGCTGCCGCTCGAACTCGTCGGCGACGGCGAGCACGCGCGGTTCCAGGATCGCGAGCAGGGCTACGTGTCGCTGCACGGCCGCGCCAGCGTACTCGCACTCAGCGCAGTGATCGAGCGAACCGACGGCGGCACTCCCGAACTCACCGCCTCCGGGGGCGATCCCGATCCTTCCAGCGCTACAGACCCCGCACTCGATGACCGCCGCTTCCGTTCGAACATCGTCATCGACGGCGTCGAGGCCTGGGAGGAGCTCGAGTGGCGCGGGGCGGTGCGCATCGGCGAACTCGAGTTCCGCACGGCAGAACCCATCGTCCGATGTCTCGCCACCCATGCGAACCCGGAGACGGGCGCACGCGACGCACGGGTGCTCACCACCCTGACCCAGCGCATCGGGCAACGGGAGCCGACGCTCGGCACGCTCCTGCTCCCCCGCGACCTTCCGGCCCCCATGCCTGCCGGAACCGAGCTCGGGAGCGCCGCCTGGGGCGACATCCGGGTCGGCGACGACGTCGAGCTGATCGCGGGCGCGCTGTAGTCCCGCCGCGGCGCGCCGATGCCGCGACCGCACGGCCACTGGGATCGACGCCGAGCTTCTGCTAGACTCGGCTCTTGGCTTGCGTGTGGTTCTTACCACACCACCCGTAAGGTGCCCTCTCTCACCGCGCGGAACAACCCGTCAACCGGATCTAAAGGACACATCTCAACGTGGCAAATATCAAGTCGCAGATCAAGCGCATCAAGACCAACCGCAAGGCGACCGAGCGCAACAAGGCGTACAAGAGCGAACTCCGCACCGTCGTGCGCGCAGCTCGCGAGGCGATCGCAGCCGGCGACAAGTCGGTAGCCGAGGCCAAGCTGAAGACCGCCGGCCGCAAGCTGGACAAGGCCGCCTCGAAGGGCGTCATCCACAAGAACCAGGCCGCGAACCGCAAGTCGAAGCTCGCCGCTCAGGTGGCATCGCTCTAACTCGCATTCGCGATCGATTCAGGCCCTGCTTCGGCGGGGCCTTTTTCGTGCGCTGGCGCACTGCACTGGCAGTGCTACACGCGCCCGCGTTTCGCTACGAACAAGAGATACTTCTCGAGCGCGTACTCGGGGTCCCGACTCCCGCCCTTCAACCGCCACTCGGTTTCTGCGGCGAGATCGATCGCACGAGCGAGATCTTCTTCGCGCCAGCCGCGCACTTCGCGCAGCGCTCGATCGACCTGCCACGGAGCCATGCCGAGCTCTTTCGCGAGCTGTCCCCCGGATCCGCCGGCGCCGTAGACGCGGGCCATCGCGCGCACCTTCATATTGAGTGCGGCGAGCATCGGGATCGGATCGGTTCCCGTCGAGAACGACTGGCGGAGCAGCACGAGAGCGTCGGCCGCACGACCGGCCGTCGCGGCGTCGGCCACTCTGAACGCATTCGTCTCGACGCGGCCCTCGGTGGCGCGTGAGACCTGATCCTCGGAGATTCTGGTGCCGACGTCCGAGACGAGTTGCCCGATCGCGCCGGCGAGCTCGCCGATCCCGCCCGAGAACGCGGCTGCGAGCTGGCGGGCCGCCCCCGGGGTGACCTGGGCGCCCAGTCGGCGAAACTCGGCCTGCACGAACGCGAGGCGATCCTGATCCTTCTTCACCTCGGCGCAGACCACCTCGATACCGCCGCCGGCTCCGCCGCGCACGAGATCGAGCAGCGCTTTGCCGCGCTGACCGCCGGCGTGGCGCAGCACCAGTGTCGTGCCGTCCGCCGGCTCTGCGACGTACCGTTTCGTGTCTTCGAGGAAGGCGTCGGAGCACTTCTCGACGCCCTCGACGCGAATCAACCGCGGCTCTGCGAACAGTGACGGGCTCGCGATCGTGAACAGCTCGCCCGCCGTGTACGAAGCGGCGTCGACGTCGTGCACCTCGAGATCGCTGTTCACCTCGAGCAGTGCGGCGCGGATCGCTTGCGTCGCTCGATCTGCAAGAAACGCCTCGGGGCCGGAGATCAGCACGACCGCAGCCGGCTGCGCCTCGCTCCAATCGAGCTGCGGGATCTTCGTCTTCGCAGACGCCGCTCGCGGAGCTGCCTTCCGTGCCTGTGCCACCCGTCCAGACTACCGTTCACTCTGCTCCTCGCTCGACGCTCCGCGCTCGGCCCAGACGTCGAGCGCGCCTGGATCGCCGCTCACGGCGATCGACCCCAGCTCGTCGGTCCGCAGAACGGTGGTGCTGGTGCGGCGGAGACCCTCGATGACGGACGCGGTCGGATGCCCGTACCCGTTGTCCGCACCGACCGAGATCAGTGCGACCTCGGCAGAAGCTGCGGTGAAGATGCCGGAATCGTGATCAGAAGAGCCGTGATGCGCCACCTTGACCACGTCGACGTCGAGATCGGCGCCCGTCCGTTGCAGCGCGAGCTGCTCATCCTCTCCCGTATCGGCGAGCAGGAGCACCGACGTCGCCCCCGCCTCCACGCGCAGGACGAGACTCGCGCTGTTGGTATCGGCGGGAGTCGCCCCCGGCTCAGGCGCCAGCACCTCCCAGTGCAGACCTCCGAGCGCATCGATCATGCCGCTCCCACCCACCTGCGTGCTCACACCTGCCGTCTGCAGCGAGGCGAGTACTGGGCGCACGTCGCCGTCCTCGCGATTGCTCGGTGCGATGAGCGCGCGATCCACCCGATCGTCGATCGCGCTCAGCGCGCCCACGTGGTCCCGGTCGTCATGCGTGAGCACGAGGATCGCGATGCGGCGCACTCCGAATCGCTCCAGGCACGAGTCGAGCCGCTCGGGGTCGTCGCCGGTGTCCACCAGCATCACAGTGTCGGGGGTCCCTGGGTCTCGCAGCAGCAGCGCGTCACCCTGGCCGACGTCGCACGCGACCACGCTCCAGGTATGCGGAGTCGTGAGCCGCGCGGTCGTCGGGGCGATGAGCGTCGGCCCGAGAAATGCTCCGAGCGCACCGCAGAGCAGCGCCGCACTCCAGACGGCGGTGCGGCGCGGGCGCGGCACGTTCCACCCCCACGGGGTTCTCCCGCTCGTCACTGGTGCACCAGGGGAAGGCGCACCCGGATCCCGGACAGCGTGCTCGCCGAATCGACGCTCGAGGAGCCACCAGGCGACGAGTACGGTGATTTCGACGCCTGCGAGCAGCGCGGCGCCTCCCCACCCGCCTGGCCACGCCCACCTCGCTCCCGGGAGCGCAGCCGTGACCTCTGCGGTTGCGACGACCCAGCTGGCAGGCATGCTGGCGAGCCACACGCAGGCGTGCGACACCTCGGGGAGAAGCGGCGCCGCGAGGAGCGCGAGCAGCCCGAGCCCCGTACCCCAGGGGGCAGCCGGGGCTGCGAGCACGTTTGCGACGAGTCCAGCTGCGGGAAAGCCGGACTGCACGAGCAGCAACAGCGGCCCGCACGCGAACTGCGCGGCGATCGCGACGGCAACGGGAAGCCTGACCCACTGAGGGCTCGGGAAGACGCGTCCCAGCAGCAGCATCACGTCGGGAACCCACAGCAGAATTCCCGCGGTCGCCGCGACGGAGAGCGCGAATCCCGGCTGGAGCGCCTGCCACGGATCGTTCACGAGCAGCGCGAGGACGGCGAGCCCGAGACCGGGAAGCGCGATGGCGCGCTTCCCCCCGAACGATGAGAGCAGCACGACCGCGGCCATCACTCCCGCCCGCTGCACGCTCGGATCCGGCCCGACGACGGCCACGAAGCCGGCCAACGCCGAGCCTGCCAGCGCGATCCGGGCGCGACGCGGCACGCCGAGCCAGCCCGAGACCGTGAAGATGGCGGCCACGACCAGCGCGCAGTTGGCGCCCGACACCGCCACGAGGTGAGTGAGCGAGCTCTCCCGCATCTGCTGATCGAGGCGCTCCGGCACGAGCGACGTGTCGCCGACGGCGAACCCCGGCACCAGTTCGGCGCCGGGCACGGCGGCCGCCGCTTCGCGCAGGCCGGCGCGGAGACGGGCTGCAGCGTGCGTCGTGACGGCGCGAATCGTCGCCGATGCGCTGTCTGCGCCGTCCGTCGCGACGGCATCGAAGGATGTGACACGGACTCCGTACCTGGCAGACGAACCGGCATCGAGTGAGACGAGCGTGCCAGACGCCAGCGCGAGCGTCCCCGGCCCCCAGAGGTTCGCGTCACCACTGCGGTCACCCGGTTCCTCAGCACCGGAGCGGGGCGAGTCGGAGCGGAGCGAGTCGGCCGCGAACCAGAGCACGACGGGCATGTCGCCGCTGGCCGACCGCGCGACCGCGGGCGCCCACGACGACCGTCGACCGCGCTCGTCGATCGATGTCTTCGGGAAACCTCGCAGTTCGATGTCGAGCGTCGTCGCACGCCCGCTCGTTGCGGTACGCGCGAATTGCGGATCCTCGCGCACCTGCTCGAGCGCATCGATCCTCGCCCCGAGCACGACGAGCATCGCACAGGCGATCCCCGCACAGCGAAGGACGACCGCGCGCCCGCGTGCACGGACGCGGCCGATCGCGACGACGCCGATGCCGAACGCCGCGACGGCGAGCCACCGGCCACAGCCCGGGACCAAGATGGCGCTCGCCACGAGTGCCCACGCCAGGACCGCGGGGGCGAGTATGCGCCAACGGCCCGACGGTGATCGAGATGCCTCGTTCATAGCACCACGAGGTCTCGCAGCCCGTCGAGCGTCTTCGCCCCGATACCGGGCACTTCGAGCAGCTGATCCACCGAGGTGAACCCGCCGTTCGCATCGCGCCAGTCGATGATGCGCTGCGCGAGGGCCGGACCGATACGGGGAAGGGTCTCCAGATCGGCGACCGCGGCAGTGTTCAGGGCGATCGCGCCCGCTCCAGTTCCAGCTCCACTGCCGCCCGTCGTCGCGCCAGGCGCCCCTCCTGGGCTCGGGCCAGCAGCGCTCGTGTCAGTCTCGCCCGCGGCGGCGCTGTTCCCGGCCGCGCCCGATGGGTTCGCCCTCCAAGCCGCGGCCAGCTCGGCGTCGGGCACGATCAGCTGCTCGCCGTCTGCAACCGTCCGAGCGAGATTGAGGACGTCGAGCACCGCAGCATCGGTCGCTCCGCCAGCTTCGTCGATCGCATCGGCAACCCGGGAGCCCGCCGGGAGCTCGACGACCCCGGCGGTGTGCACCTCTCCCACCACGTGCACCAGCACATCCGCCCGCGAAGCATCTGCGCCGCCGTCGCCGTGCTCGGGCACCGGCCCGGATTGGGCTCCGCTCGTCGCCCCGCCGCCCGGTTGCTCACCCGCAGTCTCAGACGAGCTCGCCGCAGCATCCGCGCCCGCGGTGGCCACCCCGTGGCCCCGAGCCATCGTGATGCCGATAGCCACCGCGACGGCCGCGACGAACACCAGCGCTCCGACGGTCACTGGCACTGCGATCCCGCGGCGTATCCGCTCCCCGATCCTCGTGCTCGGCTCCCACCGGAGCGCCGGCGCGGCCCGCGCGTTCGTCCGGTCGCTCGCCTGCCAATGCCCCCGCGACAGCACTGCCTCACTGGAGAGGAGTGGGCGCGTGTTCAGGTCGGCGTCACCACCCGCTTCACCGCCCGCTTCACCGCCCGCTTCACCGGGCTCGCCCGACTCGCCGGGCTCGGCGAGCCCGCCAGTGCCATCGGGTGCTTCGTGCTTCCGCATGCGAACACGCTAGGTCGCGAGCGCGCCCGCGCTGCCGCTTCGTCGCCAGCAGTGGAAAGGTCAGCACCTACGGCCGCTGGCGCCCCCTTGTGAGCGGAGTACGCGCTCCATCCTTCCCCCCACGCACCCATCCATCCCATCCCATGCGAGCGGGGTCACTGTTGGTGCGTGTCATAGGTCCGACACGCACCAACAGTGACCCCGCTCGCAGCGCGAAGGAGGAAAGAGAGCGGGAGCCCGCGCTAGGCGGCCGGCTTCGTCGCGATGCTGACGATCTTCGGCACGCGCACGATCACATTGACGACCTTTCGGTCTCCGATCGCGCGCTGCACCGCGGCCGACGCACGGGCAGCCGCCTCGGCCTCGGCCTCCGACACCGACGCTGGGAGCGTCAGGCGATCCCGCACCTTGCCGTCCACCTGCACGACCATCGTGACCTCGTCCTCGACGAGCAGTGCCGCATCGGCGACCGGCCACTCCACGAGCGCGACGCTCGGCTCGAACCCGAGCTTCGCCCACATGTCCTCGGCGGCGTAGGGCGCGAAGAGCGAGAGGATGACGGTGATCGCCTCGGCCGACTCGCGCACCGCGGGATTCGCGGCGCCGACGCCCGAGTCGATCGCCTTGCGGGTCACGTTCACCTGCTCCATGAGGCGCGCGACGACTACGTTGAATTTGTAGGCCTCGATGAGCCCCGGCGCATCGGCGAGCAGGCGGTGCGTGGCTCTCCGGAGCCCGGCGTCGCCCTCGGAGAACGCTGCCTCACGCGGCGCCCCCGCCGTCTGCACGTCGTCGACGACGCGCCAAGCCCGGGCGAGGAACTTCGCCGATCCCTGCACCGACACGTCCGCCCAGTCGATGTCGTCTTCTGGCGGCCCCGCGAACGCGAGCGTCACGCGCAACGCGTCGGCCCCGTGCGCCTTGAGCTCGCTCGCGAACTCGACGAGATTGCCCTTCGACTTCGACATCTTCGCACCGTCCTGCAGCACCATGCCCTGGTTCAGCAACGCGGTGAACGGCTCGTCGAAGTCGAGGTAACCGAGATCGTGCAGCACCTTCGTGATGAAGCGCGAGTACAGCAGGTGCAGAATCGCGTGCTCGACACCGCCCGCGTACTGGTCGATCGGCCCCCAGGCGTTGACGAGCTCCGGGTCGAACGCCTGCGTCGCATCGTTCGCCGACAGGAAGCGCAGGTAGTACCACGAGCTGTCGACGAAGGTGTCCATCGTGTCGGGGTCGCGCGTCCAGGTCTCGCCGGTCTCGGGATCGACGACCGTCGCCCACTCCGTGGCGGCACCGAGCGGTGACGCTCCCTTCGGCTTGAGGTCCAGCCCCTCGGAGGCCGGCAGCTGTACGGGCAGCGCCTCGGAATCGACCGGGCGCATCTCGCCGTTCTCGTGATGGAGAATCGGGATCGGCGTGCCCCAGTAGCGCTGCCGCGAGATCAGCCAGTCGCGCAACCGGTACGTGGTCGACGCGCGACCGGTGCCGCGTTCCTCGAGCACCTCGACCGCGCGGGCGATCGCCTCGTTCTTCGGCAGCCCGTCGAGCTCGCCCGAGTTGACGAGCACCCCTTCGCCGGCCGTCGCGACGCCGCTCTCCGCGGGATCGGGCAGGGCGGCGCCGTCGGCGTCGCGCACGTCGACGACCACGCGCACGGGCAGGTCGAACTTCAGCGCGAAATCGAGGTCTCGCTGATCGTGCGCCGGTACCGCCATGATCGCGCCGTGCCCGTAATCGGCGAGCACGTAGTCGGAGGCCCACACGGGAATGCGCTCCCCGTTGACCGGGTTCACCGCGAAGTGGTCCAGGAAGACGCCGGTCTTCTCACGATCCGCGCTCTGCCGCTCGATCTCCGTCTGCTTCTGCGTCTTGGCCAGGTACTCCTGGAAATTCCTGCGCACCTCTTCCGAGGCGCCCGCCGCGAGCTCCGCCGCCAGGTCGGCGTCGGGGGCGACCACCATGAAGGTCGCGCCGTGCAGCGTATCGGGGCGCGTCGTGAAGACCGGAACCTTCTCCTCACGGCCCTCGATCTCGAACTCGACCTCGGCCCCGCGCGAGCGCCCGATCCAGTTGCGCTGCATGTTGAGCACCTTGGTGGGCCACTGACCCTCGAGCGCGTCGAGATCGTCGAGCAGGCGATCCGCGTAGTCGGTGATGCGGAAGTACCACTGCGTCAGCTTCTTCTTCACGACCATGGCGCCCGAGCGCTCGGAGGTGCCGTCCGCGAGCACCTGCTCGTTCGCGAGCACGGTCTGATCGACCGGATCCCAGTTGACCCAGCTCGCTTTGCGGTAGGCGAGACCCTTCTCGTACATCTTCAAGAAGAGCCACTGGTTCCACTTGTAGTACTCGGGGTCGCTCGTGTGGAGCACGCGGCTCCAATCGAAGGAGGGCGCGTAGAGCCGGAACGAGGCCTTCTGCTGCGCGATGTTGGCGTACGTCCACTCCCGGGGATCCACCCCGCGCTTGATGGCCGCATTCTCGGCGGGCAGCCCGAAGGAGTCCCACCCGATCGGGTGCAGCACGTCGTAGCCGCGTCCGCGCCAATAGCGTGCGAGCACGTCGCCGAAGCAGAACGCTTCTGCGTGCCCCATGTGCAGATCGCCGGATGGGTACGGGAACATGTCGAGCACGTACTTCTTGGGGCGCGCTGCCCCGGGGGCGGAGGCTCCCTCGGTGTCGACCTCGAACGGCTTCAGCTCGTCCCACACGGGAAGCCAGCGGTCCTGGATCGCCTGGAAGTCATAGCCCTCGGCGTCGCGCTCCTGCTGCTCGGTCACACATACCTCGATCTCGGTTCGAATCGCCCGCGTTCGCGAGCGCACACTTCCGACCAGAATACCCGGTACCGAGCGGGTGGAGCGCCCAGCGCCCGCGCGCTGAGCGGCACGGCGCCGGCGGCGGAGCGTCGAGGCGTCGCGCGCCGGCGGGGTGGCGGGGTCACCGCGCTGGGCGCATACTGGGCAGCACCCCGGCGATCCGCCGCCCACTCGGGTGCGCGAGCCGGGCGCGCAGCAGAGGAGCTCGCATGTCACTCTCGCCACAGCCCGATGAGACGATCGAGCCGTCGCCCGTCGAGACGCCCTTCGCCGCCGCATTCGATGCGGAGCGCGATCTCTCGATCACGCGCATCATCCGCGCTCCCCGTGCGATCGTGTGGCGCGCGTGGACGGATCCGGATCGCCTGGCCCGCTGGTGGATCCCCGCCCCCATGACGGCACGCGTCGAACGGCTCGAACTCGTGCCGGGCGGCGCGCTCATCACGAGCATGAGCGAGGACGGAAGGGCCTTCGAGCCGCACATGAATGCCGTGTCCGTGACCGTCGAGGCCTCGAGGCGCATCGTCTTCACGAATGCGCTCGACGCCCAGTGGCGGCCCGCTGCTCCGGCACCCGTTGCCGTGACCGCCGAGTTCACCCTCACCGACCACCCGGAGGGCACGGCGTACCGGGCCACGGCGCGTCATGCGAGCGCGGACGTCCGCGCGAGGCATGAGGAGCTCGGCTTCGTCGACGGCTGGACGATGGTGACCGCGGCACTCGCGGCACTGGTCGAGCGCGAGGTCTGAGCGGGCCGCGCCCGAGTCCGATCAGCGGGCGAGCGCAGAGAGCAGCGCGGCGGCCTTGAGGTGCTTCTCCGCGACCTCGTCGGCGGCGACTGAATCGATGGTGATGCCTCCCCCGGCGCCGACAGCGACCGCAGGCCGATCGCCCCGCCGCATCTCGACGCTGCGAATCGTCATCGCGAGCTCCGCGTCGCCCCGGCGATCGATCCACCCGAAGCACCCGGAGTAGAACCCGCGCGGCCCGCCCTCCAACCGCTGCAGCAGCTGCACGGCCCGGAGCTTCGGGGCACCCGTCATGGAACCGCCGGGAAACGCGGCGACGATGGCGTCCCAGATGCCCTGGCCGCCCGCCAAGGTGCCGGAGACCGTGCTCACGAGCTGATGCACATGAGCGTGGGTCTCGATATCGAGAAACCGGTCGACGCGCACCGAGCCCGGCTCGCACACGCGACTCAGGTCGTTGCGCATCAGGTCGACGATCATCAGGTTCTCCGCGCGCTCCTTCGGATCGGCCGCGAGTGCTGCCGCGAGCGCACGATCGCTGCTCGGCGACCCTCCTCGACGACGGGTGCCCTTGATCGGGTGCGTCGAGACCGTCGCGCCGCGGACCGAGAGGAACCGCTCCGGGCTCGCGCTGACGAGCACGTGCGAGCCCGCGTCGACGATTCCGCCCCGCACCGGCGCTCCTGACCCGCTCAGGCGTCGGTACACCTCGATGGCGTCGAACACTCCCGTGGCCTCGGCGGTGTCGGTCAGGCAGAGCACGTAGGCGTCGCCCGCCCGGATGGCGTCCCGGCAGCGTTCGACCGCCGCGGCGTAGTCGGCATCCCCGCTGCGCCACTGGGCCGGGGATGCTTCGGGATCAGACGCCGGCGCCGGCATCTCCGTTCCTCGCTCCCGGGCGCGCAGATGCTCTCCGTGCTCCGCGAGCCACGCATCGACCGCGGCGGTGCTCGGTCCGCGCAATTCGACGGCTCCGGAGTCGTGATCGACGGCCACGACCACATCGCACCGGAGCGCAACGGCGGCAGGGTCGGCGGGGGTCCCGGGCTCCACGTCCGACGCCACGGGCGGCTCGAGGAGCGCGACGCCGAATTCGTAGGTGAGGGCGATGACCCATCCCCCTGCGAAACCGACGGTTGCCCGACGGGCGCCGTATACCGGCGCGTCTCCAGCGGTGTCCGAGGCGTGGTCACCGGCGGGCGGCACGGCGTCCGACGCGTCCCGCAGATCCGAGAGGAAGGCGCGTTCGCCCCCCGGGGCGGCGAGGCGCACCTCGCCCGCGATCCCGAGCGTCGACACCCGCGGCTCCCCCGGTGCTGCCCCGGCTCCGTCGAACCAGAACCAGGGCGACCCGGTGTCGGCGAAGCGACGTGCGATCTCGACGGCGCTCACGCGCGCACGCACGGCGCGAGCGACCGGTTCACGCATCGGATCGGGCATCGTCTCAGCGTACCGCCGGTGCTACGCTCACGACATGCACGAGGGAGACGGGATCGTTGAGTCGCGCACGGAGTTCGCTGCCGCCACCGCGTGGGCTGTGAGCGTGGTCGACGGCGTGCCGGATACTCACTGGCGTGCCCCTGGTCTCGGCGATTGGGATCTGCGCGCGCTCGTCGGGCACACGAGTCGCGCGCTCCTCACGGTCGAGCGGGGGCTCGCCGCACCGCTCGAGGTCGATGCCGTCGGGGGCGCGGAGCAGTACTTCGCCCGTGCGTCCGGCGCGACTGCGGCGAGCGGCGCTTCGGTGAGCGCCCGCGGAGTCGAGGCGGGCACGGCGCTCGGCGAGGACCCGGCTCTGCGCTTCGCCGAGATCGCTGCTCGTGTACTCGGCGCCGTGCGAGACGCCGGAGACCCGATCGTCAGCACGGTCATCGGCGGAATGCGATTGAGCGCGTACCTGCGGACTCGCACCTTCGAGCTGATCGTGCACGGTCTCGACATCTGCGAGGCGGTGCGTGCCGCGTCTGACACCGCGAGCACCCGAACGGGCCTGCCCGACGAGTTCGCCGAGCCTCCGACCGCTCCGCTTCTGAGCACGATGCGGCTCGCCGGAGCCCTCGCGGTCGGCAACGGAGACGGCCGGGAGGTGCTGCGCGCCCTTACGGGACGCGGGGAGCTTCGATCGGGCTATTCCGTGCTCGCGCGCCCGCGTGAAGATCGCAGCACGAGTGCCCAGAGTCGGGACCGGGATCGGTGACCCCGGAGAGCGGCACCGACGGGGCCACGGGCAGGCTTCTCGCCGCCGACTCGTTCCGCGTGCGCGGTGCGGTCAGGGGCGGTGAAGCGGGCGCGCACGTCGACGCAGCGGTGCGCGGTTTCGCGCGCCACCTCGAGCGCTTCGCGCAGACGGCCCACGCCGCCTGGCTCGACGCGTCGCCAGAGGCGAACCCCGCGGAGGTCAGAGGTCGCGTCTCCGCGTTTCTCGATTCGGCGCGCAGCCGACTCGCGAGAAGCGGAGACGGGTTTCCCCGGTTCGAACTGTGGGAACCCGGCCCGAGCGACAGCATTCGCGAACCCCGACTCGCTCTCGCGATCCGGAAACTGCCGCAGTTGCAGCTCACGATCTCACTCCGATCGTGTCCGAGCGGGCCGCTGCCGCGCGCTCGCCGCAAGGGGCCCAACATCGCCAGCTACGCCGCACTCAGGCACGAGCTCGGGGCCGAGCCGCTCCTCCTCGATCGCGACGGTCGCGTGCTCGAGGGAGCGACGACCAGCCTGATCTGGTGGAACCGTGAAACGCACCGGGGCGCCGTTTCTGCACTCCCCGACCGCGTCCCGTCGATCACGGAAGCGCTCATCCGCGAAGCTGCCGAGCTCGAGCCGCGGGTCGCAACGCTGAACGAGCTGCTGCACCACGAGGTCTGGGCGGTCAACGCCCTCCACGGCATCCGACCGGTGTCGCACCTCGACGGTGCCCGTTGCGCACCGCACGATCAGGAACGACTGGCGCACTTCCGCGAGATGCTCGATCGCCGCTGGGAGCCGATCACAGATCCACGCGCGAGGCGCTGATCTCCTGCGGCAGCTCGGTATGGGTGATGAGGATCACCGCCCGATCATCGGGCACTGCCCCCAGCAGGTCGAGCACCAGTCGGTCGGCGAGCTCGCGATCGACGCCCGCGGTCGGCTCGTCGAGCACGACGACCGGGAAATCGGCCAGGATGGCGCGAGCGAGCGCGATCCGCTGCGCCTGACCGCCGGAGATCCATGCTCCGTCCGCACCCAGCCGCGCATCGAGGCCGCCGCGCTCGAGCGCCCACTCGGCGAGACCGACGCGATCCAGCACCGCCCAGAGATCGTCGTCACTCGCGGTACCGCGCTCCTCGCTGTCGCGGGCGAACTTGAGATTCTGGCGCAGATCGGAGTCGAAGAGGTAGGGCCGCTGCTCGCAGAGACCCACGATCTCGCGCACGGCGTCGGCAGGCAGCGCCCGTGCATCGAGGCCTCGCACTCGGTACTCCCCGCGCGATTCGAGGAATCTCACGAGGGCGAGCGCGAGGGTGCTCTTGCCCGCTCCGCTCGCGCCGCGAACGACGAGCGTCTCGCCCGCATCGAGAACGAAATCGACGCCGCTGATCGCATCGCTCGCGGCCCCCGGGTACCTGGCGGCGAGCCCGCGCACTTCGATCAGCGGCGCTCCGACGGGGGCGCGAACCGCTTCGCGCCCCACCGGAGACGGTTCATCGGCATCTCCCGAGTCGGCGACGATTTCGCTCGGCAGCGCGCCCTCCGTGAGATCGGCGACGCGATCGGCGCTCGCCTGCACCGTACGCCTGGCAGACAGAGCTGCGGGAACCTGCGCGAAGACCTCGAAGACGGCGGCGGGAACGACGACGGCAGCAGCGAAGAGCGGCGCGGAGAGCCCATCGCCCAACGTCGGCAGCATCGCGACGATTGCAAGGAGCGAGGCCGCTCCGGCAGCGCACCCGAGGACGGCAGCCGTGAGGCCGGCCGAGCGCGCGCGGCGGAGCTGGAGGGTCGCGAGGCGCTGCTCGGCAGCGGCGATCCGCGCGCGCTGCATCTCGACGGCGTCGAAGGCCAGGAGCACCTCGCCCGCGGAGAAGCGCTCGAGCAGGGCGTCGACGACTGCGGCTCGTGCGGCGCTCAGCTCCCGATCCTGCGCGCCGGAGAGCCGGTTCGCCAGCGCGACTGCCACGCCGCCGCCGATCACGAGCGCGCCGAGCAGCACGAGCGCGGCCGGCACCGATATGAGTGCGACGAGCATCACGCTCAGACCTGTGACGATGCCGCTCACGATGAGCGGCTGGCGCACCCGCAGCGCTTCGTCCTGCAGCTGGTCGACGTCATCGACGAACGCTGCGAGCACTTCTCCCCGCCGGTGCGATTCCAGTGCGCCCGGCACCCGCGGCACGAGTGAGGCGAAGGTGCGCGACCGCAGCACGGCGAGCTGAGCGAGCGCCGCATCGTGGCTCGTGAGCCGCTCGGCGTACCGGAAGGCGGCGCGACCGATCGCGAGCGCTCGCACGCCGACGATCGCGAACGTGAGATGGAGGATCGGGGGCTGCTCCCCCGCCCGCACGATCAGCCACATGCTCAGCCCGAGCAGGCCGACGACGCTCGCATCTGCCAGCACTCCGAGCAGAATGCCGGGAAGACGCCGCGACCGGCTCGGCATGGCCCGATCGAGTACCGCTCGCCGCTGCCGACGGGTGACCGCTTCGGTCTGCATCGCGCGCATCAGGCGTCCACCCCCGCAATGCTCGGCTCCGGATGGCTCGCATCGATGCGCACCACGCGATCGGCTGCCCGGTGCACCGCTTCCCGATGGCTGACGACGAGCACGGCCCGCCCGGCATCCGCCTCCGCGCGAAGAGCGGCGCACACCAACGCCTCGCTCGACGAGTCCAAGGCAGAGCTGGGCTCATCGAGCACGAGCGCGCCGCAGTCGAGCCGCCATGCTCGATACAGCGCCCTGGCCACGGCGATGCGCTGGGCCTGACCACCGGACACGCCGGCACCTGCGACGCCCAGCTCGAGGCCGAGGTCGAGGTGCTCGAGACCGACGGCGTCGAGCGCGCGCCGCGCGAGCGCTCGATCGGGTTCGTCCGACCCGAGCGCCACATTCTCGGCGATGCTGCCGTGCAGCAGGCCGGGACGCTGGCCCGACCACGCGAGCGCACCGGGTGCGATGATACGCCCGCGGATCGGCTCGACGAAGCCGAGCAGCACCGCGACCAACGTCGATTTTCCGGCGCCGGATGGTCCGGACATCGCCACCATCTCTCCTGGAGCGACATCGAACGACACGGGGCCGACGACGCGCCGGCCTCCCCTGGCGACGCTGACCGCATCGAAACTCAGTCCGGGCTGTCGCCCGTCAGCCGAGCGCCGCGCGTCGCGAGCGCCACCGCCCTCAGAGGATGCTGCCCCGTTCGGGCGCGAATCAGCCGCCTCGATGATCGCGAAGACCCGCGACGCAGCCGCCAGGCCTTCGGTCGATGCGTGGAACGCAGCACCGACCTGCCGGATCGGCACGAAGGTCTCGGGGAGCAGCAGCAGCACGAAGAGGCCGAGCCCGAGGGGGAACTCGCCACTCACCAGCCGGGTTCCGACCGTCACCGCGACGAGCGCGATCGAGAAGGTGCCGGCGAGATCGAGCACGAACCCCGAGAGGAAGGTGACGCGCAGCACGCTCATGGTGCGCGAGCGGTACTCATCGGTCTCGCGGGTGATGCGCGCGACCTGCCGGCCCTGCCTGCCGAAGATCCGCAGAGTGGCGAGGCCGGCAACGACGTCCAGGAATGACGATGAGAGGCGCTGCAACTGCTCCCACTGCCGATCCTGCACTGCCTGCGTCGCAAGACCGATGAGGATCATGAAGACCGGGATGATCGGGAACACCACGACCACGATCAGGCCGCTGAGCGGATCTGCGAGCAGGACGGCGAGGATGAGGATGGGAGTGGCGACACCCGTGAGCAGGAGCTGCGGGATGTACCCGGAGAAGTAGCCGTCGAGCGCGTCCAGCCCGCGGCCGAGCGACGTCGCCAGTTCGGCGTCGCCCGGCCCGTCATCCCGCTGGGGCGAGCGGGCGTCGAGCGCATCGAGCGCCGCCGCTCGGAGCTGAGCTTTCACGCGGACCGCACCGCGCGCCGCGACGGCGTCCATGCCCCAACCGGCGATGGAACGCACGCACACAGCGACCAGCGCGCCGAGCATGAGCCAGGGAAGCTGACCGGTATCGAACGCTCCCTCGTCGATTCTGCCCCGCACCCCGGGAATGCCGTCCATCACGGGAAGGGCTGCAGCGGTGACTGCCTGCGCCAGGCACCACGCCCAGGCCAGCACCGCGCAGGTGCGCAGCAGACCGAGCCCGGCGCCGATGATCAGCACGCCGCGCGCAGCGCGCGCATACCGGAGCAATCTCGGGTCGAAGGGTTTCACGAGGTTCCTGAGTGTCGATGGGCGGCGGAAGTCACAACCGCTCGAGGCAGTCTACGGGAGCCCGGGGAGTCACATCAGATGAAACCCCGGGCCCTGCGCACCGACTCAGTGCGCACCTACGGGAATCGCCTCCCGGGTCAACCGCTTCCGGAAGATCCAGTACGTCCACGCCTGGTACGCGAGCACGAGCGGAAGGGTGAAGACCGCGACCCACGTCATGAGCTCGAGCGTCTTCTGCGAACTCGCGGCGCCGACGATCGACATGGAGTACGAGGGGTCGATGCTCGATGCCATGAGATTCGGGAACATCGCCATGAAGATCGCGAGCAGAGCGAACGCGATGGCGATCGCGTTGCCGGTGAAGGCCCACCCTTCTCGTCCGACGAGATTCGCGGCCCAACCCCCGATGAGCGCGAGTGCGGCGACCGCTGAGCAGAGCACGATCACCCACAGCGTCGGGCTATCGGTGTGCTGCATGATCGTCCATCCGAGGAACGTCGCTCCCGCGATGATCGCCGCGGCACCGACCTTCGTGGCGAGCGAGCGAGCTCGCACTCGCATGTCACCCGCGGTCTTCAGCGAGATGAACACCAGACCGTGCGCGAACGTGATGAGGAGCATCGTGAGTCCGCCGAGCAGCCCGTAGGGGTTCAGCAGAGTGAGCAGTGTGCCCTGGTAGATCCAGCCGCCGTTCTCCATCGGCGCGATCGGGAGCCCCTGGGCGAGGTTCGCGAACGCGACGCCCCAGAGGAGCGGCGGCACCACCGAACCCCAGAAGATGAACTGATCGAACCACCGGGTCCATTCGCGACCCTTGCCCTGGTGCCGGTATTCGAACGAGACCCCGCGCAGAATCAGGGCGACGAGGATCACGAGGAGCGCCAGGTAGAAGCCGGAGAACATCGTCGCGTACCACTCGGGGAACGCGGCGAAGAGCGAGGCGCCCGCGACGATGAGCCACGTCTCGTTGAGATCCCAGACGGGACCGATCGTGTTGATGATGAGACGCCGGTCGCGGTCGTCCCTCCCGAGGAACGGCAGCGACATGCCAACGCCAAAATCGAATCCGTCGAGCACGAAGTAGCCGATGAGCATCGCCCCGACGATGAAGAACCAGAGTGTGGTGAGTTCCATGTCCGTCTCCTAGTAGACCGTGGCGAGCTGCTGGTGGTCGGCGTCGCCCGGCTTGCCGTCGGCGTCCGAGCTCAGCGCGATCTCGGGCGGGCCCTCTTTCGCCGCCTTCGTGATGAGCTTGAATTCGACGACGGCGAGGGCGCCGTACACGATCGTGAAGACGAGCAGGGAGATCAGCACCGCCCATCCGGGAACTCCGGGCGACACGCCCTGTTCGGTGGTCATCACGCCGAAGACGATCCACGGCTGCCGGCCCATCTCGGTGAAGACCCACCCCACGAGCGAGGCGAGCATCGGGAGGGGTGCGGTCCAGATCGCGACCTTCCACACCCAGTCGGGAAGGTCCATGCTCTTCCGGGTGATCCAGAGCCCGACGACCGAGACGAGCGCAGCGAGTGCGCCGAGGCCGATCATCCAGCGGAACGCCCAATAGGTGACCCAGATGATGGGCGCGAACTGACCGTCGGTCGGGCACGTGAGCAGCGAATCGGCGCCGCAGTACTGCGCGGTGTATTCGGCCTGCAGATCGCGGATGCCCTCGACGGACCCGTTGAACGTGCCGTTCGAGAGGAAGGACAGCAGATAGGGGATGCGGATCGAGAAGATCTCGTGGGCTCCGTCGGGGGTGCCGAGGCTGAACACGGAGAACGACGCGTCAGCGCCGGAGGCGTTCTCGTAGAGCGCTTCCGCAGCGGCCATCTTCATCGGCTGCGTCTCGGTCATGACCATGCCGAGCGAGTGGCCCGTGAGCCCGACGCCCATGAAGGCGGCGATGTTGGTCCACGCGCCGAAGCGGAGCGCTGTCCGCATCTCGTCGAGGTACTGCCCACGACGCAGGTGCCAGGCGGCGGTCGAGACGACGACGACTCCCGCGAACATCACGGCGGCGAAGATGGTGTGCGGGAACTGCGTCACGGCGACCGGGTTCGTGAGCACGGCGCCGATGCTGTCGAGTTCGGCTCGCCCGCGCTCCTCGTTGATGGTGAATCCATCAGGATTCTGCATGAATGCGTTCGCAGCGAGGATGAAATAGGCCGAGGCGACGGTGCCGAGCCAGACGAACCAGATCGTCATCAGATGGATCTTCTTCGGCAGCTTGTCCCACCCGAAGATCCACAGCCCGATGAAGGTCGCTTCGAAGAAGAAGGCGATGAGTCCTTCCATCGCCAAGGGGGCGCCGAAGATGTCGCCGACGAAGCGGGAGTAGTTCGACCAGTTCATGCCGAACTGGAACTCCTGCACGATGCCGGTCACGACGCCCATCGCGAAGTTGATGAGGAAGATCTTGCCGAACAGACGGGTGAGGCGCAGGTACTTGAACTTGCCCGTCTTCACCCACGCGGTCTGCAGGATGGCGACGAGCAGGCACATGCCGATCGTCAGCGGAACGAAGATGAAGTGGTACAGCGTCGTCAACCCGAACTGCCATCGCGATAGCGTCAGGGGATCAAAGAACTCGTTCATGTAACGCTCCAGAACGAAGGTCGCGCGCCCCACCAAGGGTGCACTCCCTTAGTGAGGTCCGCTACGAGATGTAATTCTCGCCGGAGCCATCGGCCGGATGCCGACTGACTCGATTTTACCGTTTCTGTGAGTTTCCTGCGAATCTGGTTCGGCTTCGAAGCATATTTCACTCGGCGCCGAACGGTATATCTCTCGACGTCGAAACGACCTCGCACTCGCCCGTGCCCGATGTTCCTTGCGACGTCGTCGTTACACTCGGTGGCGTGACCGACTTCCTGAGCACGTTGATCGAATGGATCCGCGACCTCGACCCGGTCCTGCGCACGCTGCTCGCAGGCGTCGGCATGATGCTCGAGACGTCGATCTTCGTCGGCCTCATCGTGCCTGGAGACACCATCGCGCTGGTGTCCGCCATCGGAGTGACCACGCCCGCTCAGTTCATCTGGCTCGTCATCGCCCTGATCCTCGGCGCCGTTGCCGGAGAGAGCATCGGCTTCTTCCTCGGCAGATGGATCGGACCCCGAATCCGGGCCAGCCGTGCCGGACGAAGACTCGGCGAGCGCAACTGGCGCATCGCCGAGCACTACCTCGGAGAACGCGGAGGGGTCGCGGTGTTCCTCTCGAGATTCCTGCCGGTGCTGCACTCGCTCGTGCCGTTGACCGCCGGCATGGCGGGAATGCGCTATCGCCGGTTCCTGGTCTGGACCGCAGCGGCCAGCATCGTCTGGTCGCTGATCGTCGTCTCGCTCGGCGTCGGCGCCGCCGCCGGATACGACCAACTCGCAGCACGCGTCAAAGGCGCCGGGTTCGTCTTCGCCGGTCTCGCCGCCGCTGTCGCACTCGCCATCTGGGGAATCAAGAAGTGGTTCCTGCGCCGCGAGCAACGCCACCTCGACGTCGCCGGCGCAGACGAATCGTCTGAGGATCCGCACACCCCGACGCCCTAGACTGTCCTGGTGACTTCGCCACCCCAGCCAGACCCTCGACCCCGCTTCGCGGCTCGCCTGGAGGATTGGCTGCACGGGCGCCGCGCCCGCCGAGCGATCTCGCGCGGGAAGAAGCCCTCCGTGATTCCGTACATCGGCTACGGCACGACCGAATGGGTGCGCGTGCTCGGACGCGTGCTGTACCTGAAGCCGGAGAGTCGCGAGCACACCCGCTTCCGGCCGGACGTGGCCGAGGTATCGCGCGTGCGCGGCTGGCGCACCTTCACGAGCCTCTCGGTGCCGCATCAGACGGTGCGCGTGCTCATCGACGGCGAGCCCGTCACCGAAGTGACGGCGGATCGCGGCGGGGTCATCGATGCCATCGTGCCGGTGCAGCTCGAACGGGGCTGGCACACCGTGACCCTTCAAGCCGGCGACAGCGAGGCGGCCGATGCCCCCGTGAACGTGGTGGCGCCGGAGGCCGAGTTCGGGGTGATCTCCGACATCGACGACACCATCCTGCTCACCGCTCTCCCCCGCCCGTTCGTAGCGGCGTGGAACAGCTTCGTGCTCGACGAGCATGCGCGTTCGGCGACACCCGGCATGGCGGTGATGCTCGATCACCTGATGGCCGAGCATCCCGGCGCTCCCGTCATCTACCTCTCGACCGGGGCCTGGAACGCAGCGCCCGCGCTCAGCCGCTTCCTGGCGCGCAATCTCTATCCGATGGGGCCGCTCCTGCTCACCGATTGGGGCCCGACGCATGATCGTTGGTTCCGGAGCGGCCGAGAGCACAAACGACGCGAACTGCGACGCATCGTGAGAGAGTTCCCCGGGATCCGTTGGATCTTGATCGGCGACGACGGGCAGCACGACGAGGCGCTGTACCACGAATTCGCGACCGCCCACCCCGAGAGCGTCGCGGCGGTGCTCATCCGTCAGCTCTCCGTCGGCGAAGCGGTGCTCGCCGGCGGGCGCTCGAAGGCGCGGCTGCACCGGAGCACGAGCGGCGTGCCCTGGGTGTACGGCCCAGACGGGGCGACACTGCGCGAGGAGCTGCGCAAGCTGGGACTTCTGTGACCGGACCCGCGACCCGCCCGTGGCGCCGGTTCGAGCGCGATCTCACCGGCCGGTTCACGGTGTCGGTGCGGCCCGCCTGGTGGCAGCTGGCCAAGGGCGCCGCCGCGGCGATCCTGACCTGGTTCATCTGCCTCGCGATCTTTCCGGAGCAGCTGCCGATCTTCGGAGCGATCGCCGCGCTGATCGTCATGCAGGACAACGTCGATCAGTCGCTCACCCGCGGAATCGAGCGCGTCGTCGGCGTGCTCGTCGGCGTGGGCGTGGCCATCGGCGCGGGCGCGCTCTTCGGTCCGCAGTCGTGGTTGTTCATCGCGGCCATCATCGTCGCGATGGGCGTCGGGTGGCTGCTGCGCATGACGCCTTCGGCCGCGAATCAGGTCGCGATCAGCGCTCTGCTCATGATCGCGCTCGGCGGCCTCGAACTGCACTACGGCGCCGAGCGCCTCATCGAGACAGCGATCGGAGCCGCGATCGGCGTGGCCTTGAATGCGCTCGTCGTCGCCCCGGTGCGCACGTCTTCGGTGCATCTCGCGATCGTCGACCTCACGCAGCACTCGGCCGAGGTGCTGCGTCGCATCGCCGACGCGCTCGACGAACCGCGCAACCGGCCCTGGCTCGCCGAGATGCTCGCCGACGCCAGGGGGCTGCAAGAAGAGCGCACCCGCGTCCACGCCCTCCTGCGCCAGGCCCGCGAGAGCCTCAGGTTCAATCCTCGCAGTCGGCGCTATCGCGAGGGTCTCGCGGAGGACGACGCACAGTTCGAGCGCCTGCAGCGCATCGTCACGCAGATCGTCGGCATGGCTCGCGCGCTCGCCGATCTCTACGCCCCCGAGCTCACCGACGACCCCTTCGTCATCGGCATGGCGGAGGAGATGCGACGTGCCGCGCACGATCTCGAGCTCCTCGTCGAGGGCGGCACGAGGGGCGAGGGCGCGGTCGAGCCACTCGCGCTGACCACTCCCCTCACCATCCCGAGGCCGAATGAGCAGCACTGGGTACTCATCGGCTCTCTGCTGGAGGATCTGCGCCGCGTGCGCGGGCGCATCACCGGCGAACTCGATTGAAACGACGAATCGCCGCCCCGCTTCCGCGGTGACGGCGATTCCAGCAGTGTCGTCGGCTACTTGACGAGCGCCGCCTGCACATCGAGCGTGATCGTCACATCGGACCCGAGCAGCAGCCCGCCCTTTTCGAGGGGAGCGTTCCAGGTCAGCCCGAAGTCCTCGCGCTTGATCCGCGTGGTCGCGGTGAAACCGGCCTTGTAATTGCCGTAGGCGTCCTCGCCGAAGCCGCCGAACTCGAAGTCGAAGGTCACCGGCTTCGTCACCCCGCGGAGCGTCAGATCGCCGTCGACGAAGAAGTTGCCGTTCTCCTCGCGCACGCCCGTCGACACGAAGGTCAGCTTCGGGAACTCATCGGCGGCGAAGAAATCACCGGTGGCCAGGTGGCCGTCGCGGTTCTTCTCGTTCGTGTTCACGGAGGCGACGTCGGCGCTCGCGGTGACGCTCGACTCGAGGGGGTTCTCCGCCGTCGTGAAGGTGGCTTCGAAGGACTCGAACTTGCCCTTGACCTTGCTGATGGCGAGGTGGCGAACGGAGAAGCCGACCTCGGAGTGCGTGGGGTCGACGGCCCACGTTCCGACGCGGTACCCGGGGATCTGCTCTGCGGTGATGGTCATGTCATGCCTTTCGATTGAGTGTGCGAGGTCCGATGAGCACAACTATTACATGCAGACGAATATTCCCGGGTGCGAGCAGAAACTTTTCCGCGCGCGGCTCCGGGGCTATCGGGGGCGTCGCTTCGCGCTTTCGCGCGCACGGAGCACGGTGTCGGGCGTGGCCGCGACCGGCGTGAATGAGCCGTAGCGCCTGCGCGCGGCTTCCCCGATGAGGAAATCGCTGAGCGCGGGATTCTTGGGCAGCAGGGATCCGTGCAGGTAGCTGCCGATCACATTCGCCGTGCGCGCTCCCTCCACACCGGCGCCGGGGGCATTGCCGGCTCCCTGCACCACCCGGCCCAGGGGCGCAGAGCCGGGCCCGAGCTGCGTGCTGCCGCTGTGGTTCTCATAGCCGATGATCTCGCCGAACGCCTCCGTGTCGAGCACGACGTTCCCGATCATCCGTTCCGTCCCGCCGAGGGTCTCGACGTCGAGCACGCCGATCCCCGTGAGCTCGTCACCCGCATGCGTGATGAAGCGGTGGCCGAACAATTGATAGAGACCGCAGATCATGAGCATCGGCACACCGTCGTCGGCGAGGGTGCGCATCTGATCCGCCCGCTGCGCGAGATCGAGCGCGACCCTGCCCTGACCCGAGTCCTGCCCGCCCCCGCCGACGATGATGTCGATGGTGTCCGGAAGCGGGTCGCCGGGGTTCACATCGACCACCCGCGGCGAGAAACCATGGGCGGCGGCTCGGCGCGAGAGCGAGAGCACATTGCCACGGTCACCGTAGATATTCATGTCTCGCGGGTAGAGCGAGACGATGGCGAGTTCGCGATCGATATCGTTCACCAGACGTCCTCCACATCGGTCAGATCGGCGAGGGCGCGACGCAGGTCGAGCATCGCGGTGTACGTGCAGTAGATGCGCCGCGGGCGACCGAGCGTGCGCTCCCGGAAGGTCGCCAGCGCGCGACGGGGGTCTTCCTCGACGTGCCCGACCGGGACGTCGTCGTGCTCGAGACGCAGTGCCATGTCCCAGGCACGCGTACCGCACACCGTATCGACGCCGGACTCCGCGAGAGAGGTGAAATCGACATCCCACAGCCACGACATGTCCCGGCCGTCCGCGTACTGATCGTTGATCGCGATCATCGCGGCGACGCCCTCGGCCTGGAACGACGCGAGCCCCAGTCGGAATCCAGCCGGATTCTTCACGAGGACGAGTTCGAGCGGTTCCCCGTCGAGCACCAGCTGCTCGCCTCGCCCGAATGCCGGGCGGATCTCCGAGAGCGCCGTCACAAGTTCGCCGGTCGTGGCTGCCGCGCGTCGCCCCGGGGCCTCAGGAGCGATCGGCCCGGCATCCAGAATCTGACGCACGAGGGCGAGCGCAGCCGCCGCGTTGAAGGTGTTGTACAGCCCTTCCAGCTTGAGCGAGGTCCGGTACTGACCGCCGTCGACGCCGAACACCGCTTCATGGTCCCCGACCTCGAGCAGCATCACGTCAGCCGGCGTGCGCTGTTCCCGCGCCGCCTCTGCCGGCGTCGCTGAAAGATGGAAATCGTCGTCACTCGGGAACATGGCGAGGAGCGCATCGGAGAGACCGAACTCGCGAACGTCGACGTGCGCGCCGGTGCGGGCTCGAGTGAGCTCGCCGATGGCTGCGATCAGTCGATCTTCACGATTCACCACCAGACCCTCGGTCGTGGCATCTGCGATCCGCTGCAGAAGTTTGGCGGTCGTATCGATCTCACCGAAACGGTCGAGCTGATCGCGCAGCACGTTCAACAGCAGTGTGAACCGAGGAGCCACTCGGTCGATGAAGTACATCGCGTGGGCTTCATCGAGTTCGAGCACGGCGACATCCGCATCGAGCCGACCGCGCAGATCGCTCTCCTGAATCGCTGCGGCGACGACCCCGCGGGAGAAATTCGAACCCGTACGATTCGTGAAGACGCGCAGCCCACGGGCCTCGAGCAGTTCGACGACCATCTTCGTCGTCGTCGTCTTCCCGTTGGTTCCGCTGACCGCCACGACCCCGTACGGCAGCCGGCCAAGGACACGGCTCAGAAAGCCGGGGTCGAGCTTCTCGATCACGAGGCCGGGCAGAGCCGACCCGCCGCCGCGGAGCCGGGCGACCTGCCGCACCGCCTTGCCGATACCGGCTGAAACCACATCACGCATGCTCCCAGCCTAGAGGCAGCGACGAATGCAGCCGAACGCGCGCGCCGCACACGCGGCGTGGCGATCACTCGGCCGCGTGCCGCCCCGGAGGTCGGCCCAGCATCTCGCGCGACAGCAGTTCGGGTCTGACCCGCCCGGTGCGTTCGATGCGCTGTTCGCGACGCCACGCGTCGATCGCGGCATGATTGCCGCTCAACAGCACCTCTGGCACCGATCGATCGCGCCAGTTCGCGGGTTTGGTGAAGCTCGGGTACTCGAGGAGTCCGTCCTCTTCATGCGATTCCTCGACCAAGCTCTCGGGATTGCCGACGACGCCGGGAACGAGCCGGCCGATCGCCTCGATCATCGCGATCGCAGCGACCTCTCCCCCGTTCAGTACGTAGTCCCCGATGCTGACGAGCCGGACTCGCCCACGACTCGCATACTCGTCGAAGACGCGCTGGTCGATGCCCTCGTACCGGCCGCACCCGAAGACGAGGTGCGTTTCGTCGGCGAGCTCGCGGGCCATCGTCTGCGTGAAGACATCGCCGGCGGGCGATGGGAAGATCACGAGCGGGTCCGCGTCCGGCTCGGCCTCACTGAGGATGCCGTCCAGGGCCTCGCCCCAGGGCTCCGGCTTCATCACCATTCCCGCACCGCCGCCAGCGGGGGTATCATCGACGGTCCGGTGCTTGTCGTGCGCGGAATCCCGCAGATCGTGCACGTGCACCTCGATGAGTCCCCGCTGTCTCGCCTTGCCGAGCAGCGAGAGCTCGAGCGCGTCGAAATAGCCGGGGAAGATCGAGACGACGTCGATCCTCATTCCGGACTCTCCTCCGAGCCGCCTGACCGCGAATCACCGGCGTTGCCGCTTTGCGGAGCATCAGTTCCGTCGGATTCCGCCTCGGACTCGTCGAAGAGCCCAGGCGGCGGCGTCACATGTACGACGCCTGCGGCGATGTCGACGCTCGGCACGATCGCGGTCACGAACGGCACGAGGACGGGACCGTCGGCGGTCGTGACCACCAACAGGTCCTGCGCGGGGAGATGCTGCACCTCCGCCACGACACCCAGCTTGACCGCCTCGCCGCCCGGCTCGGCTGCGTCGCGAACGACGTCGAGGCCGACGAGCTGGTGGTGGTACCAGGCGTCGTCTTCCTCGCCCTCCGCAACGGCCTGCTCATCGATCCACAGAATCGCGCGGACGATGCTCTCGGCCGTCGTGCGGTCCGGAACCTCGGCGAAGAATCCGACCGGAGACTCGTTGAACCAGCGCAGGTCGCGCATCGTGATGGTGCGACCGAACCAGGGCGAATCCGTGGGAACCTGCAGGTGGAATTCTGCGCCCGGCACGAAGCGGAGCTCCGGATTATCGGTGAAGAGCTCGACCTTGAGCCCGCCCTTGAGACCATGCGGTTTCGTGAGGCGACCAACGCGGAGGCTCCCCGCCCCGCTCGCGGGACGGGGAGCCTGCGCTCGCCCTTGCGGATCCGCCATCAGGCTTCGGTCTCCGCACTATCGGCAGCGTCGGTGTCCACGACATCGACGCGCACACGTTCACCGCCGGCGAGCGAGAGCACGAGCGTGCGCAGCGACGAGGCAGTGCGACCGCCTCGACCGATGACACGACCGAGATCACTCGGGTGCACGTGCACCTCGAGAACGTCGCCGCGCCCACCGTCGCGCACATCGACGCGCACCCGATCAGGGTGATCGACGATTCCGCGCACGAGGTGCGCGAGCGCCTCTCCGAGTGCCTGCTGAGCCAAAGGTGTCAGGCCTCGGTCGACTCGGCTGCAGCGTCTTCGGCCGGGGCTTCCTCGGCAGCGGCAGCGGGCTTCTCAGCCTTCGGGCGCAGTACGGGCTTCTTCGCAGCATCGGCCTCGAAGGGGACCTTCGCCTCGGGAGCGAGGATCTTGGACTCGGTCTCGCCGGTTCCGGTGTACTTGCCCCAGTCGCCCGAGAGCTTCAGGATCGCCGCGACCTGCTCGGTCGGCTGAGCGCCGACGCTCAGCCAGTACTGCGCACGATCCGAGTCGACCTCGATGAAGGAGGGGTTCTCGGTCGGGTGGTACTTGCCGATCTCCTCGATGACGCGGCCATCGCGCTTGGTGCGCGAGTCAGCGACGACGATGCGGTAGTAGGGCGCGCGGATCTTGCCGAGGCGCTTGAGACGGATCTTGACAGCCATGATGACTCCTTGAATCGGTGAACGATGCCGCATCTCGTGCCAGACGGCCGGATCGCGGAAGCGTGGGCGCGCAAGATGCGCGAACCCGTCAATAGTGCCACACTCGGCGGCATATTGCAATTTTTGCTGCGAACAGGCTTTCTTACCGCAGACCCTTGCCGAGCATCTGCTGCAGCTTGGCCAGATCCTCCTCATTCGGCTGCGCAGCGCCGCCTCCGCCCAGGCCGAATCCGGAGCCGCCCTCGGACGCGCCGGATGGTTTCGCGGCGATTCCGGCGGCATCCTGAGCACGCTTCGCCGGGTTGCCAGAACGTCGCTTGCCCTTGCCCTTCGCGGGCTGCTGCTTCTTGCGGCCGCCGCCCATCCCTGGCACCGGCCCCATTCCGGGAATCTGCGGCACGCCGCCGCGGGCGACGGTCTTCATCATCTTCGCCGCCTGCTCGAAGCGCTGCACGAGCTGGTTCACGTCGGTCACGGTCATGCCCGATCCCTTGGCGATGCGCAGCCGCCGGGAGCCGTTCAGCAGCTTCGGGTTCTCGCGCTCGGCCTTCGTCATCGACTGGATGATGGCCTCGGTGTGCACGATCTCCTGCTCGTCGAAGTTGTCGAGCTGAGACTGCATCTTGCCCATGCCGGGCAGCATGCCCATCATCTTCTTGAGCGAACCGGCTTTGCGCAGCTGCTGCATCTGACCGAGGAAGTCGTCGAGGGTGAAGGCGTCCTGCGAGATCTTCTCCGCGACCTTGCGGGCTTCGTCCTCGTTGAACGCGGACTGCGCCTGCTCGATGAGGGTCAGAATGTCGCCGAGGTCGAGAATGCGGCTCGCCATGCGGTCCGGGTGGAACGGCTCGAAGTCGTTCAGCCCCTCACCGGTGGAGGCGAAGAGGATCGGGCGGCCGGTCACACTGCGGATGGAGAGCGCCGCGCCGCCGCGCGCATCGCCGTCGAGTTTCGTGAGCACGACGCCGGTGAAGTCGACGCCCTCCTGGAAGGCCTGAGCCGTCGCGACGGCGTCCTGTCCGATCATCGCGTCGATGACGAAGAGCACCTCATCGGGATCCGTCGCCTTGCGGATGTCCGACGCCTGCCGCATCAGCTCCGCGTCGACGCCGAGTCGGCCTGCGGTATCGATGATGACGAAGTCGTAGTGCTTGGAACGGGCCTCGGCGACGCCGCGCTTCGCCACCTGCACGGGATCGCCGACTCCGTTGCCCGGCTCGGGTGCGAAGATCTCGGCTCCCGCCTGCTCGGCGACGACTCCCAGCTGGGTCACGGCGTTCGGTCGCTGCAAGTCGCAGGCGACGAGCAGCGGCGTGTGCCCCTGATCGCGCAGCCATTTCGCGAGCTTCCCGGCGAGCGTGGTCTTACCGGCGCCCTGGAGCCCGGCGAGCATGATGATGGTCGGAGGGTTCTTCGCGAACTGCAGGCGCCGCTGCTCTCCGCCGAGAATCGCCACGAGCTCCTCGTTGACGATCTGGACCACCTGCTGCGCCGGGTTGAGCGCCTGGTTCACCTCATCGCCGAGCGCGCGTTCGCGCACCTTCGACGTGAATTCCTTGACGACGTCGAGCGCGACGTCGGCTTCGAGCAGGGCGCGGCGGATCTCGCGGACCGTGCTGTCGACGTCGGACGCGGAGAGCTTGCCCTTCGAACGAAGATTCTTGAGGGTGTCGGTCAGTCGCGCCGAGAGGTTTCCGAAAGTAGCCATAGCGGGTTCATTCTAGCTCGCATCGGTCGGGAAGTCGGCCCCGGTGAGCCGTTCTCCCGCAATGGGGGCTCACCGAGGTCGAATGTGTCACCGATGCCGATGGCTGGGCACATCGCTGGGCCGGCGGCTGGGCCCATCGCTGGGCCGGCGGCTGGACCGGCGGCCCACCTATTCGTAGGTGTAGAAGCCGCGGCCGCT
Organism: Leucobacter alluvii; assembly: GCF_039530485.1. Lineage (NCBI taxonomy): Bacteria > Bacillati > Actinomycetota > Actinomycetes > Micrococcales > Microbacteriaceae > Leucobacter > Leucobacter alluvii. The sequence goes on along the minus strand of NZ_BAAAOP010000005.1, from coordinate 437,572 downwards.
CCCCTTTCCGAGGTACCCCTTGTCGATGTACTCGCGCTTGAGGTACTCCGCGAATTCGCGAGCCCCGGGCTTGTCGCTGTCCTTGTTGAGCATGTACGGAGTCATCATGCCGATGACGTCGAAGATCTGGAACGGCCCCAGTGGCGCGCCCGTGCCGATGCGCCACGTGCGGTCGATGTCCTCCGGCGTCGCGACGCCTCCCATCAAGAGCCCGCTCGCTGCGTCGAGCAACGGGACGAGGAGCGAGTTCAGCACGTAGCCCGGCTGCTCTTTCAGCACGCGGATCGGCACCATCCCGATCTCGTCGGCGAACTGCGCGACGGCCTCGAACGCGGCAGGATCGGTGCCGGCATGGCCCATCACCTCGCCGGTGTTGTTCTTCCACACCTCGTTCGCGAAGTGCAGCGCGAGGAACCGCTCGGGGTGACCGGAGGCCGGCGCGATGTCGCTCGGCAAGAGCGTCGACGAATTCGTCGCGAAGATCGCGGTCTCGGGAGCCAGTTCGCCGACGCGGCGCCACGTGTCGCGCTTGATCTCGAGGTTCTCAGGCACGGCTTCGATCACGAGCTCCGCTTGTGCCAGCGCCTCCCCCAGATCGGTCGTGGCGCGAATGCGCGCGACGGCGGCGTCGAGCTTCTCGGGCGTCGCGTCGGGAAGATCGCGGATATAGAGCGGCTTGAGGTACTCCCAGCGAGCGGGCAGCTTCTCCAACGCCTCATCGTCGATGTCGTACGCAACCACTTCTTTGCCGAAGTACGCCGCTTGGAAGATGATCTGAGAACCGAGCACTCCGGTGCCGAGTACGGTGAGACGCTGCATGATGACCCTTTCTCGATGGCTCCGGCCTGGTGGGCCAGAGCCTGCCTACACCCCCGGTCTACTCCTCGTACGGCAGGTGCGCTGCACATTTCGCGCAGGGCGAACAGGGCCTCGGAGCGGCAGCGGAGGGACTCAGCCGATCAACTGCTGCGCGAACACGTGCGGCGTGAATCCGGTGAGGTCTCCGATGCCCTCGCCCTGCCCGATCAGCTTGACCGGGAGGCCCGTCTTCTCCTGCACCGAGAGCACGAACCCGCCCTTCGCCGAGCCGTCGAGCTTCGTGAGCACGAGCCCGGTGACGCCGGCGTGCTGGATGAAAGCTTCCGCCTGCGCCAGACCGTTCTGACCGGTCGTCGCGTCGAGCACGAGGAGCACCTCGGAGACCGGAGCCTGCTTCTCGATGACACGTCGCACCTTGCCGAGCTCGTCCATGAGCCCGCCCTTGGTCTGCAGTCGGCCGGCGGTGTCGATGATGGCGATCTCGTAGTCGGCGTCGATGGCCCGCTGCACCGTCTGGAACGCGACGGAAGCCGGATCCTGCCCCGCCTGCTGCGGTTTCACGATGTCGACGCCGGCGCGATCCGCCCAGGTGGCGAGCTGCTCGACGGCGGCCGCGCGGAACGTGTCGGCCGCACCGACGAGCACGCGCTTGTCGAAGGCGGTCAGGTACTTGGCGAACTTGCCGATCGTCGTCGTCTTGCCGACGCCGTTGACGCCGACGACGAGAATCACGGCCGGGCGTTCGGAGAGGCGCAGCGTCGGATCGTAGGCGGCGAGGCGCTCCTCGATCGCGTCGCGCAGCATGCGCCGCATCTCTGCCACCTCCGTGACGCGATGACGCTCCACGTCGGCGCGGAGCGCATCGAGGATGGAGTCGGTGACATCGGGACCGAAGTCCGCGGTGATCAAGGCCGTCTCGAGGTCGTCCCAGGTCTCGTCCGTGATGAGCTCGGGCCCGCTGAAGATGTTGCGGAATGCTTTCGAGAAAGACCAGGATCGCTCTGCCATGTCCCCAGACTACCGCCGACCGCAGACGCGCATTCGAGCCCCCGATCCTGGATGAATTTTTGTCCGGGACCCACAATGCGTACGTGCGGGCGATGTGTCGGTATATATTTGGGCGACACTGTTGTCAGGGCGCACTCGTCGTCTCGACCGTTCAACGACCAATGGAGGTCCGGTGAACCCCACTCTGCACCGCAGACGAATGCCCATCAGGGGAATCCTGATGCTGGTGCTCAGTACCGTTCTCGTCCTGTTCGGCGCCGCACTCTCGGCAGTTCCGGCTCATGCGGCCGACACCTGCGAGCCCGACCCCGCCACCGGCTGCGTGCAGGGCGTCATAAAGCTGAGCAGCGGCGAGCCGGCGGCCGGTATCGAAGTCACGCTCAGCGGAGCGGGGGCCGAATCGACGGCGACGACGGATGACGCCGGGCGCTGGGTGTTCAGCGCGACGGAGGCCGGCACCTACACCGTGGCGATCGACGAGACCACGCTGCCGGAGGGCCAGTTCTTCAAGTCGGCGGGCGAACGCGAGGTCGAAGTCTCCCTGCACAACACCGCGAGCGCGCTGTTCCCCCTGACGGACGACCCGGAAGCCGCGAACACCGCACCTGAGACCGGGGGCGATGATGCAGACGCGAAGCCCGCCTCCGCGGCCTCCTCGGCCGACGCGTTCTCGTGGCCACGCTTCTGGCAGCAGTTCGTCTCCGGCATCCGCATGGGCCTGCTCATCGCCCTCGCGTCGCTCGGGCTCTCGCTCGTATTCGGCACGACGGGTCTCAGCAACTTCGCCCAGGGAGAGATGGTCACGATGGGCGGCTTGCTGGCCGCAGCGTTCATGGGCCTGACGGGGAATCTCTGGCTCGCCGGGCTGTTCGCGGTGATCGCCTGCGCGGGCTTCGGCTGGGTGCAAGACAAAGTGCTCTGGAAACCGCTGCGCAAGCGCCGTCTCAGCCTCATGCAGCTGATGATCGTCTCGATCGGGCTCTCGATCACACTGCAGTACACCTTCCAGTTCTTCTTCGGCTCCGGCGTCGTGCGCATCGACAAGAGCACGGCGGAGACCATCACGATCGCCGGCGTCACGCTGACGACGCAGTCGTACGTCGCCATGGGCGTGTCTCTCCTCGCGATCATCGCGGTCGGGCTCGGTCTCATGTACACCCGGTTCGGTCGCGCGACGCGCGCGATCTCCGATAATCCGGCGCTCGCACGAGCCTCGGGCATCGACGTGGATCGCGTCATCAACATCGTGTGGGTGGTCGGGGGCGGACTCGCCGGGCTCGCAGGCGTGTTCTTCGGGCTCGTCTTCAACGGCCTCAACTGGTTCACGGGCGGCACGATGCTGCTCATGTTCTTCGCCGCCGTCACGCTCGGCGGGCTGGGCACCGCGTTCGGGGCGTTCGTCGGGTCGATGATCATCGGGATGATCGTCGAGCTCACGAACATCTGGCTTCCCGGCGACCTCAAGTACGCGAGCGCACTGCTCCTCCTCATCCTGATCCTGCTGGTCAGACCGCAGGGCATTTTCGGACGCAAAGAGCGGATCGGCTAGGACATCATGGAATTCTGGACTGGACTCCTGCAGAGCATCCTGCAGACCGCGCTCTCCCCCACCACCGCGGCGTTCGTACTCGCCGCCATCGGCCTCAATGTGCACTTCGGCTTCACCGGCCTCATGAACATGGGGCAGGCCGGCTTCATGCTCGTCGGCGCGTACGGCTTCGGCGTGTCCGTGGTGCTCGGAGCAAGCTTCTGGACGGCGATGCTCATCGCGATCCTCGCCGCTGTGCTGTTCGCACTCATCCTCGGCATCCCGACGCTCAAACTGCGCGGCGACTATCTCGCGATCGTCACGATCAGTGCGGCGGAGATCATCCGCATGGTCGTGAAACTGGCGGCACTGCAGGACATCACCGGTGGGCCGACGGGAATCCCCGGCCAGAAGTACCGGCACGTCTTCACCGAGCTCTCGCCGCTTCCCGAGGGGAAGACGACGATCCTCGGACTCACCTACGCGAACACCGGGGTCGACGACTGGTGGACGAGGCTGGTGGCGTGGGGCCTCGTCGCACTCTTCATCCTCATCACCTGGGCGCTCGTGCGGAGCCCTTGGGGCCGTGTGCTCAAGGGCATCCGCGAAGACGAGGACGCGGTGCGCAGTCTCGGCAAGAGCTCCTTCGCCTACAAGTTGCAGGCCCTCATCCTCGGCGGCGTGATGGGCGCCTTCGGCGGAATCGTCATGGCACTCCCCGCCGCGATGCAGCCCGATTCCATGGGGCGACCCACGACGTTCAACCTCTGGATGATCATGCTCCTCGGCGGCGCCGCGACCATCTTCGGCCCGCTGCTCGGCAGCATCCTGTTCTTCGTGATCAGGCTCGTGCTCACGAGCCTCGCCGGTGAGTTCGTGCCTGCGTCGGTGCTGAGCGCGCAGCAGACCGAACAGCTGGCCTGGATTCTGATCGGCATCTCGCTCATCCTGCTGGTGGTCTTCAGACCGCAAGGCATACTCGGCAATAAGAAGGAGCTGTCGTTCAATGTCTGACGCGCAGAACTACCCCAGCGACCGGGCCGCGCTGCGAGCGGAGCTCGCGACCCTCGATCAGGTGCCGGGCGTTGCGAAGCCCGATCCGATTCTCTCGGTCGACAGCATCGTGCGCCGATTCGGCGGACTGCAGGCGGTGAAGGTCGATCATCTCGAGGTGCAGCGCGGCGCGATCACGGCGCTGATCGGCCCGAACGGCGCAGGCAAGACCACGTTCTTCAACCTCATCACCGGTTTCGACCGGCCGTCGAACGGCAAACGTCTCATCGGCGGCGGCGACGCGACCTGGACGTTCAACGGCAAGGCACTCAATCGCACCGGCGCTTCGCAAGTGGCGCGATCCGGAATGGTCCGCACGTTCCAGCTCACCAAGGCGCTGTCGCGCATGACCGTGCTCGAGAACATGCTCATCGGCGCGAACGACCAGCCGGGCGAGAACCTGTTCGTCGGGCTCATCAAACCGCTCTGGGCGAAGCGCGAGCGCGAGAACATCGCGCGCGCCGACGAGCTCCTCGCCCGGTTCAAGCTGGACACGAAACGCGATGACATGGCCGGCGATCTCTCGGGAGGCCAGAAGAAGCTGCTCGAGATGGCGCGCGCGTTGATGTCGAACCCCGCGATGATCATGCTCGACGAACCGATGGCGGGAGTGAATCCCGCGCTCACTCAGAGCCTGCTCGATCACATCCAGGCGCTGCGCGACGAAGGCACCACCGTGCTCTTCGTCGAGCACGACATGCATATGGTGCGTCACATCTCCGACTGGGTCGTCGTCATGGCGCAGGGCACCATCATCGCCGAAGGCGAGCCGGAACAGGTGATGGCGAGCGAAGCCGTCGTCGACGCCTACCTCGGGGCGCACCACGACCGGGACCTCGGCGACGACGACGTGCTGACCACCGGAGTGATCCGAGCCATCGCCACCGAGGTCGAAGAGGAGACCCGATGAACACTGCTGCCCCTCTGGTGATCAAGGCCGACAATCTCACCGCCGGGTACCTTCCCGGCATCAACATTCTGAACGGGTGCACGCTCGAGGCGTACTCCGGCGAACTCATCGGCATCATCGGCCCCAACGGCGCCGGCAAGTCGACACTGCTCAAGGCGCTCTTCGGGCTCGTGAACATTCGCGAGGGCGCAGTGACGCTCGACGGCGACGACATCACGCACACGTCCACGAATCATCTCGTGCGCAAAGGCATCGGGTTCGTCCCTCAGACCAACAACGTCTTCCCCTCGTTGAGCATCGAGGAGAACCTGCAGATGGGGCTCTTCCTCAAGCCGAAAGCGTTCGCGGCCCGCGCGGAAGAGATGTGGGAGCTCTTCCCGATGCTCGCGGATCGCCGCCGGCAGCGCGCCGGATCGTTGTCGGGCGGCGAGCGGCAATCGGTAGCCATGGCCCGAGCGCTCATGATGAACCCGAAGGTGCTGCTCCTCGACGAGCCGAGCGCGGGGCTCTCCCCCGTGCGGCAGGACGAGACGTTCATCCGCACCCGGCAGATCAACAAGACCGGCGTCACCATCATCATGGTGGAGCAGAACGCGCGCCGCTGTCTGCAGATCTGCGATCGCGCCTACGTGCTCGATCAGGGGCGCAACTCGTACGAGGGCCCCGGCCGCGAGCTCGCGAACGATCCGAAGGTGATCGAGCTGTACCTCGGCACGCTCGCCGCCGATGTCGAGAAGAAGTCGGCCCCCGGCGAGCGGTGAGGACATGAACGAGCCCCTGGCGCCCGTACGGCGCCAGGGGCTCTTCGCTTCCGCTGCGGTTACTCCGTCTGGCCCTCGACCGCCTTCTGGAACACCGGGTTGTTCGTTCCGTCGTACTTGTAGATGCCGATGAAGGCCGACGAAGGATCGTTGTTGTCGTTCAGCGGCCCCGTACCCGCCTTACCGACGTACTGGATGTCGGAACCGTCTGCGATCAGCTTCGCGCATTCCTCGAAGGTGGAGCACTCTTCGCCGCCCTCGCTGCCGGAAACGGCGTGCAGGTTCTCCTGGATCGCCGCGGAATCAGTCGAGCCCGCCTTCTCCGCCGCCAGCGCGACCAGGGTGACCAGGTCGTACGCCTCCGGCGCGTAGGTGAAGCTCTCGAGCTCGCCGTCGTACTCGGCAGCGTAGATGTCCTTCAGCTGCGCCTGGAAGTCGTCGTTCGCCTGAGCGCCGGGAATCGACGCCTGGGCGTTCTCGAGCGTTCCTGCCTCGAAATCGCTCTCGTACCCGTTCGCGTTGCCGTCGACCAGGTAGAACGTCGAGAGGTCGAGCCCCTGGTTCACGGCCTCCGGGACGATCTGCTTGAACTGGTCGTACGTCACGACGACGATGGCCTCAGCGCCCGAATCCTTCGCGGCGGTGATCTCGGAGGCGAACGAGGTCTGCTCGACCGGGAACTCGTTGCCGTCGCCCTTGCCGCCGTAGACGACCTCACCTCCTGCCGCCTCGACCGTCTCCTGTATGACATCGCGCAGACCGAGGCCGTACGGGTCGTTGAAGGTGAGGAAGGCGACGCTGGTGACGCCGTCGGAGACGATCTGATTCCCGAGCGCATCGCCCTGCACCGTGTCGGGCGGTGCGGTGCGGAAGTAGTTGGGGCTGATCCCGCTGAGATCGGCCGAGGTGTTCGACGGCGAGCCCATCAGGATGCCGGCCTCCGCGACGCGATCGACGACGTGCTGGCTGCGCCCCGACCCCATCGCGCCGAGCACGAATGACGCACCGCTCGAGATGACGTCGTCAGCGCCCTTCTCGACGACCGTCAGGTCACTCGCGTCGCCCTCGTTCGCCTCGGCGACGATCTCGACGTCTTGGCCGAGCACGCCCCCGGCGCCGTTGATGTCGGAGAGCGCCTGGGCGATTCCGGCCTGGACCGGCGGCATGAGAAATCCGAGCGAACCGGTCTGGGGCAGCAGGGTGGCGATCTGCAGCGCCTCACTGCTGCCGCCACCGCCCTCACCGCTCGATTCGGTCGGCTCGGATTCGCCGCTCGACGAGCAGCCGGAGAGCACGAGCGCTGCGCTCGCGACCAGCGCGAGTACGCCAACGGATGTCTTGGAGTGAACCTTCATTGGTGCACCTTTCTGAAGCAGAAAATGACGCCCCGACGCTGGAGCGTTGATCCGAGCATAGTCTGCTGGGCGGCCCCCTTAGAACACGCGGTTCGAGGCGTCACCAAGTCGTAACAACGCGGGCCCACGCGTGCACGTTGACATGGGTCTCGGGTTCGGAGCGGGCCCAGCGCTCGGCGCCGTCACCGGGGCGTACGACGTCGCTCAACCAGTACGTCACTCCCGGGCCCCAGCCGGCGATCACGCTCCCGCGTCCGTTCCCGCAGTCGATGGCGCGGCCGGCGCTGCTGAGGTAGCCGTCCACCCCCAGGTGCACCGCGTCCCATCGTTCGCCGACTCGCGCCCAGTCCGGCATCACCCACGCTCCGATGCGCCCGGTGGTCTCTCCCCAGACGTAGCGCATCTGCGCCGAGACATCGAGCGGGTAGGCTGCGCAGAGCGCTGCCCAGTCCTCAGTGCCCGTGATCCGGAAGACGCGAGACGCCGGGTGCGGCTCGATCGGGACGACGGCCGCCGCCTCCCAGCCATGCGAGTCCTCTTTCAGATACAGGCCCGCAGGGCCGAACCCGGGAATGGAAGCCGTCGTATCGAGCGCGCCCGCGGGCGGGAACGACCACCACTCCCCGCTCGAACCTTCCGGATCATCCTGCAGCTCGGCAACGCTCCGCGCCTCCGCCGCTCGCCGCTCGGCTCGCCATGCGGTCAGCATGAAGCCGGCGTAGTACGAGCTGAGATCCTCGAGTGGCAGCTCGGTCGGCTCTGCGGCAGGCGCTGCGGGTGCGGGCTCCAGCGGATCCCACATGACTGCGAACTGCGGGGTGTCGAGCACACCGCGCGACCACCACGCGCTGTGCGGGGCATCGGTCACGAGTGCGGCGAACCTGCGCAAGCCCGCCCTCGCATCCGGCATCGCCGCGAGCACGTCGTCTCCATTCGGAGCCTGCCAGTACATCGCCGCGTCCACGGCCTCCGTCACGGCCTCGAGCAGCATCGCCGCGGTGAGCTCGGGGAGCGGAACTCGCGCGATCGCGTCGAGCGCGTCGGAGACGACACCATCGCGCGACGGTTCGGGTGGCGGGGCTGACGCGTCTTCACCGGGTGACGTCGGCGCATAGAGCACGACTCGAGGCGCGTCGGAGGGCGGGCTCAGCAGCACACCCGCCCAGAACACTCCATCTCGCCAGCGCACCGCATCGGCGTGACCCTCGGGCAATGCGGAGATCGTGGCGCGCGCGAGTTCGAGGCACAGACGCCGCCCCCGAGGACCTGCGAGCAACTCGTCCGGTGTCATCGCTCCATCATGCCGTGAGCCGCACGGCTCAGGCCACCACTTGCCCCACGCGCTGACCGACAACAGCGGAGATTCCGTCTTGCCGCATCGACACACCGTACAGAGCGTCGGCGATCTCCATCGTGCGCTTCTGATGGGTGATGATGATCAGCTGCGAGTTCTCCCGCAGGCGCTCGAAGACCTGCAGGAGGCGGCCGAGATTCGCATCGTCGAGAGCGGCTTCGACCTCGTCGACGATGTAGAACGGGCTCGGACGCGCCTGGAAGATCGCCATCAACCACGCCACCGCTGCGAGTGAGCGCTCGCCGCCGGAGAGGAGCGACATGCGCTCCACTTTCTTCCCGGCCGGCCGCACGGCGATGTCGATGCCGGTCTGCAACAGGTCGTCGGGATCGCTCAGCGTGATCTCTCCGGAGCCTCCCGGGAAGAGAATGGGAAAGACCTCGGCGAACGCGGCTCGGGTGTCCTCGAAGGCCGCCGCGAAGATGCCCTGCATCTTGTGATCGAGTTCCTCGATGATCGCCATGAGATCGGCGCGCGTCCTGGAGAGGTCTTGGAGCTGCTCGCTGAGGAAGCTGTGCCGCTGCTCGAGCGCTGCGAACTCCTCGAGTGCGAGCGGATTGATGCGCCCGAGCTCGGCGAGCCGGCGCTCGGCCTGTGCGAGGCGGCGCTCCTGCTCGGCCCGCACGAACGGCCGCGTCGGCACGGGCGGGCTGGAAGCGGGTTCGCGTTCGGCCTGCGCATCGTTCGTCGCGGACCTCTCAGAGCTTGCAGAGCTTGCGAAGTCGGCCTCGGCACGGGCGTCCAACCCCAGTTCGGCGGCGAGCTGCGCTTCGAGATCGTTGGCGTACTGCGGATGCTCAACGGCTGCGTCGGTGCGAGAAGGCTCCGCGGCGTCGACCGGGTGCGGCTCCGGAATCGGCACCTCCGGTCCGTACTCCGCGATCAACACGTCCTCGACGAGACCGAGTTCGTTGCCCGATCGCTCGAGGAGCGATGAGAGCTGCAGCTTGCGCTCGTAGCTCTTCAGCTCGGCGCCATGCACTCGCTCGGCGAGCGTTTGCAGTTTCTGGCGCAGGCCGGACTCCTCCGCCCGCAGCAGTGTGAGTTCCTGGCTGTGCCGCGCTCGTTCCCGCTCCGCGTGCTGCTGAGCGAGGCGCGCCTCTGCGAGCGAGCGGTCGCACGCGTCGAGGATGGCGGGAAGCAGCCCGCCGACACGCTCTGCCTGGGCCACCTGCCGTGCGCGCAGCACCGACCGCCGTGCAGCTTCTTCCGCCGCTCGGCGCTCGGCTTCGAGTTGCTCGCCGAGCGTCTTGCGATGCACCGCGGCGGCTCTCGCGCGCTCGCGCGCGGTCTCGAGCGCCAGGCGCGCCTCGAGCTCGAGAGCGCGGGCCTGCTCGACCTCCTGCAACACACTCTCGCGCTGACTCGCATCGAGCATCGGCCGCGGCTGAGACGCTGCCTCCTCCAACACGTGCGCCGCGCGCTCGGCTTCCGCCGCGGCGCCTCCGGCGGCTTCGGCAACGGCAGCGAGTGCTTGCCGCGCGCGCTCGGCTTCGGCCGCCGCAGATTCCGAACGCGCTGACAGCCGATTGCGCTCCTTCGAGATCTCAGCAAGACGCGCATCCGCTGCACGGAGCTCGGCGAACGCCCGCTGGGCGTCCGACTTCGCCTGCACCGACGCCGCGCGCAACTCGTCGAGTTCTGCCTCGTGCTCCGCGACGGCCGCCGCGACCGACGACCGGTTCAGGGCGGCCTGCTCGAGTTCAGCAGTCAGCTCGATACGAGAGGGCGCGAGGGTCGATCCACCGCTGAGGGTATTCGCCGTGACGACGTCGCCCGCGGCCGTCACGACGGTGAAGCCGCCGTTCGGCCAGTGTCCGCCCAGCTCGGATGCTGCGGCGACTGCGGTCTCCAGGTTCGACGCGATGAAGCTTCGCTCGAGCAGCGCCCGCACGCCGGGCGGTGCATCGAGCAGCGCGTCGGATGCGCGCGTCGCGCCCGCGACCTCGGGCGCCGAGGCGTTCGTCTCCGGGGCGCGATCGCGCTTCTCGGCATCGGCGATCACGGCTCGCAGTCGTCCGAGATCCTGCTCGCGCGCCCGCTCCACGGCGCGGCCGGCGGCATCCAAGTGCTCCGCGAGCAGCGCATCGGCGAATGTGCCGAGCGCCGCGGCGATCGCCGATTCGAACCCCTCCGCCACGCGGACGTGATCGGCGACGCGACCGGTGATGCCGTCGGGGGCCTCTGCGAGGAGTGCCGCCGAGGCATCGCGCTGATCGAGCGAGCGGGTCAGCGCACTCACCCGGGCGTCGAGGCCAGCGAGTTCCTGCTCGAGACGGTGCAGCTGATCCCGCACTTCGTCCCGTCGCAGCTCGGCGGCGGCCTGTCGTTCCTGCGCCGCGCGGTACGCCTCGTCCTGCTCTTCGCCCGAACCGTCGTTCTCCGCGTCGCTGCCGAGTTCCTCGCGCTCCTCGAACCCGGCGAGCTCGCGGCGGGCCTGCTCGGCGCGGGATTCGGCTTGGGCGACGGCGTGCTCGCCCCGTTCGACCTCCTGCGCCACCGTCGCGCGCTTCTGCTCCGCTGCCGCTGCACGGCCCCTCAGCTGAGACAGCTGCAGGTCGTGCCGTGAGATGAGCTCGCTCTGGGCTGCGATGTGCTCGTCGATTGCGTCGAGGGCCTGCTGCGCCGTACGCGTCGCCGCCCCTGCGCGCTGCCACGCGACCTCGGCCTCCGGGATGAGTGCTTCGAGCCGCTCGACCTCCTCGCCGGCTTCGTCGACCGATGCGCGAGTCACCCGATGCGTCTGCTCAGGCGCCTCGGCCTGCGTCGCGAGGAACGTGAGTCGCTGCTGCGTCTGCGCGTAGAGACCGCGAAGCTTCGACTGCACCGATTCGAGACCGATGGTGACGCGCCGTGCGGCGTCGAGCTCGTCGCTCTGCTGGCTCTGCTCCAATCGCTGGATGCGCAGCTGCTTCTGCTCCACCTGCTCTTGCAGCACGATGCGCTCCGAGTGCTGCTCTGCCTCATCGCGGGTGAGCGCGTCGAGCTCCGTACGCAGGCGGTGCACGTCGTCGGCGAGCAGACGCGCCTTCGCGTCCCGCACCTCGGCTGCGATCCCCTGGGCCGCGCGCGCCACCTCCGCCTGTCTGCCGAGTGGTTTCAGCTGTCGCCGGATCTCCCCGGCGAGATCGTTGAGGCGGGTGAGATTCGTCTCCATCGCCTCGAGCTTGCGCAGCGTGCGCTCCTTGCGGCGCCGATGCTTCAGGATCCCGGCGGCTTCTTCGATGAACCCCCGCCGATCCTCCGCGGTCGCCCGCAGCACGGCGTCGAGCTGGCCCTGCCCGACGATCACGTGCATCTCTCGGCCCAGACCGGAGTCGCTCAGCAGTTCCTGCACGTCGAGCAATCGGCACGCGTCGCCGTTGATCGCGTACTCGCTCGAGCCGTTGCGGAAGAGCGTGCGGCTGATCGTCACCTCGGTGTACTCGATGGGCAGCGCCCCGTCGGAGTTGTCGATGGTGAGCTTCACCTCGGCGCGTCCCAGCGGCCCGCGCGTCGAAGTCCCCGCGAAGATGACGTCTTCCATCTTCCCGCCCCGGAGCGTCTTCGCGCCTTGCTCCCCCATGACCCAGGCGAGCGCATCCACGACGTTCGACTTGCCCGAGCCGTTCGGCCCGACGATCGCGGTGACGCCGGGCTCGAACTGGAATGTGGTCGGCTGTGCGAAAGACTTGAAGCCTTTGAGCGTGAGGCTCTTCAGATGCACGCCGTCTCCCTTCCGTTCACCCTCGCGGACGCTGGTGCCTACTGTATGGCACAGCTCGATCCTGACGAGCGTGGCACTCCCCCGACGGACGGATTCGCACCCGCGCGCTAGACGACGAAGCCGACCGGGATGATCGAGCCGTCGGAATCGCGAAAGCCGAACCCGAAGGCGCGGTCGGCTGCGATGTGCACGAACCAGGCAGCGCCGGCGAGCGCGATGTAGATGAAGCCGCCGTCGATGCCGCCGGTGATGAAGAACGTCACCGACCCGATCACGAGCAGCACGATCGGCAGCGTCATCGTGTGCAGCGTGTTGTACAGACGCACGCGCGTCGGCTTCAGCCTGCCGCGCTCGGCGAACGCGCCGATGAGCGCGACATCGGGTCCGAGCCCGAACGCCAGGGCTACGATCACGGCGGCGGGCCCGAGCGCGACGCACACGAGCACGGTGACGGCGAACCAGACCGCGGCGCCCATTCCCCAACTCAGACGCATCAGATTCATGGCTCCCAGTCTACGAGCTTCGCTCCCGCACGCCCGCTGCCCAGTACGCTGACCGTATGACCGAGCCCGATCGCCTCGCCGAGGTCCGCAGCCAGATCGATGCCATCGACCGCCGTATCGTCGCGCTCCTCGCCGAGCGTCAGCAGTGGGTGCTGCGCGCAGGATCGCTGAAGACCGACGAGGCCGCCGTGCGGGCGCCTGCACGGGTCGAGCAGGTGATCGCGAAGGTGCGCTTGCTCGCCTCGGAAGCCGGAGCATCGCCCGAGGTGGTCGAGTCCGCGTATCGTGCGCTCATCTCCGCATACGTCTCGCTGGAGCTCGACGCGCATCGCGGGGCGGCCAGTCGGTCGGAGAACCCCGAGCTGCTGCTGCAGCGCGCCCTGTCATTGGCCGATCAGGGCGACGCGCTGGTGGCGACCAGTGAGCTCAGCCAGCTGCTCGAGATCACGTCCGACCTACCGCTCCGTCTGCGCGCCGCATCCGCTCTCGGCGAGCTGCTCATCGCGTCGGCCCGAGCCGCTGAGGCGGAGATCGTGCTCGCAGCCGCCGTCACCGCGGCCGATGGCGCGGAGGAACTGGACGACGTCGACCAGGCGGAGCTCGAACGCGTGATCGAACTCCTGAACCGCGTTCGCTGAGCGACGCGTTAGTGCGACCCCTGCCGGTTCGTGGACTCGTCTGGGTGCTCCAGCGGCTCGGACTGCACGGCGGATCCACCCTTCGGGCACTTCACGTAGGTCGGCTTTCCCGGCCCCCCGCGATCGAATTGGTGGTCGCTCATCGGGTGCCGACAGATCGGGCATTTCGGGTTCGCGGGCGGCACGTATGCCGGCTCATTGGGATCACCGAGCTGAGCGGTGCCCTCGAACTGATAGAAGAAGCGTCGCCAGGCGGCCCAGAAGCCCGGCTGACCATCCCAGGGAGTCGCATGCCACAGCCGCCGTTTTCGTTCACGCACGTGTGCAGCCTATCAGATTAGTTAGGGCACGAAGTAATCAGTCCGCACGTGCTGCAACGCAGGGCAGCCGGGCGCTCATCCCCTCCCTGCCCTACGCTGAACGGGTGCGGCTGCCGCATTCCCGAGCCCACTGGAGAGCAGGACGCCATGACCACACCGGCCCAACACCCCTACGCCGTGTTCAGCGGCGCCCTGGGAGACAATGCATCCGGTCAGTATGTGCCCGCGCGCGCGGAGGTGAGCGGTGGCGCCGTGACATTGTGGGTGGCGTCCCCCAGCGGTTGGACCCGGTATCTCAGCGTGCCGGCGCACGAGACCGTGGTGAAGTCGGCTGCGCAGCGCATCACCCTCGTGGTCGGCGGACAGAGCTACCCACTACTCGCGGACCCGAGTTCGGTGGACCGCGCCATCGAATTCGGAGCCGCCGGGGCGGTGGCGGGGATCATCGACGCCCCGAAGGTCGCGTTGAGCGCCGACGTCGGTCGGAGCATGAACATGGCTGGCGCAGCTCGCGCCTTCCACATCGGCGGCGGGCCTGCGTTCATCGCCGCGGCCCGTCAGTCGGGCGCGAAGTCGTCGCGTCTCGGCTACGGCCCCATCCTCGCGATCGGGTGCGGCGCGGGACTCGCCATCGTCATCGCAGTGACCGCCATCACGGTTCTCGTACTCGGCGGGTAACGCCCGCGAAGAACCAGCCCGGCGCCGGCCGCGCCAACTGGCAGACTGGGGCCGAGCCCTCGGCCGGATGAGACTCTCAGGAGGAACGAATGACCGACGCGTCGAGGGACACGGATCGGGCCGCGGCCAACGCATCAGGCGTGCCGCCGCGAGTGTTGGCGGACATCGCGGCCCGCCGCTGGGATCTCCATTCAGACATCGCTGCGAACCCCAATGCGTACCCTGAACTGATCCAGTGGATGCGCACGGTGAACCCTGCGAGCGCAGCACCGCCAGCACCCGCGCGTCGCAGCAGCGCTGGTTGGTGGTTCGCCGGTTGCGGCTGTCTCGCGGTCGCCGCGCTCGCCATCGGCGGCGTGGTGACGTTCCTCGGACTCGGCGCGGCACTGGCGCCCTCTGGTGCTCAGAGCGACCGTGCACCTGTTCCGTCCGCCGCCCCGAACAGCCAGCCCGCCCCTGCCACACCGACGGACCCGGCGGTCGCAGAGCAGATCACGCGCTTCACGTCAGACCGATCGAAGATCACCGAGCTCGCGGCTCAGCTCGAAGGCAACCCTGTCGCCCCGCTCGTCGCTGACCTCCGCACGTTCCGCCTGGATGCGACTCGCGCGGATGATCCGACGATCGGCATCTTCGAAGCACGACCGATCGCCGAGCGAGCCGCCGCCCTCCGCGCATCACTCGAGCAGAGCATCGCGAGTGCCGAGTCACGACGAGCGAACGCTTCGGGCTCGCTCACCGAGAGCATTGTCGATGCCGCAGGGAATGGCTTCATCGACGTCCAATGGGATGCGGCGACGGCATGCGACGTCTCATCCACGCCCGGCAAGGAGAACATCGGCTGCGTCCGATCAGCCGATCCCTTGACGGTCCACTTACTGCCGGAGACCGAGGCGGGCAGCGCCTGGATGAACGAGATGCTCGTGACACACGAACTCTCGCATGTCTACCAGCGAGCCGACGATGCCGGAGCCGACGACTACTCCGGAGCGTACAACGACCTTCTCGCGCAGGGCCTGTTCCAAGGCAGCGTTGAAGCCATGTCCGATTGCTTCGCGCTCACCTATTACGACCGGTGGTCACTGTCCAACGGCTCGGAAAGCCAAGGAACAGGCTACGTCTGCGATGCATCAGAGCGCCAGGCCATCCGCGACTGGGCCGCTGGCTTGAACGTCGCGATGCCCTGAGGGGTCACCCGCCCGGCCGCGTGCGTCACGCACAACAGACGGACGGCGCCGCTGGCACTTGGGGCAGAAGTGACTCGACCGCCCGCCGAATGGCACGCGCCTGATCGGCGTGCCGCAGCGGTCGCACGGCCGCCCAGCCTGCCCGTAGGCGTGCAGCGAGTGCGCGAAGTAGCCGGCCTGCCCGTTCACGTTCACGTACTGCTCGTCGAAACTCGTACCGCCTTCGCTGAGCGCCTGCGCGAATACCGCTCGCAGTACCGCGAGCAGCTCGACGGCCTTCCGCGGGCCGATCGCGATTCCCGGGGTGTCCGGGTGCAGTCGAGCACGCCATAACGCTTCGTCGGCGTAGATGTTGCCCACACCGCTGATCAGCGTCTGGTCGAGCAGCAGCTTCTTCACTCCTGAGCTGCGGTTGCGCAGCACAGCGATGAAACGCCCGTCGTCGAACGCCGGATCGACGGGGTCGCGAGCGATGTGCGCTGCCTGCGCGGGCACGAGCCCTGGACCATCGCTCGCCTCGCGCAGCGCGTCGAGCGCAAGCGAGCCGAACAACCGCTGGTCGGCGAAGTCGACGCGGTGCTCGCCGTGCTCCGGGTGCTCGATCCACAGGCGGATCCGCACGTGCCGATCGTCGGCAGCGTCGTGCGCGCGCAGCAGCACCTGACCGCTCATGCCGAGGTGCGCCAGGAGCGCGAGCGGCGCACCATCGGCGATCACACCGGATGTGGGGATCCACATGAACTTGCCCCGGCGTTCCGGTGCTCCGAGGCTGATCCCGGCGATGCGACGCTCGAAATCCGCGCTGCGGGCGGCGCTGGCAGCGGCGCTGAGCGTGACGCCGTGGCCGCCGAGGCCGTCGTCTCCGGACACGGGCACATGCCGCTTGAGTGCGCGAGGATCCCGCACCTCGGCGGCGACGACGCGCGCGCCGGTCACCGCCGGGGCCAGCCCAGCGCGTACGACTTCGACCTCGGGGAGCTCAGGCACGGCGCTGAGCGGCCGGAAGACGCAGTCGGGTGACCGCATCTCGCGCGGCGGCGAGTTCTGCGGCCTTCTTGCTCGTCCCCTCCCCCGTACCGGTCACACCGTCGAGGGTCACGCGCGACGCATATCGGCGTTCGTGATCCGGCCCCGTTCCGGTCGTCTCATAGGCGGGGTGCGGCACACCGCGGCGAGACGCCTCCTGCTGCAACGACGTCTTCGGGTCGAGCGCCTCGAGCGCATCGAGGAAGCGCTCCGCGTCGTCGAGCAGCGGCGCGACGAGATCGAGCACGAACGCGGTCGCCGTCACCGGATCCGTCGACAGGTACACCGCGCCGATGATCGCCTCGACCGCGTCGGCCAGCAACGAATCCTTGTCGCGACCGCCCGTGAGCTCCTCGCCTTTGCCGAGGCGCAGCATGTCGCCGAGTCCGTGCTGACGGGCGACCGCCGCAAGTGCCACCGTCGACACCAGCGCGGCACGGCGCTTCGCGAGCTCGCCCTCGCTCAGATCGGGAAAGGCCGTGAAGAGCTCGACTGTGACCGCTTGACCGAGCACGGAGTCGCCGAGAAACTCGAGTCGCTCGTTGTGCGGCTCACCGCCGTGCTCGTACGCCCACGAACGGTGCGTGAGCGCGAGCTGCACGAGTTCGGGATCAGCCCGAACTCCGAATGCATGGAGAAAGCCGCCGGGGTCCCCTTTCGGGGAGCCCGACGGCTCTGCAACGCTCTGAGTCAACTCAGGCGTCGGCGACCTTGCGACCCTTGTACTCGAGGAACAGGGCGTTGCCCTGCGAGTCCTCGACCACGCGGGCGCGGTGCGGCAGGCTGTACACGGTGCGACCGTTCTCTTCGGTCTTCACCAGGGTGGGTGCCGTAGCCTTCCACGCCGAACGACGGTGACGGGTGTTCGATCGCGACATCTTCCGCTTGGGAACAGCCATGATGCTCTCTTTCCTACTTGCTTGCGGACTCGGGAGTCTCACCCGAGCCGTGGTCTACTTCAGCCTCGACTGCATTGGTCGCTGCTCCTTCCGGAGCAAAGCCCGCCAGCGCTGCCCAGCGAGGATCGATCTCCACGCTGTTATTCGCTGCAGCCTCGGTATCGCGCAACTCACCGGACTCGGGATCGAGACCCGGGCAGTCCGGACGACACACAGGCTGGAACGGAAGTGCAAGCACTACCGCGTCTCGGAGCGGAGGTTCAAGATCCACGTGATCACCGTGAACCTCATACTCGTCGGCCTCCGTAGGAGTATACGCGAAAAGTTCCTGGAACTCGACTTGAAACGGCGTGGTGAAATCTTTCAAGCATCGGCCGCACTGCGCATGCATCGTCGTGTCGACCTCGGCAGACACGAGAATCCCCTCGTGCACGGACTCGAGACGCACATCGAGGTCGAGTTCGACCCCCTCCGGAATCTCCGCCAGGCTTTCGCCCAGCTTCTCCGGTACCGTCACCGTGCGCGAGCGCTCTCGCATCTCCCCCGGACGGTTGATGATGTCGCGAACGTTCTCCTCGTAGACTCGGCTCTTACTCACCGATACATTCTACCGCGGTCTACGCCTTCGAACGTTCTCCTCCGCGGCGGGCGAAACACTGCCGTGCGCGCGTCACGCCGGACGGCGCTTGTCGAGGAAGCGCGCGACAGCGGGCGGAACATACGGGCTCACATCTCCGCCCATGCCAGAGACCTGGCGCACCAACGTGCTCGAGACGTGCGCGTGAGCGGGGTCGGGCAGCATGAACACCGTCTCGACTTCAGCGAGGCTCCGGTTCATGATCGCCATCGGCGTCTCATAGGAGACATCGATCTGAGAGCGGATGCCCTTCACCAGCACGGAAGCGCCGACTTCGGTGCAGTAGTCCACGAGCAGGCCGACCGACCACGACGCCACCGTGATGTTCTGGGGCGCCCCGGCTTCGTCGAGGGACTTCTGAATCAACGTCATCCGCTCAGAGATCGGCAGCATCGCGTGCTTGTTGGGATTGTGCACGACCAGTACGTGCAATTCGTCGAAGATGCCGGCGGCCCTGAGAATGACGTCGAGGTGCCCCATCGTCACCGGGTCGAAGGAGCCGGGAACCACAGCGATTTTCGTCATGCCATCAGCCTAGGGTTTACCGCCGCAGGATTCCTTGGGAATGCACCGATACGGAGGGCCGGCCGTCGATCAGTTCTCGGCACGCCCGCGACGCCAGTACCCCATGAAAGCCACGGATTGGCGGTCTATGCCGCGCTCGGCGACGAGGTGGCGCCGGATCAGTTTGATGGCGCCCGCCTCTCCGGCGAGCCACGCGTAGCCATCGGAGCGCCGCTCATCGATCGGGATCCGCGCTCCGGTGGCGGCGTCCATGCCCGGCACCTCCCAGAGGATCTCGCGATCCACATCGATCTCCTGCAGTTCGCGCCCGCGTGTTTCGCAGCCGTCGACGCGCTTCCCCAGCGCATCTGCTGGCGAACCGGGAAACACCGTGTCGAGCGCGCGCACCGCTGCCACGAGAGCGGCTCCGCGATCCGCATCATCGCGCTCGAGCACCACGAGCTCCAGTCGCCCCGCTGCCCGCATCGCACCGGCTTGAAGCAGCGACGCGTCGGAAGCATGGGCGACCTCGAGAATCACTCGGGCGCAGGCATCGTCGTCGAGCGATTCGAGGATACCTGCGATTGCTGGGAGCGCAGTATCGTCGCCCACGATCAGGAAACGGCGCGCGTCGCGCGGAGGAATCCACCCGACCGCCGTACTCGGCGCCCCATGCTCGGCGTCGGGGCCGAGGATCACGAGCGCATCTCCGACGGCCGCCGCTTCCGCCCAGGCCGAGGCGGGCCCCGGGTTCTCCCCGTGGCGCGCGAAATCAATGGTCAGCCTCGCACCCGATTCGTCGTGCGAGAACGCTCTCGGGGTGTACGTGCGCATCGGCGGCCTCTCGTCGTCGTCGAGGGCGCACCAGGACTGGTACCACCCGTCGCCGTCTCCGAGCGGCGCAATTGCACCTCGCCGGTTCGGCAGCAGCAGCTTGACGCGCTGATCCGTGCCCACGTATCCGAAGCGTTCGAGACCCTCCCCGGTCAGCACCACGCGCACGAACCCGGGCGAAGGCCGCGTCGCCGAGGCTACGACGACATGGAAGAGGCGGTATGGGGACGTGCTCACGAGGGTCTCCCTGTGTGATCGGCGAGGGGCATCGGCGAGGCACGATGCTCCGAGTGGAATTCGGCGGCTGAGCGCGTTCAGAGCCCGTGCTGCTTGGCGAAGATCACTGCGTGCACGCGATCGCGCAACTGCAGTTTGGCGAGGACTCGGCCGACGTGGGTCTTCACCGTGGACTCCGAGAGGTACAGCTCGGCGCTGATCTCCGCGTTGTTCTTGCCCTCCGCGATGAGACGCAAGACGTCGAGCTCTCGATCCGTGAGCGCTTCGAGGGCCGTGTCGCGCGCCGGAAGGTCTGCGGTTTCTCCCGCACCGAGCCCGGCACCTCCGCCCGTGCGCAGTTGATCGAGCAGCCGACGGGTGACGCTCGGCGCCATCGCCGCGTCCCCCGCAGCGACCCTGCGGATCGCGTCGATCAGTTCCGTCGGGCGCGCGTCCTTCAATAGGAAACCGCTCGCCCCCGCCTGGATCGCACCGGTCGCGTACTCGTCGAGGTCGAACGTGGTGAGCACGACGACGCGGACATCGGGGAATCGGCGCACGATCTCAGCGGTCGCATCGACGCCGTTCATTCCCGGCATCCGCACATCCATGAGCACGAGGTCGCAGCCGTTCGTTCCGAGTGCCTCGAGCTGTTCGAGCGCAGCCGCTCCGTCTGCCGCCTCAGCGATCACGTCGATGCCCGGCTCCCCCAGCAGCACCAGCTTGAAGCCGGTGCGGATCAGTTCTTGATCGTCGACCAGCATGACTCGGATGTCCTCTGCGCTCATCGGCGCTCCTCTCGTGGCGGTGCGGGTGACGGGCCGGCCTGCATCGGCGGCGGGGGCCCTGCGGATCCGTCGGCTCCGCTGGCGGCGGCGCTCACCGGAAGGACGGCCCACAACCGCCATCCTCCACCTTCGCTGCTCGCCACCGGGCCCGATTCGATCTTGCCACCGAATACTCTGGCTCGTTCGGCGAGCCCCGCGAGGCCGCGCCCCGACCCGAGGCCGGCCACCGGTTGCGGCTCACCGGGCGCCGGGCCGAAGTCGCGCACCAGCACGGTGGTGCGATCAGTGTCGCGCTGCACCTGCACGCGGACGCGCGCACCGGTTCCCGCATACCGCAGCACGTTGGTGAGCCCCTCCTGCACCACTCGGTAGACCGCGAGATCCTGCCCACGGTCGCCGGCCGCCTCGCCGGTGACCTGCAGCGTCACCGCGAGCCCGGCATCCACGAACCCGTCGACGAGCTGCGGAAGGTCTTCGACGCCGGGCTGCGGGAGGAGGTCGGCCTGCTCACCAGTGGAATGCAGCGCACCGAGCAGTCGTCGCATCTCGGCGAGCGCGGTGCGCCCGGTCTCGGCGCTGCGCCGCATCGCGTCGGCTGCGGCCTCGGGCGCGCGCTCCGATGCGCGCGCCGCGCCTTCCGAGAGGGCGATCATCACGGACACGGAGTGGGCGACGATGTCGTGCATCTCGCGAGCGATGCGCGAACGCTCTTCCGCGACGGCGAGTTGCGCGAGCTGGTCGCGTTCGCGCACCAGTTGGTGCGCCCGATCGATGACCGCGGCGATGTATCTGCGGCGGTTGCCGAGGTTGATTCCGAGCATGAGGATCGCCAGGAGCCACATCGCGCTCACGACCGACAGCGTGACCAGCTCGCCGATGCTCTGCACTGCGCCGGTGTCGGCCGCGATGAGGTTCGCCGGGCTCGTGGTCTCGAACTCGGTCGTACCGCGCCAGAACGACAGTGCGGACTGCAGCAGTGCCCCGCCGACGGCGATGCCGTAGGCGACCCACCCGGCGGCGACGCTGCGATAGACCGGCACCGCGTAGAGCAGGAACATGAGAGCCACGCCGTTTGCGAGGCTCTGCATCCCCTGTTCGCCGAACGTGACGACCACGATGACGATGAGGCCGAGCAGCGGGAACCGGCGTCGGTACAACAGCGTCGCGGCGATGAGGAGGATGCGGGCCGCGGCGATGAGCACCCACGGCCAGGTGAGGTGCTCGGGTACGCCCGCCCACGTGCTGGAGCCCGTCGCCTCGTCCCAGGTCGCTGACGCGGCGATGTCCAGGCTGATCCCCAGAGCGCTGCCGATGAAATACCAGACGACGATCGTGATGTCGACTGCGCGGGGGTGCGCGGCGAAGGCCCGTCGGATCACTCCGGGCGGGCGAGGGAGGCGCACCTCGGCGTCCGGCGTCATACCGTTCACTGTACTGGCCCGCCTCCCGCATCGCTCTCGGTCAGTGAGCGTCTCGACGCTTGAAGACGCCGACGGCAGGAAGCACGACGGCGGCGACCCAGACGATCATCGCGAGCGTGGCGACCCAGAATGTCGGGCCGCTGGCGACGTCGACGATGCCGCGCGACATCACGGTGCCCAGCTGCGCCGGGAGGAACTCGCTGACGGTGGTGACCCACGCCCAGCCGGTCATGGTCAGCACCTGGAACACGATCGGCAGAACGAACGTCACCCCTGCCACGACCGCGATGCCGCCGGCGGTCGAGCGCAGCAGCACCGAGACGCCGAAGGCGAACAGTGAGATCAGCACGAGGTAGGCGACCGTTCCGAGCACCCCGGAGACCACCATGGAACTGCCGAGCTGCGCCGCGCTCGCCGGGTAGCAGATCAGTGCGACGGCGAGGCCGCCTGCGACGAGCACCAGCGCCGTGAGCGCCGAGACCCCGGCGAGCACGATCGCTTTCCCGAGAAACACCGGGGTGCGCTTCGGCACCGCGGTGAGCGTCGAGAGAATCATGCCGCTCGAGTACTCGCTCGAGATCGCGAACACCCCGAGCACTCCGAAGATCAGCGCGAGAAACGGTGCTGCGAAGGTCGAGACGACGAGGAGATAGAACTGCAGGTCGCTGGCGCCGGCACCGAATGCGGCGCCTTCCGAGCCACCGGCGGCCGACCGCATCTCATTGCTGAAGAGGAGAGCGATCGCGGCGCTCAACCCGATGCCGACCACCACCGTGATGATCAGCGTGAGCTTGATGCTTCGGAGCGATGTCAGTTTGATGCGCTCAGAGCGAAGCACCCCGGCGAAGGTGACGCCTGCCGATCTCGCGCCGCCTGGCGTGCGCGGTCGTGCTGGCGGTTGCGATGGCGCCGAACCGGCGTCGATCACGTTGGTGGAAGTCATGGGTGTCTCGTTTCTGTGTCGAGGTGTCATCGAAGTGTGGAGTGAGCGCCGGGGGCGGGCTCGGCCGGCATCCTCATGAGGCGGTGTACTCGACCTCGCCGCGCGTGAGTTCCAGGTAGGCCTCCTCGAGGCTCGCCGTCTGCGGGCTCAGTTCGTGGAGCTCGATCTGGTACGCCGCGGCTACCGATCCGATGTCGGCGGCGGTGAAGCCGCGAGCGCTGAAGCCCTCGTCGCCGAGCGGTTCGAGCACGGCCCCCTCCCGGTGCGAGTTCATGAGCAACGATGCAAGCTTCGTGGCCTGCGGGCTGCGCACGGTCACGCTCCCGCTCCGAACTCCCCCGATGAACTCGGCGATCGGCGCGTCAGCTACGACGCGCCCCCGACCGAGCACGATCACGTGGTCGGCGGTTTGCGCCATCTCGCTCATGAGGTGACTCGAGAGCAGCACCGTGCGCCCTTCTGATGCGAGATGACGCAGCAGTTGCCGCACCCAGAGCACCCCGTCCGGATCGAGACCGTTGACCGGCTCGTCGAGTATCAGGATCTGCGGATCGCCGAGCAGCGCCGCTGCGATGCCCAGGCGCTGGCCCATGCCGAGCGAGTAGCCGCCGACACGCCGGTTGGCGACCGCTGAGAGACCCGTCTGCTCGAGCACTTCCGAGACGCGGGTGTCCGGGATTCCGTGCGTTGCTGCAAGAGCGCGGAGATGGCTTCGCGCGCTCCGTCCCGGGTGCACCCCCTTCGCGTCGAGCAGGGCCCCGACCTCGGCGAGTGGGGCTGCCGTGTCGGCGTATTTCGCACCGTTCACCGTGACGGTGCCCGACGTCGGCCGGTCGAGTCCGACCATCAACCGCATGCTCGTCGACTTGCCGGCGCCGTTCGGCCCGAGAAAGCCGGTGACCTGCCCCGGTGCGATGCTGAAGCTGACGTCGTCGACCGCCGTTGTGCTGCCGTACTGCTTCGTGAGTCCGCGCGCTTCGATCATGATGTCTCCGTTTCTGCTGCTGCCGAACTTCCGGCGTCGCTTCAACGGTAGGTTCGACGCCTCGCGCGCACATCCATCGCAGGTGCCGCCCGTCGTGGTACCCGAGTACCGGACGCCCGCAGCGTCGCGCAGGCGGTCGGCGCGGGGCGCGCCTTGCTCGCTACGATTTCGCGAGGTTGTCGAGCAGGCCCGCTTCCTGATCCTTGGCGATCAGTTCGGCGAGGCCGGGTGCCCCCGTGAGTTCGGGATCGCGGGCGAGCAGTTCGCCGGCCACCTCCCGCGCGTGCGCGATGAGCGGGCCGTGCTCTGCAACCCGGAGCAGTCGGAGCGTCGATCGCCCGCCGGACTGGGCCGTCCCGAGGATGTCGCCCTCGCGACGCAGTTCGAGATCGATCTCTGCGAGCGCGAATCCGTCTGAGGTTGCAGCGACCGCATCGATGCGCTCCCGCGCTACCGTGCCGGCCTCAGCGGTGGTCATCAGGAGGCAGAGGCCGGCGTGCTCGCCTCGACCCACGCGGCCGCGCAACTGGTGCAATTGGGAGATACCGAACCGGTCGGCGTCTCGGACGATCATGATCGACGCGTTCGGCACGTTCACGCCGACCTCGATCACCGTGGTCGCCACGAGCACCCCGATGGCGCCCGACGCGAAGCCCCGCATCACGCGGTCCTTCTCGTCGGGCGCCATACCGCCGTGCAGGCCGGCGATCACGACCCCCGCGAACGCGGGGTGCCGGCGCAGTTCTTCGACGGTCTCCTCGACGTTCGCGAGACGACGGGTGTCACCCGTCTCCGGAGCGCGTCCGTCGCCTCCGGCCGCGTCACCGCAGTCCGGCTCCTCCGCACCTGCCTCGACCTCACCGGGGGCGATGGCGGGGCAGACGACATAGATCTGGCGTCCTGCAGCCAGGTCCTCGCCCGAACGCGCCCAAACGCGCGCGGCACGATTGGGCATCTCGATCTCTGGCACCGCGAACGTGGAGATCCCCTGGCGCCCGGGTGGCAGCTCCCGGATCGTCGTGACCTCCAGATGCCCGAATGCGGTGAGCGCGACCGTTCGCGGAATCGGCGTGGCCGTCATCGCCAGAACGTGCGGCTGGGCCCCCTTCTGGCGCAGCGCTTCGCGCTGCTCCACACCGAACCGATGCTGTTCGTCGACGACGATCAGCCCGAGATCGAGGAACGTCACCCCTTCGCTGATCAGTGCATGGGTGCCGACGGCGATCCGCGAGGCCCCCGACACCAGCGCGAGGAGTACACGCTTCCGCTCCACCGCCGGCATCCGTCCCGTGAGCAGCACGGGCCTGAGCTCTTCGGTGAGTGCGGGTCCGAGGGCCTCGACGATCGAGCGGAAGTGCTGCGCCGCGAGCACCTCGGTCGGCGCGAGCAGCGCGCTCTGCCCGTCCCCCTCCGCGACCTGGAGCATGGCTCGCAGCGCGACGAGCGTCTTCCCCGATCCGACCTCTCCCTGCAGGAGCCGATGCATCGGATGCGGCTCGGCGAGCTCGGCTGAGATCGTCGCCCCCGCACGCCGCTGATCGCCGGTCAACTCGAACGGCAGCGCTGCGTCGAATCTCGCCAGAGGGCCGCCATCGGTGCCCGTCGGTCGCGGCGTGCTTGACTCCAGTCCGGCGCGTCGCCTCCGATCGAGCAGCGCGAGCTGCAGCTCGAACGCCTCGCGAAAGCGGAAGCTGTCTCGCGCGGCCCGCCAGTCGGCGTCGTGCTGGGGGCGGTGGATGTGCTCGAACGCCCGGCCGAGCCGCTCGATGCCTTCAGATTCCCTGATCTGGTCGGGAAGCGGATCCGGTACGTCTCCGAGGGCGTCGAGTGCGAGTTCGACTGCGCGCTGCAGGGTCCACGTCGGCAGCTGCGACGTAGCCGGATAGATCGGCACGGGCGTCTCCGACCATGCCTTCGCGGCCGCCTCGTCGAGCTGGTCGCCGCCGGGAGCATCCTCGCGATTCTCGAAGAGCTCGTACTCGGGATGCTGCAGCTGCAGCTGATTGCGATACTCACTCACCTTGCCCGCGAACAGTCCGCGTTTGCCCGGCAAGAGCTCACGCCCTCGCCACTGCTGGTTGAAGAAGGTGAGGGTCAGGGTGCCCGTGCCGTCGGTGATGCGCACCTCGAGCAATTTGCCGTTGCGGCGCTGCATCTGGCGCTCGCGCACGTCGAGCACCTGCGCCACCACTGCGATCGGCTCGCCCACCGGCAGGTCGTTCAACGGAGTCAGTTCACCCCGGCGAGAGTACCGCCGCGGAAAGTGATAGAGCAGGTCGCCGACGGTGCGCATGCCGAATGCCCGCTCGAGCGGCTTCGCAGTTCGGTCGCCCACGACTCCGACGAGAGGCGTGTCGAGGGTCGCGCGAGTCATGCACCCAGCGTATCGCCGACCGCCGACGCGCTACGCTCGAACCTGTGACGAGAATCATCTCCGGAGCAGCCGGTTCCCTGCGTCTCGAGGTTCCGAAGTCGGGCACGCGCCCGACGAGCGACCGCGTGCGCGAGGCGATCTTCTCCACACTGACGTCGTGGGACCTCATCGAGGGGGTGCGGGTGCTCGATCTCTACGCCGGATCCGGCGCGCTCGGGCTCGAAGCGGCAAGCCGCGGCGCCGCGACCGTCACACTCGTCGAGAAGCACCCGCAGGCCGCTGAGATCGCGAAGCGCAACACGCGCACGGTACTCGGCGCATTCTCGCGGGCGTCCACTGCAGCGCCTCGAATCGATGTCGTGCGCCAGTCGGTGCAGACGTTTCTGGCTTCCGAGGGCGAGCGATCCGTGACCCCGACGTGGGACGTGGTGATGATCGATCCGCCCTACGACCATTCGGAGACGGAGATCTCCGACGTACTCAGCGCGCTCGCGCCGCTGCTCGCCGAGGGAGCCGCGGTGCTCGTCGAACGCAGCACGCGCACGCCGGAACCGACCTGGCCCTCAGGCATTCAGCCCATTCGCGAGAAGCGCTACGGCGAGACCGCACTGTGGTGGGCGGAGCCCGCGCTGTAGCGAACTCACCGGTCGGGGCATCGCCTCCCGCAGGCGATCCCGCTCCGCTCGGGCGCGGGCTCCGCACGGGCACCGCGCAACGAGGCATTCGCTGCGCGACGCCGGACGTCGCCACCAGCGTCTGAATCAGTGGGGAATCACGGGCCGGCAAACAGGAACGGGCCCGGGATCTCGCGATCCCGGGCCCGTTCACCGGACTTCGCCGACGCTCAGGAGCGCGGCAGGAGGGTGTACTTCGACGAGAGGAACTCGTGGATGCCCTCGAACCCGCCCTCACGGCCGATGCCCGACTGCTTCACGCCGCCGAAGGGCGCCGCAGCGTTCGAGACGAGGCCGGTGTTCAGGCCCATCATGCCGGTTTCGAGATTCTCGATCATGCGGTGACCGCGACCGATGTTCTCGGTGAACACGTAGCTCACGAGACCGTACTCGGTGTTGTTGGCGATCTCGACCGCCTCCTCCTCCGTGGAGAAGCGGATGATGCCGAGTACCGGCCCGAAGATCTCCTCGCGCATGATCGCAGCCTGCGGGCTGATGTGGTCGATCACCGTGGGCTGGAAGAAGTGTCCCGGCCCATCGACGGCTTCGCCGCCGGTGACGATCTTCGCCCCGGTCTCCACGGCGTCCGCGACGAGACGCGCCGTGTTCGTCACGGCCTTCTCCTCGACGAGCGCGCCGATGTCGTTGCCCTCGTCTGCACCGCGCCCGATGGTCATCGCGGCGACCTTCTCGCCGACGCGACGCGCGAACTCGTCGGCGACGGACTCGTGCACGATGATGCGGTTCGCGGCGGTGCAGGCCTGGCCGATGTTGCGGAACTTCGCGAGCATCGCCCCTTCGACGGCCTTATCGAGATCCGCATCCTCGAAGACGATGAACGGGGCGTTGCCGCCGAGCTCCATCGAGGTGCGCAGCACGTTCTGCGCCGCTGCCTGGAGCAGCTTCACACCGACCGGCGTCGAACCGGTGAAGGAGAGCTTGCGCAGACGCGGATCGGAGAGCAGGGCGCTCGACTGAGCGCTCGACTTCGAGGTGGCGACCACGTTCACGACGCCCGCCGGAAGGCCGGCCTCTTCGAGGAGCTGTGCGAAGAAGATCGTCGTCAGCGGGGTGAGCGCCGCCGGCTTGATGACGACCGTGCAGCCCGCGGCAAGCGCGGGAGCGATCTTGCGGGTGGCCATCGCGAGCGGGAAGTTCCAGGGCGTGATGAAGTAGCAGGGGCCGACCGGCATCTGCGAGACGATCATCGTGCCGGTGCCCTCGGGGTTCTGGCGGTAGTCGCCCGGAACCCGCACGGCCTCTTCCGAGAACCAGCGGAGGAACTCGCCGCCGTAGACGACCTCGCCGCGAGCTTCGGCGATGGGCTTGCCCATCTCCATGCTCATGAGAAGCGCGAACTCCTCCTTGCGCTCCATCAGCAGGTCGAATGCGCGACGCAGAATGTTCGAGCGTTCGCGACTCGAGGTCGCCGCCCACTCGGCCTGAGCATCGACGGCGGCGTCGAGCGCGCGAACCGCGTCCTCGACCGTCGCGTCGGCGATCGACTTGATGACGGCGCCGGTGGCCGGGTCGTGCACATCGAGCGTCGCACCGGAGGTCGACGGCTCCCAGGTGCCGCCGATGCCGAGGCCGGAGGCGACACGGTCGAGCAGATCCTGCTCGTTGGGCTTCAAAGCCATATTCGGTGTCCTTTCAGAGAATTCTGGATCGGAGTGCGCGCGCGTCAGTTCGCTGCGAGAGCATCGGCGACGACCTGCAGGCCTTCGCGCAGCAGCTCGTCGGAGATCGAGAGCGGCGGGAGGAAACGGATGACGTTTCCGAAGGTGCCGCAGGTGAGCACGACCACTGCCTGCTCGCCTGCCGCCTTGGCGATCGCGCCGGTGAGCGCGGCTGCGGGCTTCTGCGAACCCGACTCGACGAGCTCGATGGCCTTCATCGCACCGCGTCCGCGGATGTCGCCGATGCGGTCATCGGACTTCTGCAGTTCGCCGAAGAAGTCGTCGATGATCGCGCCGATCTCGCGGGCGCGCTCGGTGAGGTTCTCGCGCTCGTAGGTGTCGATCGTCGCGAGTGCCGCGGCGCAGGCGATCGGGCTGCCGGCGTAGGTGCCGCCGAGGCCGCCCGCGTGCGCCGAATCCATGATCTCGGCGCGGCCGGTCACAGCCGACAGCGGCAGGCCGCCGGCGATGCCCTTCGCCGTGGTGACGAGATCGGGCACGACGCCTTCGTGGTTCGCGGCGAAGAGGTCGCCGGTGCGGGCGAAGCCGGTCTGCACCTCGTCGAGGATGAAGACGACGTTGTTCGCGGTCGCCCACTCCTGCAGCGCGGGAAGGAATCCCTCTGCCGGAGCGATGAAGCCACCCTCGCCCTGGATGGGCTCGATGATGATCGCGGCGAGGTTGCCGGCACCGACCTGCTTCTCGATCTGGCTCAGCGCGACCGACGCGGCGTCGGCGCCCGAGAGGCCGTCACGGAACGGGTACGACGTCGGCACGCGGTACACCTCTGGAGCGAACGGACCGAAGCCGTCCTTGTACGGGATGTTCTTCGCGGTCATGCCCATGGTCAGGTTGGTGCGACCGTGGTACGCGTGATCGAAGACGACGACGGCGTTCTTCTTCGTGTAGTGGCGCGCGATCTTGATCGCGTTCTCGACGGCTTCTGCGCCCGAGTTGAAGAGTGCTGAGCGCTTCTCATGGTCGCCAGGGGTCACTTCGTTGAGCTTCTCGGCCACTGCGACGTACCCCTCGTAGGGGGTCACGGTGAAGCAGGTGTGCGTGAACTGCTGGACCTGGTTGGTCACGGCTTCGACGACGGCGGGCG
Organism: Leucobacter alluvii; assembly: GCF_039530485.1. Classification (NCBI taxonomy): domain Bacteria; kingdom Bacillati; phylum Actinomycetota; class Actinomycetes; order Micrococcales; family Microbacteriaceae; genus Leucobacter; species Leucobacter alluvii. Next base: position 407,667 of record NZ_BAAAOP010000005.1, on the reverse strand, counting down.
CCGAGTTGCCGACGCCGGTCACGGCGATTCCGGAGCCGAGGTCGATCAGGGAGTTGCCGTCGACGTCAACCATGACGCCGCCGCCCGCTGCGACGATGGAAACGGGCAGTGCGACGCCGACGCCGGAGGCGACTGCCGCGTTCTTGCGTGCGAGCAGCTCCTGCGACTTGGGGCCGGGGATGCTGGTGACGAGCTTGCGCTCCTGCGGAAGCGAGGGACCGCCGGTGACTGCTGTCATGACTGATTCTCCTTATGAGTCTCGAGAGAACCCGCGTCCACGGGTTCAGGGTGATTCGGGAACAGCCTACGGCCTGCACCTCGTTTCCCGATCTGCCAGAATGGAGTTCAAGCCCCGTAAGTTTCGCCACTCCGGCAGGGGCGGATGCGGAGCAGCCATGGAAATCACGCCCCAATCGACTTCCGGTGCGCGCACCGCGCCCACCCTCCCGGTGTCTGTGCAAGCGGTGCAGGGGCCGACCATCGAGTTGGGCGAGCTGCTGCACCAGTACCAGCTGGAGCTCGCGCTCATCGCGGGAGCGAGCCGCGCAGCCTCGAGTCGTCCCGTGCAGTGGGTGCACGTCAGCGAGCTCGAGGACCCCGCGCCATTCCTGACGCCGCGAACCGTGCTGCTCACGACCGGCGCACGCTTCGGCTCGATGCGCACCGATGCCGACGCGGGCGACTACGTCCAGCGCCTCATCGACGCCGGCGTGACCGCACTCGGCGTCGCCGTCGGGCTGCACTGGGACCGGGTGCCGGCACTCGTGGTGTCGGCCTGCGACCGACTCGACCTGCCACTCTTCAGGGTGCCGTACGACACCGCGTTCATCGAGATCGTGCAGACGGCCGCCCGCCTCCTCGAGGCGAAGACCCGGGATCGCGACATCTGGTCACTCGAGTCGCAGCGAGCCGTCGCAAACGCGTCCCTGCATCGCGACGGCCTCGGCGCAGCCGTGCGAGAAGCCGCGTCACGACTCGGGCACTGGGTCTGCGTCACCGATCGCTTCGGGCGGGTCGTCGAATTCGCGCCCGAGCGCGCGCGGCCCGATCTCCCGGTCGAATGGGTGCGCCGGGAAGCCCGCCGACTCATCGAGCGCGGGGTGAGCGCCGGGCGCATCGAAACGGAATCCGGCACGGGAATGCAGCTCCAAACACTGGGCCGCCAGGGGCATGTGCTCGGCGTGCTGGCCATCGAAGAACGCGGAGTGCCAGACATCGCCGAACGTGCCTTGCACGGGCTCGTCGCCGCCCTCGCCACCGTCCAGCTGGAGCACCGCAGCGGGATCCGCTCGGCGCAGGCGGTGCTCCGCGATGCCATCGTCGAACTGCTGCTCGCCGAGCAGCTTCCCCTGGCCGAACGCCTCTCGACCGATGCGCTGACGCGGTTTCCCCGAGGACCCGTCGTCGTGGTGCGATATGCGATGCCGGATCGCCTCGACCCGACCTTCGCGGAAGATCTGCAGTCGCTCGACGCCGGGAGCCCCGGCCTCTTCACGGCGACGACGCACGCGGCTCCGCTCATCGTGGCAGAGTCGCGCCATCTTCCCGCGATCCGGCGCCTCTTCACCGCACACGGGCTCGGAGCCGGCATCTCCGACCGCGTCGCCCTCGAGAATCTGCGCGAGGGGTTGATGCAGGCGGAACTCGCGCTCGAACGCTCTGCCACGACCGCCGCACGTGCACCGGTCGAGTATTCGCCCGCCACCCACGAGGGCGTGATCCACCTGCTCGACGGGCTCCCAGAGGCGAAGCAGCGAGCGGAACTGCTGCTCGCTCCCGTGCGGCATCACGACCTGCGGCACGACGATCGCATCGAGGAGGCCTTGACCGGCTGGCTCGCCCACCATGGGCAGACGAGCGCCGCGTCCACCGAACTCGGGGTGCACCGCCATACGCTCCGCTCTCGCGTGCAGACGGCAGCCCAGCTCCTGCAGGTCGACCTGGACTCCCCCGATATGCGCGCCGAGTTGTGGGCGGCGCTCCATCTGACCACGCCTCCCGAGAGAATGCTCGTCGAGCAGAAGGCTCGCTGAACTTGATCCTGTCGGGTGCTCATCGAGAAATGCAGCTCGCCGGCCCGACACTCGCGCCTACCCGGGAGCTACTTCGACCGCCCAGAATCAATACGTCGCGCTTCCAGGGCGGTCCCGCGCCGGCCTCGATGACTGTTGCCGATGGTCCGCCGACGACGCACGCGCTGCGCTCATCGATCTCATCTGGGCATCGAGCCGAAAACCCCTCTCAACGCTCTAGTGATTCATCCCGAAGGGGCTCACTCCGATGGCCAGATCCAGGTTCCGAACGAAAGGCTCGCCCGTCCGAGAGAACGTTGTCGCTTACGAACACGTTCCCGTTCTGGAAGATTCAGGATTCTGCGGTGTGCTCGGGCTTCGGGCTCGCTCCGGTGGGCTGGACGAAGTAGAGCAGCACGAGCCCAACAAGCACCGTGCCGACCCCCGCAATACCGAGCGGGCTTCGCAGTCCCTGCACGACGACCCCGAGCCCCGGTACCGTGAGTTGGAGCAGACCGGCTTCGTTCACCACATAGGGTTGCGGGTCTTTCGCGGCACTGGCGTCGCCCTGCAGCTCCAGTGTGACTGGTCCCTGCTCCGTCATTTCAGTCTCGACGACTCGATGGGTGACGGGGCCGCGACCGTCGGGGCGCGGCACCGTCACCACGTCACCGATCTCCAGGTCGGCAGCGGGAACCGTGCGCGTGAGAATCAGCGAGCCAGTGGGAATCCCTGGCTCCATCGACCCGGAGATCACGACGAGCGGACGGAGACCGAATGCGAGCGTCGCGATTACCAGCAGAATCGATCCTGCCCCTGCGACCGCGCCGATACTGAACAGAATCGAACGAACGATCCGAAAGACTCTCATGCCACCCCTGGCCTCTGCTGCGTCGCTCATCGCCGTGTCACGCTCCCGAAATGGCGGTCAACGCAATCGACAGATCCAACGCACCGCTCTCACGATCTCGGAGTTCGGGGAGGTCGAGCACGTGCACGTAGACACGGAGCGTCGCGGCGCTCCCGTCGGGCCCAGACCAGGTCTCTCCGTCGAGCAGCGGCGGCGCATCACGAGCGGCGAGTACCAAATCCGCTGTCGTCGCATCATTCAGCGGCACGCCGTCGGCGGGGGAATCCGGGTTTCCGAGCACGGTCTCGACGCCGCCGTCCTCGCGAGTGACCGTGGCCGAAATTCGCGTCGCCTCACTGAGGTCGCCCTCTCCGGACACCGTAGAGGCGAGTGTCAGTGGCACTCGAGAGCTGTTGTTGCCGACGCGCAGCGTGGCCATCGCGGTGGCTCCCGGGACATAGGGTTCGTCCCCCGTGAGTGCAGCGTCGATACCATCGGTGCCGAACCCCGTCACGGTCTCGTCACCGTGGATGAGCAGCGCATCGAACTGAGTCTCGGCGGTGATTCCGAGCTCAGCTCGGTCGGAGAAGGCGGCTACCGTCGAGCCGACCACCGCACCACTGGCCGTCAGCGCCCCGATGATCATGAGCATCAGTGCCCAAGTGCTGCTCGACACCCGGTGCGTGGGCCGCGCACGATCCCGGTGCAAGGTCATCCGAGTTGCGCTCATGAGTCATTTCGTTTCTTGAGTGGGCGTCGCGCTGCACACGAGAGCAGCACGCCGGCGAGTCCGATCGCGATCCCCCACGCAGCGATCGCTGCTGGGCTTGACGCGCCGGTCATCGGAAGCCTCGGCTGCTCGGGCGCGCCGGGTTGACCGGGCTGGGCGGGCGGCAGAGCCGCCGGAGGTTCTGGGGCGAATGCTGTGTACTCCCAGTTCACTACCCCTGTCGCGGTGCGATACTCATCTCCGGCCTCGGCAGGCAGGTGCACCGATGCGGATACTGACACGACCTCGTCGTCGGCAACGTCCCAGACCTCGAAGACCTCCCCGACGAGGCTCTCGGCGTTCCCGGTGTACAAGACATCGTCGTCAGTTCTCAGCTCGAGAGTCGCAGGATTCGGCCCCTCGAAGATGGTGCCAGTCACTTCCGTGACCCGGAGCGTCGGCGTGATCATTGCGCTGGCGACGTTTCGCGCAGACATGTCCCATGCGACGCCGTGACCGGGCCCTGCCACACGAACTTCCACGCTCGTGGGCCCCACTGGCTCGAGCACCCCGGCGGCGAGCACCGGAGAGGCGACGGCACAGCTCAGCGCAAGAGCGATGACCGCGCTGAGAGCGATGCGACACGGTCTCATTGCAGCGTCATCTCCAGTTCGAAGGTCGTGCCGGCGGTCGTCTGCCCGATGATCGTGACGTCCACCGGCACCTGCTGGCCGTAGGCAGCCTGAGGTGCATCGGGTGCGAGCCACACCTTGATCAGGATCTGCGACGCGGGAGCGCCGGCCTCGCGCGTACCGATGTGGATGCCATTTGCATCGTTGACCTGCTGCATGCTTCGGGGAATGCCGTCAGGATCCTGATTCACGCCATCGACCTCGATTCCGAATCGCAGATACGGCGCGATCCAGGCTGCCTCGCCCTCGGGGGCGCTCAGCATCGCGCGCAGATCTGCAGGAGCTGATCCTTCGAGCAACGCGGCCTGGACCGTGAAGCTTGCCGTAGGACGAGTCGGGTATGCACGCTGATCGTCATAGAGCGTCGCAATCCCGCGAGAGTCGGGGGTGACCTCCGCGACGATATTGGGCTGCGCTGGATCCCCGTAGCGATCAGCGGGATCTGTCCCCTGAGCGACGGCGACCGAACCAGAGAGCGACCCGTCCGCCTGCAGCGTTTGCGTGAATGCGGCCGCCGTCGTGCCGATCAGGAGCACCGAGCCGATGCCGAGCAAGACAGCCGCCAGCCGTATCGGGCGCTTCATTGTGAAACTCCCCGCATCGCCACCTGTACTCGCGCTGTTTCACGCTGCAACTCGTTGCCGGCATCTTCAGGCATCGTGACCGTCATCGTGAGGGTCTTCGCGTCTTCCGACTCGAAGTACCCGAGGTTCACCGGCGTCATGGCGTCGAGCTCGTCTCCAGGAACCCGATCGAGCAGTACATCGCCGCGCATCTCGACCGTGTAGAGGAGTCGATCGAAAAGCGCCGATTCAGCGGCATCCCGGTTCAGAATCTCCATGCTGATCGCGCCTGGCAGTTCAGGACTCGCGTTGCGCACACCCAGCGTGAAGACGCGTGAAGCTCCTGGTCCGAAGCCTTGTTCGAGATCCATGGGCACGTCGAATCCGCTCGTGCGGGCGTACACCCAATCCGATGCAGTGGGCTCCCACCCTTCGCCTTCGCGTCCCGCCACTTGGACGGCGAAAGCGTCCGCTCCAGCTGCGCCGATGACGGCTCGACCGCCCACCCTTCCGGTTTCAGCCGCACCGGTGACCAGCGTGGTGGCTGCAACGAGGAGCAACCCGATGGCGACGATCGCAGATGCGATGATCGTTGCGGCGATGTCACGACGGACACGTCGTTGCGAGCGAATCTGCGGCACGGATCACCTGCTTTCGAGTCATTCGAGTAGCGTGGTTGTCGGAAATCAGTTCACGGAAGTGCCGTCGAAGCGCGCTTGCAGGTTGACCATGCCTCCGTTTGCGGCATTCGTCTCTTCTTGAGTCGCCCCTTCGACCAGCTCGACCCTGACGACGGTCACGACGCCGGCTTCCGCAGCGAGAGTGTCCAGTGCCGTGTTGGCCGCCGAGATCGTCGCGTCTTCGATGACCCATGACGTCGGCGTCGTAGAGGCGTCCGCCACTTGTGCAATGCTGACCCTCGCGAGAGCCGCGTACGCATTGTTCCGAGTCTCCTGCGCGCCATCGGAGTCGACGGGCGTGGTGTCTTCGATCGAGACTTCCAACGTCGAACCGAACGTCGGTGAAGCGTTGAGAACGGGAATGCTCACGTCGACCGGAGCCCCGCCCGGGATGAGCGAATCAGCGCCTGCAATGGGCACGACATCCACGGCATCGGGATTTGCCTCGATCCAGCTTGCGACATCTCCAACCGTGTCTTCCTGCCCGGCGGAAACCTGGATGTTGTAGACGTTATCGGGGCCGCCGAAGCCGCCATCGCCGCCGAGATTCAGCAAGCCAAAATCAGTGAATGCGGCGACTGTCGCGAGGGCTCCAACACCGATCAGTGCGCCGCCCGCGATGATCAGGCGCTTCCTCCCGCGCCGCCGTTCTGTGAGAGCTTCGGTAGGAGCTTCGGAGGGTGCGTCTGAAGACTGCAGCGTTTCGTTCATGAGTGTCGCCTTTCGCGTGATGAGTGACTGGAGAATTTCATGGTGGGACTATTCGAGGACGGGTGTGGTGGCCGTGGAAGTCGCAGTGATGGGAGCTCCGAATGGCGTCGAAACGGTTGCGGCGCGCTGGTCATGGATCTTGTACGTGGCTCCAGCCGTGCCGCAGGTCACCCACCCGGTGGCTACGATTGTGCCTCCGCCCCACCCCCAGACGGCTCCGTCGGCAGAGGTGGCCCACGCAGCGCACTGCGTCGAGCTGAGCCTGGCGATGGGGACGTCGCCCGGTATGCCACCGACAAGGCGAGGGAGCGTGACGATATCTGCGGCGACATTGCTGTTGCATGGGTTGGAGCCCGACGTCCGTTCTCCGACTGCTTGGCAGAAGTTGTTGAGGCCCCATCCATACACGAGCCCATCGCGGGTGAGCGCTTGCATCGAACCGACGCCCGAGACTGTGGAATCAACGTTCGAGAGCGCGAGCGCGGGCCGGTTGCGGAAGTTCGGATCGGCCTGGTTCGTGCTGCTCGGACGGCCGAGGAAGTAGAACCCGTACGTCATGTCCGTCGAGACCATCCAGGTGTACAGGTCGCCGTTCTGCAGGAGGAGGCGCGGCGCTCGCGATGAGAAACCGAGTTGGCGAACCGGGCACTCGCTCGCATCCACCCCGTTCTCCTTGCGCGTCGGTTGGGCGCAAGGACCGGTCGTGACTTCCGATTGATGTTCAACGATCGCCTCATACCGGGCGGTGCGCTCCGCTTCGGTGGGCAACGCCGATGGGTCGTACGTCAGACCGTCGGCGGTCTGATACAACTCCGGGTATCGTTCGAACAGCACCTCGTTGGCACCCTGGTTGAGGATCGGGCACCCCTGATTCGTTTGAGTGGTGGACACCCCGTTGGAGTTGTCCCAGCCCCAGGTATAGATCAGGCCGTTCGTTGCGACTCCGCCCGCGGAAACGTAGCCGCCCCAGATGGTGTGCCAGACGACATCACCCGTGTTGTTGGAGACGCAGGCAGCAAGGCCCGGCGTAGCTGTCGTCGTATTTGCTCGCGAAGGAAGCGGCTTATTGCCGGTCGTCGGGGTCGGCATGTTCTCGCCACCATAACCCCACGCCCACAGCGTGCCGCTGACATCCAACGCATATACCTGATTCTCGATCTGCTGGAGATCGATGATCTCGGGCAGCGCCTCACCGGTGTCGGTTGTCGTGACTTGACCTGGCGTCCAAGACTCGGAAGCGGAGATTGGGCCGCGCCCGATGAGCGTGTGCCCTCCCCAGGCCTGACCCCACGTCCAAACGCGCCCCTGGTCGTCGAGCGCAGAGAACAAGGTCTGCTGCCCCCAGTTGAAATCGTTTCCAGATGAGCCCGCGTCGACGATCCGCACCCCTTCTGGGAAGACAACCTGATTTGGGGGCGTCAAGTTCAGTGCGGTGCTTGCAGTTCCCGCGCCATTCCCGCTTCGCCGATCCCCCGAGACGTACAGTTCGCCGAAACGATTCAGATACAGCGCCGAACCGGGCGACATGTCTTGACGTACCGGATACGCCGAGATCATGGCCTCGGTTGCGAGTTCTGCTCTCGCATAACTGGATGACTGAAACCCGGCAACCGTCGTCGATGCGGTGAACGCCAGCACGCCAAGTGCCGCCGCGCTCGCGATCGCGGCCCCAACGATCCCCCGTCTGCTGCCCACTTGTTTGGCCTCCTGCCCGTGCACCGACGCTGGTGCTGCGGCGCCTCGCATAGAGTGCAGTCCCGCTCAACGATCGCGGATGGCGCCAGCTGCAGTATCACCATAAGTACGTCGGAAACCGATAGTCAATGATGTTCTCGCGAGTGCCGAGAACAACGCCTTTCCCAGTCAGGGCAACAATTCAGTAATGGACCGCACCGCTCTAAGTAGCGATTATCACCGTTCTGAGTAGTCCCTGTTTACGTACGTCCGCAGAAGCACTATGCGATTCACTTCCGGACGAGATCCGTCAGTGGTAGTTCGGTCCGCCTCACTGCGTGTCCAGACTCCCCCTACCGCAGAAACTGAAGTTCGATACTCAACTTCGTGGTCGGAGCGAAATGTGCTCTCGTATGCACAAATCGGTGTCATCGGGGTATTCATCGTCTACCTGTTGCTCGGTCACGTTGCCGGAGACGAAGGTTCCCGGGAGAAGCACCGCGAGGGCACCGCCACAGCACGCCTCATGGTGTACGTGCTGATCGGCGTCGCCGCTTTCCGGTGTTTCCGTCGCGAGCTCGCTTCGGGTTGGAGGGCGACTCGCATTGCCCATGGCGGTTCGTGGGATGGGGAACTTTCGGATTCGTCACGGCCTACCTATGAGGAATCATCACTACGACCATCTTCTTCCACCTGGGAGTGCCACCCGACGGAGAGAACGCGCAGTCGACAGCCCAGTTACCGGTGCTCGCGAAGAGTTCCGTGCTACTGGCGAGTCTACTTTTCGTCGCATCGGGAATCGTCGAACCCGTGCTCGAAGAGGTCATCTTTCGCGGAGTGCTCATCGGGAAGATTGCCCGCCGACACCAGAATGGGTGGCGCTCATCGTGTCCAGCGCCCTGGCCGGCGCATTGCATCTCCGAAGTATCGCCGAGTGGCCGCTCCTTCTGAATTACGGCCTTGTTGGGCTACTGCTCGGAGCCCTGTACCTGCTCTCGCAACGAAACATCTTGGTTCCTATTTCGGTGCACGTTGCATGGAACACAATGGGGTTCGTATCGAGTATGTTTCTCGGTTGACTCGCTGGGTCGCTGAGCTTCGCCACATGTCATGCAGTACCTGGATACTGCACGGTGTAGGGGTCCCAGCCGCGCGAGACGAGCGCTGTGCCATCGAGCGACAACCTTCCGGCAACCTGTCCGACGACCATCCGTGCCGCGGCCGGGTCGGCTTCGACCGACGATCTTGGTTTGGGCGCCGCCGCCACGGTCCCGATGGGCAGGAACCCGGCGGGCAGCGCGACGTCGGCGGGGAAGGTCGCGAGCAGACCGTGATCCTCGCCGCCGTGCAGCATCGCTTCGACCGGCACCACGACTCCGCTCTGCTCGCCGAAGCCGCGTTCGAGCAGCGCCGAGGAGAAGCCGATCTGCACGTCGCTCGCGCGAGCCAGGCGCTCACTGTCGATCGAGAGAGCGTCGGAGACGTCCATCATTGCCGTTGCCCCGCCCTGCGCCGCTGCGATACCGAGCGGGATGGGAGGCGCCGGCGCGAGCTGCGCGGCGAGGACCTCCGGATGCGCGGCCCAGAGCCCTGGGACGGCGTCCGCACTCGCGGTGCCGTCGGACGCGAGGCCCTCCGCGAAGAGCAGCGAGAGACCGAGCCCTGCGAGCCCCAACTCCCCCGCGTACGCCACGACGTCGCCCGCGCGGGCGCCGGAACGCAGCACCGGCGCCCGCGCTTCGAGGTCGCCGAGCGCCGTGACCGCGGCAGTCACCACAGGCGCTCTCCCCAGGTCGCCGCCCACCACGCCGCACCCCGGCGCCAGCGCACGACACGCAGCGTCGAGACCCTCCGCGATTCGCTCGAGGAGATGCACGGGAGTATCGAGCGGCACTGCGAGAGCGACGGTCAGTGCGGTCGGACGCGCGCCCATGGCGGCAACGTCGGAGAGATTCGTCGCCGCCAACTTCCAGCCGAGTTCGAAGCCGTCATGCCAGGCGAGGCGGAAATCGGGGCCTTCGATCATGGTGTCGGTCGTCACGACGATGTCGCCCTCGTGCCGCAGCACCGCGCAGTCGTCGCCCGGGCCCAGCTCGACGGCGCTCGCCTCTGAGAGCTGCGCGAGTACGCGCGCGAGCACGCCGGACTCACCCAGTTCTCCGACCGTGGGCGCGAACGTCTCTCGTGGTTCCACGTTCCTACGCTACCGTCGCTCACGCGTCCGCGCCTCGCCACCGCGCCCGGCACTCGACCAGGCCCCGGCGAGTAGGCTGGAACGGTGAAGTTTCGGGCCCTCAAGATCGTCGCACTCTCAGCAGCACTCGCGAGTACCGCGACCCTCCTGTCTGCATGCGCTCCCATCGTGCCGATGGACGCTGCGGAGGACGCGAATAATCCGGCGTGCGCCAATGTGATCGTGCGGCTGCCCGACATCGTCGCCGGGGAGGAACGGCGCTACACGAACGCCCAGGCGACCGGCGCTTGGGGTGACGGCGCCGTGCAACTCGTGTGCGGTGTCGAGCCGAGCGGACCGACGACGGACACGTGCGTGAACGTCAACGGCGTCGATTGGGTGATCGACGACTCAGCAGCTCCCATCTATCGCTTCGAGCCGTACGGTCGAACGCCCGGCCTCGCGGTCTTCGTCGACTCCGAGCAGGTGAGCGGCACCGAAACGACGGTTGACCTCAATGCGGTCGTGCAGCAGCTCCCTCAAGAGCGCGAGTGCACCACGCTCTCCGACACGTTCGACGTCCCCGGAGCGAAGCAGTGACGACGCACCCGTAACGTCGAGGCAGCTCAGTACGCCGGGCGGCGCTCGATCGCGAGCTCGACGAGCTCCGTGATGAGCTCGGTGTAGCTCAGTCCCGATGCTTCCCAGAGACGGGGGTACATCGAGATCGGCGTGAAACCGGGAAGCGTGTTGATCTCGTTGAGCACCGGCCCGTTCTCCGTCAAGAAGAAGTCGACTCGCGCAAGCCCGGCGCACTGGGCGATCTCGAACGCGAGGACAGCGTCGCGTTGCAGCGCCGCGAACTCCGCTTCGCTCACCTCGGCGGGCAGGTCCAGGCGCACGCCTGAACCATCCAGGTACTTCGACGCGAAGTCGTAGAAGCCGCCGCCGGCGATCACGATCTCGCCGATCACGGTGCTCGTTCGCGGGCGCGCCTCGCGGCGGCCCTCGAGCACTGCGATCTCGACCTCGCGGCCGACGACGCCGGATTCGACGAGCACGGTGCGATCCTCGGCGAACGCGACTTCCAGCGCCGCCGGCAGCTCCGCCGGCGCGACGACCTTGCTGACGCCAACGCTCGATCCCGCCCGGGCGGGCTTCACGAAGAGCGGGTACGTCAGATCTGCGTCGAGCCGGGAGACCAATGCGGGGTCGGCGTCGAGCTGAGAACGCGTCACCGTGTTCCACGGCGCCACGGCGATGCCCGCATCTGCCAGCACGGTCTTGACCGCGTGCTTGTCCATGCACAGGGCCGATCCCAGCACGCCGCTCCCCACGTAGGGCAGATCCACGAGATCGAGCATGCCCTGCACGGTGCCGTCTTCGCCGTAGGGACCGTGCAGCATCGGCAGCACTGCGTCAGCACTCCCGACCTCTCGGACTCGCCCCGAACGGTCGATCACGCTGATGACACGGGTGGCGGTCGACGCCGGCCACAGCACGCGGGTGCCGTTGTCGGCGACTTCGGGAAGCGCTGCTGCGTCGAGCCGGTACCCGTCGAGATCCGCTTCTTCCATCAGCACGGTGGCGCCCTGCTGAGTGATTCCCACGGGAATCACGTCGAACTTCGCGCGGTCGATCGCGCGGAGCACACCCGCTGCGGTCACACAACTGATGCCGTGCTCACTCGACCGGCCTCCGAACAGCAGCACCACCGTGCGCTTCGCCGGAGCATCTTCTCGGAGTGCGTTGGCAGTCACCCGCGTGTTCCCTTCATACGGTCGAACAGTCGTTTCAGTCGACCGATCTGGGGCGATCCCAAGCTGAGTTCCGCTTGCGGCACGTCGTCTTCGGTGGCGAGGTGCGGGCCGAGGTACTCGGGCTGCATCTTGCCGCTGAGCACCATCTGCACCTGCTCGACGATCGGCATGACGATTCCGCGTTCCCGAGCGAGTTCGAGCACGGGCGGTACCGACGTGATGCCTTCGGCGACCTGCTGCATCTGCTCGCGGGTCTCCTCCTGCGTGTACCCCTGACCGATGAGGCGGCCTGCGGTGTTGTTGCGGGAGAGCGGCGACTGGCAGGTGGCGATGAGATCGCCGAGGCCCGCGAGACCGGAGAGGGTCGCAGGATCGGCGCCTGAGGCTACCGAGAACTCCGTCATCTCGGCGAGCCCGCGAGTGATGATCGCAGCCTTCGTGTTCTCGCCGTAACCGACGCCGTCCACGATGCCGATGGCGAGCGCGATGAGGTTCTTCAGCACGCCGCCGAGTTCCGTTCCGATGACATCAGTATTCACGTACGTTCGGAAGTACGGCGCGTTCGCAGCCATCGCCACTTCTTGAGCGACGCCGAGGTCCACGCACGAAGCCACGGCTCCAGTTGGCTGTTCTTTCGCGATCTCGAGGGCGATGTTGGGGCCCGATACCACCGCGATGCGCTCGGGTCCGAGATCGAGCGTGTCGGCGATCACCTCCGACATCCGCATGGTCGTCGTCTTCTCGACGCCTTTCACCAGGCTCACGAGCACCGACCGACGATCGAGATACGGTTCGAGGTCGATGAGATTCTGACGCAGCGTCTGGCTCGGGACGGCGAGGAAGACGAGTCGCGCCCCCTGCAGCGCCGTGGCCAGATCGTCCGTCGCCGTGAGCGTCTTCGGCAGATTCACGCCAGGCAGATACTGACTGTTGCGGCGCGCGACCTGGATCTCATTCGCGATCTCGGGGCGACGCGCCCACATCGTGACGTCGCACCCCGCGTCGGCGAGCACCTTGGCGAAGGTGGTTCCCCAGCTCCCCGCGCCGATGACCGCGACCCTTCGGCCCCGATTGCGATCACTGTGGACCGATCCCGCTGCTGCGGATCGAGTAGTCAAAAGCGCCCCGTTTCGCTCTGCTGGTGCTTGCTCGGATCCCAGCGTTCAGCCGGCGGCTGTTCGTCTCGGAGCCCGGCGAGGAGCGCCGTGATGGCGTCCATCAGCTCCCGCGTCGCCTCGTTGATGGTTCGCTGATCGACCGGTTTGCCCGCGTAGCGACTGAGATCGAGCGGTTCGCCGATGGCGACCTCGATCGTCTTGCGCGGAAACGGGTGCAGTCGCTTCGCATAGCGCGGCATCAGCCGATGCGTGCCCCAGTGGGCCACCGGGATCAGTGGAATACCCGCTTCGAGTGCGAGTCTCACGGCTCCGCTCTTGCCCCGCATCGGCCACAGGTCGGGATCACGGGTGAGCGTGCCCTCCGGGTACACGATCACGCCGTCCTGCCGTTCGATGATCTGCGAGGCCGCACTCATCGGGTTGCCGTCGCGGCTCGCGGAGCGGGCGACACCGTCGCGCTGCACCGGCACCTGACCGGATGCCCGCATGAGCCACCCGAGGACGGGCACCTTGAAGAGGCTGGCCTTCGCCATGAAGCGCGGCAAGCGGCCGAGATGCCATACAGCGGCGCCCACCGCGATCGGGTCGACTTCGCTGTAGTGATTCGGGGCGAGGATGAAGGGCCCGCGCTCCGGAAGCTTCGACTGCGGCGTGAAACGGTACCGCACCATGAGCGACCAGAACGGCAGGATCATGAGGGCCAGCACCCAGAACGCCGAGGGCCGACGCTTCTCAGGCGACAGTCGGCTCCGGAACTTCACGGTGTCAG